>NZ_POUC01000919.1 GCF_002891435.1 Streptomyces cahuitamycinicus
CGTGGGCTGGGAGATGGGTATAAGAGCCAGGGGCGGGGGCGGGGTGCGTAGACATACGGGATCCAGGATCTCATCCCGCCGAATTTGATGGCTAACCCTTTTGTCGTGACCCGTAACAGCCCCGGCCGGAGGACCGAGCAGGCCGGTACCGGCCCGGTCGGTACCAGGCGGGTACTGGCGCCGCACGCAGGGCTGTCGGCACGCTGCCCGAGCGACCGGAGTGGCGTCGGGTGCGGTGGGGGAAACGAAAGAGTCCCTCCCCGAATGCTTCGGGGAGGGACTCAAGCCCTGGTGAGGGCTGCTGTGGCTGGGGCCGGGGTCGAACCGGCGACCTTCCGATTTTCAGTCGGACGCTCGTACCAACTGAGCTACCCAGCCACGAGGTTTCACGTGAAACCTCAGCGGTCCTGACGGGATTTGAACCCGCGGCCTCCACCTTGACAGGGTGGCGAGCACTCCAAACTGCTCCACAGGACCAAGCTTCGTACGACAGTGTCGCACAGGGTGGTGCGTGCCCCCAACGGGATTCGAACCCGTGCTACCGCCTTGAAAGGGCGGCGTCCTAGGCCGCTAGACGATGAGGGCTATCGGCCCGCCTGGGCGCTTCTCAGCGCGTCGGGGACGTGAGAAGCATATGGGATGGCGGGAGCTATCGCCAAAACGGTTTAGGGGGAGGGCGACGGCTGTCTCTTATACACAACTGACGCTGCCGACGAACCCTAGGGTG
>NZ_POUC01000091.1 GCF_002891435.1 Streptomyces cahuitamycinicus
TCTTCCACGACGGCCACTACCACGTGTGCTACCAGTACAACCCGTCCGGAGCGACCCACGCGAACATGCACTGGGGCCACTTCCGCAGCCCCGACCTGCTGACCTGGGAGCCGCTGCCGATCGCCCTCGCCCCGACCCCCGACGGCGAGGACGTCGACGGCTGCTTCTCCGGCAACGCCGTCTCCGACGGCGACCGGCTGGTCGCCTTCTACTCCGCGCACCGCGAGGACCGCTCGTTCCAACACCAGCCCGTCACCTGTGCCGTCTCCCACGACGGCGGCAACAGCTTCCGCCCGCGGGGCGACCTGCTCATCCCCGAGCTGCCCGAGGGCTGCACCATGTACCGCGACCCGTACGTCTGGCAGGACGGAGACGGCTGGCGGATGCTGGTCGGCGCCGCCCTCGCGGACGGCCGCGCCGCCGCCCTTCTCTACGACTCGCCCGACCTGGAGAACTGGACCTACCGGGGGCCTTTCGCGGCCCGCCGTCCGGAGCCCATCGGTGGCACCGGACTGCTCACCGGAGAGGGCTGGGAATGCCCCCAGTACCTTCCGTCGGCCGACGGACGCGGCGCCCTCATCCTCAGCGCGTGGACCGAACCCACCGGCCCGCAGCACCTCGCAGCCCTGACCGGCGAAGAGCACGACGGCCACTTCAAGGCCGGCCCACCGGCACCCGTCGACCACGGCCCCGACTGCTACGCACCCGCCCTGCTGCGTGCACCGGGCAACCGGTGGCTGCTGTGGGGCTGGTCATGGGAAGCCCGCGACGAAGCCTGGGCCGTCGCCGGCGGATGGGCCGGCCTCCTCACCCTGCCCCGTGAGATCCAGGTCGACGACGACGGAACACTGCGCCAGCAACCCGCCGCCGAACTGCTTGCCCTGCGCGGCGAACACACCATCCACGCCGCAGGCCGGACGCACGGTCCGCAGCCGACGGAACTCGGCAGTGTGGGCTGCGCCTTCGACCTCACGGCCCGTCTGGAGCCGGCCGGACACGCCGGTCTGCGGCTCCTCACGACCCCGGACGGCTCCGAGTACCTCGACATCCACCTCGACACCGACGCCGGCGAACTGGTCGTCGACCGCGAACACGCCTCACTGGACACCCGGGCCCGCGGCGGCTCCTACCGGATGCCCTGCCCAGCCGGCCGGCCCGTCGACCTGCGCGTGGTCGTCGACCACTCCATCGCCGAAGTCTTCCTGACCACCACCGGACAGGTCCTCACCCTGCGCTTCTACCCGACAGGGCAGAGCCCGTGGCGACTGCAGGCCCGCACCGCACCGGGGACACGCCTCGGTTACGCGGTCGACGCCTGGGAACTGCACCCGCTCGTGATCAAGGAACCGAGCACCGACGCCGCAGAGCCGGCGCCGGCGTCGCCGTAGAACCGACACCGACCGGTCGATCCCCCACCTCGGCAATGTGTCCCACCCACTCGCCCCAGTACTGAACAAGCAGGTCCGAAGGAGGATCTTCCATGAGGTCATACGGTCTCGGACGACGCCAGTTCCTGGCCACCGCAGTCGGTGTCGCCGCCGCCTGGACCCAGGTTTCCGGGAATGCCATCGCCGCCCCGCAGCAGAAGCAAGCCTCACGTGACAATTCCGTCCGTGTGTGGCTGACGGACGTATCGGCCGACAAGTGGGTCGCCGGTCAGGACGATGTGCTGTTCAAGGCGAGGAAAACCGCCAACCCGCTGACGATCAAGGTCGACGACGGCGTCAAGTACCAGAAGGTCGAAGGCTTCGGCGCGGCCATGACCGACTCCTCCGCCTGGCTCATCGACAAGCTGTCCCCTGCCGAGCGGACCAAGCTGATGAAGAAGCTGTTCGATCCCTCGAAGGGAATCGGCCTCAGCCTGCTCCGTTCTCCGATGGCCGCCACGGATTTCAACGCGTCCGGGAACTACTCCTACGACGACATGCCCGCGGGGCAGACGGACCCGACGCTGTCCAACTTCTCCATCCGGCATGACCTGCCGTACATCGTTCCGGCCTTGCGGCAGGCCCTCTCACTCAACCCGTCCATCAAGATCATGGCCAACCCGTGGAGCCCACCAGGCTGGATGAAGACCTCCGACTCCATGATCGGAGGCACCCTCAAGAGCGAGTACACTTCCGCGCTCGCCGACTACTTCGTCAAGTTCATCCAGGCCTATGGCGAAGCCGGCGTGCCCATCTCCTACATCTCCCCGCAGAACGAACCCATGGGTACGCCCACCTGGCCCGGCATGTTCCTGTCCGCGTACCAGGAAGCCGAGCTGATCCAGGAGATCGGCAAGGCGTTCGAGGCCGACGGAATCTCCACGAAGATCCTGGCGTGGGACCACAACTGGGACGTGCCCTCGTATCCGGAGACGATTTTCAGCGACCCCGCCGCCTCCAAGTACACCGCGGGAACCGGGTGGCACATCTACAGCGGCAACCCGAACTCCCAGACGCTGGTCCACAACGACTACCCGGGCAAGGAAACGTTCATCACGGAGGCCACCGGAGGCGTTTGGCAGGACAGCGACCGGACGGCGTTCAGTGAAGCACTGGGTACGTGGATCATCAACGGCACGCGCAACTGGGCGAACGGGGTGATGCTGTGGAACATCGCACTCGACCCCGATCGGGGCCCGCTCAACAGCGACACGGCCGGTATACCCATGCTGCGCGGCTTGCTCACGATCGACCCGGCCGACGGACGGGTGACCTACAACGTGGACTACCACGCCCTCGCCCACGCAAGCCGGTTCGTCAAGCCCGGAGCGCGCCGGATCTACTCGAACACGCTCGGGGAAGGCAGCATAGAGAACGTCGCGTTCCAGAACCCGGACGGATCGAAGGTTCTGATCGCCCACAACTCGGGCAGTGCCGCGAAGACCTTCAGTGTCGCGGACGGGACGCACTCGTTCGACTACACCCTTGACGCCGGCGACGCCGTCACGTTCACGTACTCCGGGCCTGCGCAGAGCGGCCGTACCCCCGCGGCGACCAAGGTCTCGGACCCGACACATGACTTCATGTTCAAATCGGCATCCGGTCCGGTCACTGTCACGTACGACCCGGAACTGCTGCCTTACCAGAATTCCATCCGTACCGGAAACAAACTGGTCACGTACTCCCTTCCGATCGGAGCTGCCGTCCAGACGACAGGAAGGGCACTGAGCCGTGGCAAGTGGACGGCCAAGGCTTCCGCGCAGCCGGACTGGGGTGTGGCCGCGAACGCGATCGACGGCGACATCGACACCAGGTGGAGTCTCGGGCACGGGCCGACGAGCGGCGACTGGTTCCAGATCGACCTGGGGAGCCCCACGAGCTTCAACAAGCTCGTCTTCGATACCGGCGTGAACAATTCGTTCGACTACGTCACCAAGTATCAGATATACGTTTCGGACGACGGAGTCGATTGGGGCAGCGCGATTGCGAGCGGCAGCGGCGGCATCGGCAAAATAGCCGTCACGTTGCCGACCCGGACGGCACAGTACATTCGCATCGTCAGTACTGCGGTATCCGGTTTCTGGTGGGCCATCGGCGACATCGAGGTGTACGGGTCCGCGCGTGGAGCCGGCTCGATCGCAGCTCCGGCAGCGGTATCGAACGGCCTCCAGCTGAAGACCTGGACCAGCAAGGAAGGGTCGCAGGTCACCGTCGTGTTCAACGGGACCGCCAACGGCAAGAGTTTCAAGATATCCGCCGACGGCTCGTACACCTATATGCTGCCGAGCGGCACCTCGGCGATGTTCACCACCAAGAAGCTGTCGAGCTTCCCATCGCCGAAGTTCAGCGAACTGAAGCCGGAACGAGGAATGCCACGCTCCAAGTTCACGATTCGCGGTGCTGGTTTCGGTGACGCCCAAGGGCTGGGCACGGTGTACTTCGGATCAAGCTATGCCGAAATAGACACCTGGTCGGACACGAGCATCAGTGCCTACGTTCCGGCGGGGCTTCCGGCGGGGAAGGTCACGGTTTCCGTGAAGGGAACCAGCGGGGTGGACGCAGGTGGATCTTCGTTCGACGTCATAGACCTCGGTTCTGCGCTGCCGCGGACGGGCTGGACCGCAAAGGCTTCGGACGCCACTCAGGGGGATGCGCCCGGAAACATGCTCGATGGCAGTTCCGACACTCGGTACAGCTCCGGAACAGGGCAGTACGACGGCCTCTGGATCCAAGTGGACATGGGGCAGACGCAGACCTTCAACAGGATTGTGTTGGATGTCGGCGGAAGCGTCAGCGACTATGCGCGGAGCGCGGACGTATACGTGTCCACGGATGGAAGCGACTACACCAAGGTTTCTTCCGCAGCGGACGGCCAACGAGTCCACCTGATGTCCTTCCCCACGCAGACAGCTCGCTATATCAAGGTCGTCAACACCGAAAATGTCGCGCGTAGTTGGTGGTCAGTCGCGGAATTCAACGTCTACAACTGACCTCGGGCTTTCAGGGCCGGAGTGGCACGCCTCGCCGAGGGGCGCCGCTCCGGCCCAACCGGTGCCCGGCCCCCTGCGCGTCGGATACCGACGGGGTGCGCGGATCGCCGACCGTGCGTCAACTCCACTTGACCGTGTCACTGGTTCGGGCGCACCAGGGTGGGGTGGCGCTTAGCGGATGCATCTACCGAAAAGAATCATTTCGACAACACCCTGCCGAAAGGACCAATTCATGCGCTTCGCCCCTGCCTTCATGTTCGCCGCTGCCGGTGCGCTGCTCGCGGCGAGCGCCGCCGGCACCGCTGCCGCGGCGGAGCAGGGGGATGTCGTGGTGTTCGCCACGGAAGTGACGCCACTGTCGGTCTATCACGATCCGCACGGGTGCCAGAAGCTTCCGCCCGACGCGCATGTGCTGACGAACCACACCGATCGTCCGGTCACCGTCTACGCCGACCCGTTCTGTCTGACCCCCGGCCTCACCGTCGAGCCCGGATACGGCTCGCACGTGGCGCCCGGCAGCGGCAGTTTCTCCGCCTGAGCCACCGCTGTTCCCGTTCCCTCCCCACACCCTCAGGAGAACGTACGGACATGGCCATGGATCTCGTCGTCATCGGGCTGGGGCATGTCGGACTGCCGCTCTCCAGAGCCGCGGTCTCGGCCGGTCTGGCGACCGCGGGGTACGACGTGTCCGGAAGGGTGGTGTCCGGACTCGCCGCAGGCCGCTCGCATGTCGGCGGCGTCCTCGACGCCGAGGTCGCGGTCATGCTGGACGCGGGCTTTCGTGCCACGACCGACCCAGCGGTCCTGGACGGCGCGCAGACCGTGGTGATCTGTGTGCCGACCGGGCTCACACCGGAGGGCTTACCCGACCTGTCCGCGGTCGAGGGCGCAGCCCGGGTCGTCGCCGCCCGGCTGCGCCCCGGCATGCTCGTCGTCCTGGAGTCCACCAGCTATCCCGGCACCACGGAGGACGTCTTGCGGCCGCTGCTGGAGCACGGCAGCGGGCTGCGGGCGGGCGAGGACTTCCACCTGGCGTATTCGCCGCAGCGGATCGACCCCGGCAACGAGACGTGGTCCATCGGCAACACGCCGAAGATCGTGAGCGGTTGCAGCGCTCTGTGCGCCAAGTACGCCGTCGCGTTCTACTCCCGGTTCGTGGACCACCTCGTCCTCGCCCGTGGCACGCGGGAGGCGGAGATGGCCAAGCTCCTCGAGAACACCTACCGGTACGTCAACATGGCCCTGGTCGACGAAATGGCACTCTTCTGCCACGAGACCGGTATCGACGTCTGGGACGTGCTGCACTGCGCCGCGACCAAGCCGTTCGGCTTCGCACCCTTCAGGCCCGGACCCGGCGTCGGCGGGCACTGCATTCCCGTCGACCCCCGCTATCTCACCGCGCGGGCCGCATCCCAGGGCTTCGCCTTCCGCACGCTGGCCGCCGCACACGAGGTCGTCGGCCGTATGCCGAACCATGTCGTGGACCGGGCGCTGGCCCTGCTCACCGAGGTCAGGGGCCGCCCTGAGGGCGCACGGGTCCTGCTCCTCGGAATCACCTACAAAGCGGATGTGGCCGACGTCCGGGAGACGCCGGCGCACCCGGTGGCGGCAGGGCTGCTCGCCGCCGGTGCCGAGGTGTCCTACCACGACCCGTACATAGCCGAGTTCACGGTCGGCGGCCGGTCTGTGCCGCGCGCCGAGAACCTCCAGGAAGCCATGGCCCAGGCCGATGTGGCGATCCTGTTGCAGGAACACGCCTGCTACGCCAGGGAAGCACTGGGCCAGGCTCGCTGTGCCCTGCTCGACACCCGCGGCCAGGCCGTGGGCAGCCAGGTCACCCTTCTCTGACCCCCTCGCGCTTCTCTGACCCCCTCGCGCCGGCCCCAGCCGGCGTCTCCTCCTGCCGGCGTTCGCCGGCCCCAGAGCCCGCGCAGCGGTACCGCCCTGCGCGGTCGCGGCCCTGCCCAGGTGCCGTAGTCCGTCATCCACCCGGAACAAGCCGCACCACCGACACCACCGACACCACCGACACCATCGGACTCCGTCCGAAAGAAGGACAGACATATGAGCACCGCTGTCGCCAACGACCGCCTGGTGAAGCGCTTCGAGAAGTGGGACACCGACGGCAACGGCGTCCTGGAGGCGAGCGACTTCCAGGGCGAGGCAGCCCGGATCGCCCAGAACCTCGGCAAGAACGCCGACTCCCCGGAGGTGCAGGAGCTCCACAGCGCGTTCCAGGGGCTGTACCAGCACCTGGCCCAGAAGGCCGGCGTCACGGCTGGTGGCGCCATCAGCCGGGAGCAGTTCCTCGCCGCCACGGGGGAGTTGCTGTTCAAGGAGGGTGAGGCGAGCTTCAACCGCGCGCTCTCTCCCATCGTGAAGGCGTTGGTCCGCCTGTGCGACGACAACCACGACGGCGAGATCGACGCCCGTGAGTTCCAGGCCTGGCTGTCCGCGGTCGGCGTGCCGGCCTCCCAGGCCGGGGAGATCTTCCAGACGGTGGACAGGAACGGCGACGGAAGGCTGTCCGAGGACGAACTGCTCCAGACGGTCCGTGACTTCCACTTCGGCCGCCTGGAGGTCGAGCTGCTCGGCTGACCTGTCCGAGCGGCAGCTGTGACCCGGGTGGGCGACCACCCGGGTTCCACGGCCACGGATGGCGCCGCCCGTTCACCGGGCCGGCGCCATCCGGTGCGCGACGGATGCCCTTCAGGTGTCGGGCGACGCGAGAACCGTGCCGTGGTCCCCGGACCGGCCCTGGACGAAGGTGACGGCGTTCTCCGGCCGCAGGTCCAGGTCCCTGCCGCTGACCGGACGCGCCGCGTGGATCAGGATGTTGTAGTGGTTCGGCAGGTGGCAGGCGTCGAAGCCGAGCACCGTGCCGACCGCCGTGTCCCCGATCCGCACCAGGTCACCCCGGTCGATCACACCGCCGCACGACAGCTCGGCGAAGCCCAGGAAACCCACCCGGTCGATCCGGGCGCCCGGGCGCGGGTCCCACTGGTCGGTGGTGACCAGTTCGTGCACCTCGCCCCGGCGTACGCAGCGTGCCGCGTGCTCCTCCAGCCGCATGCCGCGGTCCGTGCGGCGGTGCACGAGCACCTTGACCAGTGATCCACGCACCACGCGCTTCGGGCCGTCCTCTGCCCGATTCACCGGCCCGCCTCCGCTGCCGTCGCATCCGACGCGGGCCGGGCACAGCGGTAGGCCGCCTCCACCAGTTCCAGCGCGGCCAGGCCGCCGTGTGCCCCCGGGCCGGCCGGAGCACCGGGACGTACGAGCGCGGCGAACTCGGTGAGGACCGCCTCGTACTCGTGCCACAGCGACGCCTTGAAGCCGGTGTGTCCGGCCAGCATGTCGGCGTGCATCACCTCTCCGCCGGCCAGCTCCACCTCGATGTCCTTGAGTTCTCCCGGGTACGACCAGTCCAGCTCGACCGAGGCCGTGGTTCCCGTACGGCCCCGCAGGCTGATCACCGCCCGACGGTCGACGCCGGAGCCGTCGCGGTCGATGTCGCAGTGGCCGACGGCGAGTTCACCGAGCAGCAGCCGCACCAGGTCGAGGGCGTTGGGGCCGTTGTCCGCCACACAGCCGCCGCCGCAGCGGGCCGGGTCCAGGTACCAGTCCTCGCCGCCGAGATGCTCCTCGATGCGTTCCAGGTAGCGCACCCGGACGGAGCGGATCTCCCGGCCCGTCGTCCGGCGCGCCAGTGCGCGGACGGCGTCGTTGTAGCGGCGGTGGAACGCCGTCATCAGCGGGACCCCGTAGTGCCGCGCCAGCTCCACCAGCAAGGACGCCTCGGCAGCGGTCAGGGCGAGGGGCTTCTCGACGCAGACGGGGACGCCGGCGGCCAGGGCGTCCCGGCACAGGGGCAGATGGACATCGTTGGGCACGGCCACGACGAGGGCGTCCGGTCGTGCCCGGTCCAGCAGCGTGCGGTGGTCGCTGAAGCGTGCCACCGGGCCGGGGAACTGCTCCAAGGCCTCGGCGCGGGCGTCGCACACGGCGGCCAGCCGCCACTCGGGCAGCCGTTCCGCGGCGGCCAGGTAGTAGGGGGAGATGGCGCCGAGACCTACGACGCCGAGCCGCAAGGGCGCCGTCATCGCGGGCTCCTCCCGGGACCGCCGAGGAGACCGAGGGCGGTCAGCTCCGCGTGGAGGTGAGGGGGCAGGGGGATGCCGTGGCGGCGGCGCTCGGCGGCGAGTTCCGCCTCCCGCCAGCCCGGGTAGCGCACCGGCTCGCCGCCGGGCACCGGTGGGCAGTCGACGAGGGTGCCGAACAGGGACCGGGTCGTGGCGGCCACGTCGGCGCCGGGGCGCAGCACCTCCGGGGAGATCGCGAGGAGGAAGAAGCCGATGCCGTCGTCGCTGCCGTGCGGCCGGCCGTCCCCTTCCAGCGCGGCGGGCGCGGGCCCCACGGCCGCGCCGGACACCACGGCGGCCAGCAGTTCGACGGCGATGCCCAGCCCGTAGCCCTTGTGGACGCCGGCCTCGGCCGTGCCGCCCAGCCAGCGCAGGAAGGCCTCGCCGCGGTCGAAGGCGGACGGGTCGGTCACCGGGGCGCCCGCGGCGTCCTCCAGCCAGCCGTCGGGCGCCGGGGTGCCGCGGCGGGCGGCGACGCGGACCCGCCCGCTGGGCGCGACGGTGGTGCTCATGTCCAGCAGGAACGGGTACCCGTCGAGGGCCGGCGCGGCGACGCTCAGCGGGTTGGTGCCGAGCATCGCCACCGCGCCGCCCGGGGGCCGTGCGATGCGCTGGCCGCCGCAGTTGCTCGCGACCACACCGATCATCCCGGCGTGCGCGGCACGCACGGCGTGGAAGCCGGCGCACCCGAAGTGGGTCGCCCCGCGCACCGACACCAGCCCGACCCCGTGCCGGCCGGCCCGTGCCACGGCGTCGTCCATGGCCTCGGCCGCGGCCCACAGGCCCAGGGCGCGTCGAGCGTCGACGACCGCGCAGGCGCCCAGGTCGGTGAGGGCCTCCGGCTCGGCGCGGGGGTCGCAACGGCCGGACTCCAGCAATGGCAGGTAGAGCCGGGTGAGGTTGAACACGCCGTGCGAGTCGAGCCCGGTCAGATCGCCGTGACACAGCGCGTCCGCGGCGAGCCGGGCCCGCGCGTCAGGGATGCCGTGGCCGGTGAAGAGGCCGGTGAGCGAGGCGTGCAGCTCCGCGTGGTCGACGAGGACGGTCGTGTGCTCGACCGCCGCTCGCGGGGCGGTGGGTGCCGTCATACGGGATTCCTTACGGGGCGGGCCAGTTGTCTTCGCAGGTCGTCCGGCTGGGGGTGTGGTGCGCTACGGAGGTCGCTGCGCCGACGCCGCAGGCAGCGCCTCGGCGAAGAACGTGACGAGCCGGCGGACCACGCCGGCGAACTCCTCGAGGTCGGCGAGGTCGACGAACTCACCGGGCGCGTGGGCGCGGTTGGCGGCGAGACAGCCGGGTCCGAGGACGGTGGTGAAGGCGTCGTCCAGACCGGCCGCCCAGATGGCGTCGCAGGTGAAGCCGGGGTCGCCGGCCGCCGCCCGGGCTCCCGCGCGGGCCAGGAGTTCCTCGGCCCACGGGTCGGAGTCGTCCAGGGCGGGCAGGCCCTCCTTGTCCCAGCCGAGCCGGGTGATCCGTGCCGCCTCCCGCGCTGTACGCGCGAACTCGCGGGTAGGGGCGAAGAGTTCGGTGAAGCGGTGCAGGCCGTCGACGACGTGCCGGGCGACCTCGGTCTTCAGGCGGTCGCCGTCGGCGGTGCGGCGGTACGACAGGTTCAGCAGCAGCGTGCCGGTGCCGTGGACGCGGTTGTGCGTACGTCCGGTGTGCAGTCCGGCGACGCACACCCGCGTGCCGGGTACTGCCCCGTCCAGGCGGGCGGCGAGGTGCTGGGCCAGGAATCCCAGCAGCACGGTGGCGTTGTGTCCGGCGTCCGGGTGGTCGTCCACCGCGTCCTGGCCCGCGACGGTGATGCGCGCGGTCATCGCGGCGGTGGCCCGGGGCAGCGCGCGCAGCCCGGTCGGCTCGCAGAACACGTTGAGGCGGCCGTGGTGCCCGGCTTCCAGCAGCGGGCGGGTGCCGTAGGTGCCCAGGGCGCCGCCCTCCTCCCCGGCGACGGCCTGGAGCAGGACGGTGACGTCCCGTCCGACGGCGGGGTGGGACGCGGCGGCCCGCAGCCCGGCGAGCAGGGCCACGGCGGGTCCCTTGGCGTCGACCGCGCCCCGGCCGGTGAACCGCACGCCGTCGAAGGCGGGCGGGGTGTGCCCGGCGACGGTGTCCAGGTGGACGTTGAACATCACGGTGTGCGCACGGGGACGCTCGGGTCCCAGCCGCAGCAGCAGGCTGGGCTGGTCCGCGAGGAAGCGCGGATCGCGGGCGGCGGCGCGGACCGTGGACGGTACGCCCGGGCGGTCCAGGCAGGCGGCGGGCGGACCGGCGAGGCGGAGGGTGCTGAATCCCGCTTCGGCGGCGGCCGTCGCGTACCGCCGGAGGATCTCGGGCAGCCGGGACGGCGGATCGTCCGGGCCGGCCTCCAGGGGGTTGACGCTCGGCAGGCGCAGCAGGTCGAGCAGCAACTCTCGGTGCCGGCCGGTGAAGAAGTCGCTCACACCGGGCCGTCCAGGGGGCCGGTGACCGGCTGTCCGGCGCCCAGCAGCCCGGCGAGCGCCTGGCCGGCCCGGACGAACAGGTCGGCGGCGTCCTCACCGGCCAGGGCCAGCCCCTCGTGGGGGCGAACCGCGAGATGGGGTTCGAGGGACAGTGCTCCGGTGTAGCCGTGGGCGGCCAGCAACTCCAGGCATTCCGCAACCCCGGCCTCGCCCGCGCCGGGCAGGGTGTAGGCGGTGCCGCCGTCCGGCGTGCGGACGGCGTCCTTGATGTGCACGTGGACGACGTACGGGGCGAGGTCGCGGAGCATGTCCGGGGCGCGGTAGCCGTACGGGACGCCGTTGCCGGTGTCGAACAGCAGTCGCAGGGCGGGGCTGTCCACGGCGCGCACCAGTCGTAGCGCGCGGTCGGCCCGGTCCCCGGCCCAGCCCGCGCAGTTCTCGTGCGCCAGTACCAGGCCCGCGCGCTCGGCACGGTCCGCCAGGACGGCGGTGCGGGCCAGGACGCGGTCGGCCCAATCGGTCTGCGTCAGACCGTCGTTGGGGTACGACATGATCCGCACCAGACGGCAGCGGAGGGTGGCGCAGCGCTCGGCCAGGACGTCGAGTTCCGCCAGGTCCTGGCCGAGGCGGCCGGTGATGGGACGGGACCAGTTGCCGATCCGGGAGGCGACGGCGGTCACGGTGACGCCTTCGTCCGCGAGCCGCCGGGCCAGCGTGCCGAAGGCCGCCACGGAGAGGTCGGCGAGAGCTGTGCCGTCGACCGTGCGCAGTTCGATGGTGTTCCAGCCGAGCCTTCGCAGCGCTGCCAGTTGCCCGTCGGTGCCGGGTGCCGCCTCGTCGCCGATGCCGGTGAGCTGCCCGAACCCCCGGACGCCGGATCCGGCGGCGCCGTGCCGTGACATGTCAGCGGCTCCCGGCGCCGGCGTGCGGTGTGACGGCGCAGTGTTCCCGGGCCGCGCACAGCAGCCGCGTGGTCGCGCAGGCGAGCGGGAAGTTCCCGGCGCCCGCGGCGCCGGAGGAGAAGCCGCGGTAGGCGTCGTCCAGGAAGGCGGTCAGGGCGTCGTCCCGGAAGACATGGTGTCCGATCCCGGGCATTCCGTCCGTGTCGAGGGTGTCGTGGCCGATCCCGGGCACTCCGTCCGCGTCGAGGGTGTGGCGGCCGATCCCGGGCACTCCGTCCGCGTCGAGGACTCCGGTCGGCGGGGCAGCCGTACCGCGGTCGAAGGGGGCGACGACCAGCTGCGCGTGGTCGTCGTCCTCGCTGAGGGGGAAGTGGGCCGTGGCCGTCCCGCCGTCGAACTCGCAGACGACGCTGCGTTGCCGGAGGGGTGCGCCGAGGTCGGAGCGCAGCAGCGTCACCACGCCCGAACGGTGCTCCAGTTCGACGTGCGCGCCGCCCAGCAGGGGCAGTCCGCGGTCCCCGCAGCGCAGGTCCCAGCAGCGCGCGGCCCGGAGTTCGGCCGGTCCGGCCAGATCGAGCGCGAGCGCCAGGGAGTGGGGGATCTCCACGTCCAGGGCGGACGGATGCCCGTCGGTCGCCAGGGACCGCAGGAAGCGGGGCTTGTGCTGGTCGACGATGATACGGCGCAGGGAGCCGAGCAGTCCGCCGCTCACCAGCCGGCGTAACCGGCCGGCGAGCCGGGAGGTGATCCAGTGGGTGACGGTCACGAGATCGAGCCCGGCGTCCTGGCGCAGCCGGATCAGGGCGTCGAGTTCGTCCATGGACGCGGCGAGTGGTTTCTCCACGATCATGCGGCGGAAGCCGTGTCCGGCCAGCTCCGCGAGGAGGTCGTAACGCAACCGGGGCGGTGTGCACACGTGGACCACCGCGGTGGCGGGGTCCACGTACCGCAGGGCCTGTTCCAGCGTGGTGACAGCCGTGACCTCGCCGGGCGCGCCCAGGAGCCGCAGACTGTCGGCGCGCGGGTCGCAGCCGACCGCGGGCAGCGCGACGAGCGGATGTCCCGTGGCCGCGGTCCGCCGGGCCAGACCGCCGAGCGTGTGCAGATGCAGTCCTGATCCGGACCGGCCGAGCCCGACCACGAGGGGCTGCAGCACAGGGCCTCCTGAGAGGAGAGCGGGAAGGAAACGGGCGTGCGAAATGCGCTGAGCCGCGCACAACTCCGGTGCGCCGCACCACTGTTGCGGCCGCGAGCGGAAATGGTCAAGGCATCCGGAACGCCATTCCCCAGAACGTGTGAAGATGATCCTTTCCTTTCTCCGTCGACCGGAAGTCCGATTAGCGTGGGCATTCCACTGACACGACGGAGACAGGTGAGAGATTGCCTTCCAGTGGACAGATTTCGGCGCGCTCCGAGGGTGCATTACCGTCTGCGCCGAGAACGCCCGATCGAATTCCCTTCTTCTCTCAGGCCGCGACTTTCGAACGACTGTGGCCGTCTATCGAAAAGGCGTTGGACGACGTTTTCCACAGCGGCAAGTTCTCCCACGGAAAACAGGTCGGACAGCTCGAGGCGGCGCTCGCGGACTACACAGGCGCCCGGCATGTGATCGGCGTCAACAGCGGCACCGACGCGCTGGTGCTGCTGCTGCGCGCCTGCGGACTGCGCCCCGGCGACGGTGTCCTGGTGCCGGCGTACTCGTTCTTCGCCACCGCCTCGGCCGTCGTACTGGCGGGCGGGACACCGCAGTTCGTCGACATCGATCCGAAGACGTACGCGATCGACCCCGCGGCGCTGAAGGCGGCCGTCACTGCGCGCAGCCGGTTCGTGATGCCGGTGCATCTGTTCCACACGATGGCCGACATGACGGCCGTCACCACCGTCGCCCGGCAGCACAACCTGACCGTCGTCGAGGACAGCGCCGAAGCGATCGGCATGCGCCGGCACGGAGTGCACGCGGGCCTGCACGGGGCCGGTGGCGTCCTGTCCTTCTTCCCCTCCAAGACGCTCGGCGCGCTCGGCGACGCGGGAGCCGTGCTCACCGACGACCCGGAGGTGGCGGCCACCGTCGCGGCGCTGCGCCACCACGGCAGGACGGGCCGCACGCTGAACAACTTCCCGGCCATCTCCACCGAAAGCGCCCTGCCCGGCGCGAACAGCAAGATGGACGACATCCAGGCGGCCGTCCTGCTCACCAAACTGTCCCTGCTGGAGGAGCACATCGCACGCCGGGCCGAACTGGCGGACGCGTACACCGCCCGGCTGCGGGACGTGCCGGGGATCGTCCGCCTGCCCCGGACCACCGCCGGACCACCGGACGACCGCGACGTGTACTACGTCTACCTGATCGAGACCGAGCACCGGGACGCCCTCGTCGACCACCTCGCCCGGCACGCCATCGGCACGGAGGTCTACTATCCGGTGCCGCTGCCCCACCAGCCCGCTTTCGCGCACCTGGGGCACCGGCAGGGCGAGTTCCCCCACGCCGAGGCGGCGGCCCGGCGCGCCGTCGCCCTGCCCTTCCACCCCGATCTCGGATCCGACGACCTGGACCGCGTCTGCGACACCATCCGCTCCTTCCTCGCCGGAACGAGGACGACCGCATGACCGCATCGCTGACTCCCGCCGTCCCGTTCTTCCCTCCCGCCCTCTTCGAAGCCGACCGCCCCGCACTGATCGGGCTGGTCCGCGAGGTGGGCCTCGACCCGGAGCAGCGGTTCATCCTGGGCAGGCGCACCGCCGCCTTCGAGGACCTGCTGCGCGAGGACCTGGGGGCCGCCGACGTGGTCGCCTGCTCCAGCGGTACGTCGGCGCTCTCGCTGGTGCTGCGGGCCATGGACGTAGGCGCCGGTGACGAGGTGATCGTGCCGGCGTTCGGCTGCGCGCCCCTGGCCGCCTCGGTGGCCGGCTGCGGGGCCACACCGGTCTTCGCCGACATCCGGCCGGACACCATGACCATGGACCCCGACGAGGCGGAGCACCTCGTCACCGAGCGGACCAAGGCGGTGATGCCGGCCCACATGTTCTCCGTCATGGCCGACATGCCACGCTTCGCCGAACTGGCCCGACGGCACGGACTGCGCCTGCTGGAGGACTCGGCGGTCGCCCAGGGCGGCGTGCTGCGGGGTGTCCCGGCCGGACTGTGGGGCGACGCGGGGCTCTACTCCTTCGTACAGGTCAAGACCTGCGGCATGCCCGGCGAGGGCGGCGTGGTCGTCACCCGGGACCCGGCACTGGGCGAGAAAGTGCGGATGCTGCGCAACCACGGCCAGTACGCCGGTCGCCGGTTCGTCCACCACACCGTCGGGCTCAACAGCCGCTTCGACGAGATCCAGGCCGCCTTCCAGACGTACCGCTACCCCGGTTTCCCGGCGCGACTGGCGCGACGGGCGGAGATCGCCGCGTACTACACCGAGCGCTTCACGCCGCTGGCCGGCCGCGGTGTGGTCCCGCCGCCGCCCGGCGGGGACGGCCGGTGCTTCTACGTGTACACGGTCCTGGCCGAGGACCGGGAGGCCCTCGAAGCCCACCTGGCCGGGCGGGGGGTGGCCACACACGTCTACTATCCGTGCCCCCTGCCCGCCCACCGTGCCTTCGCCCCCTACGCGTCGCCCGGTGCCCGCTGGCCGCGCGCCGAGCAGGCTGCCCGCCGCCATCTCGCCCTTCCGGTGCACCACTTGCTGACCGACGCACAGGTCGAGCACGTCGCCGACCTCGTGTGCGCCTTCGCCACCGAGCGCGGCTGACCGGCGACCGCCCGCCGCGGACACCGGCGACCGGCGACCGGCCGCCTCCGACACCGCTTGGCCCAGACCGACCGCCTCGCCCATCGCGCTGCCCGGGCGAGCGGCACCCCCCTTCGGACGCAGACACCCCCTCAAGAGGTCATCCATGACGGACAGCATCGCGGCCGGTCGTCCGGCCGCGACCGCACACGGCCACAGTCGGCTGCGCGCCTACGCGCGGCTCGGCAAGCTGGACGTGTACGACTACTACCTCGGCATCTTCCTCGCCCTGACCGCCGCGCTGTTCCCGGCCGGCGCCTTCACCGCCCGGCAGGCACTGGTGATGGCGGTGTTCCTGGCCGGCGAGGTAGCGGTCCTCATGGCGATGGTTGCCCTGGACGACGTCACCGGGTTCCGGGACGGCAGCGACCTCGCCAACTACGGCCCCGACAACCCGCTGCGCAGCAAGGCACGCAAGCCCCTGGTCGCCGGGGCACTGACGGTGCCCCAGGCGCTGCGTTTCGCCTGGGCCTGCGCGGCGGCCGGGGCGGTGCTCTGGGCGGGCGCCGCCGCGCTCGCGCCGCACCACCCGCTGTGGGCGCTGGGGACGGCGGGCGCGCTGTTCGTGGTGTCGCTGCAGTACTCGTACGGGCTGAAGATCAGTTACCACGGCTTCCAGGAGGTGTTCCTGGTCGCCCTCGGCGCCGTGCTGGTGATCGTTCCCTACGGCCTGGTGACGGGGGGCTTCTCCGGATTCCTGATGGTGCAGGCGGTGCTGTTCGGGTTCGGGCCGCTGATGTTCGGCGTCTACTCCAACACCAACGACGTGGCCGGCGACCGGGCCGTGGGCCGACCGACCGTGGCCGCCCTGGTCTCGGAGCGGGGCAACGCCGTCTTCATCGGAGCCCTGTCGGTCGCCGAGTTCCTCATCGGCGCGGTCGCCTCGGTCGCCGGGGTGGCCCCCTGGTGGTTCGTGCTGTTGATGCTGCCGGCGACCGCGCTGCGAGCCCGTCAGTACCTGACCGGGTTCGTCCGCGGCGACATCATGACCGCCCGCCGGACGGGCTTCGCGGTGCACCGGCTGAGCGTGGTGCTGATGACCGTGGCCAACGTCGTCGTCGGAACGGGAGCCGCCCGATGAAGCCCGAACTCGATGTCGCCGTCGTCGGAACGGGAGCCGCCGCATGAAGCCCGAACTCGATGTCGCCGTCGTCGGCGCGGGCATCGCCGGCCTGACCGCCGCCCACGAACTGCGCCGCGCCGGGCTGGCCGTCCGGGTGTACGAGCAACTGCCGGACGTCGGCGGCCGGATGCGCAGCATCCGCCAGGAGGGCTGGACGGTGGACACGGGCGCCGAGCAGGTCCCGTCCCGCGGCTACCGCGCGACCTGGGAGCTGCTGCGACGGCTGCGCGTCACTCCCGCGGACGTGCCCCTGGTCGGCGGAGCGGTCGCCGTCTGGCGCGGCGGACGGCCCCACCTGGGCGTCGGCGAGAGCACGGCCGTGGTCACCGGAGCGGGCCTGTCCCCCCGGGCACGGCTCGACCTGGCCGCCTTCTCCGCCTGGACCGGCCGCCGCCGCGCCGCGTTCGACGGTGACCGTCCCGAAACCAGCCCGCTGGGCGCCGCCACCGTGCGGGAGATGGCCGCCCGCTACCACCGCGACGTGCACGACTACCTCTTCCAGCCGGTCGCCGGCTGCTTCTTCGGCTGGGACACCGCCCGGTCGACGGCCGCCCCCATGGTCAGCCTGCTGCTGGAGGCCGGTTCCCCCGCCGCCTGGCGCACCTACCGCGACGGCATGGACTTCCTGGCCCGCCGCCTGGCCGCCGACGCCGAGGTCGTCACCGCCCGGCCCGTACGCGAGGTCACCGACGCGGGCGGGCACGCCGTACTGCGCTTCGACGACGGGCAGGTCACCGCGCGGTCCGCCGTGCTCGCCGTACCGGCGCCCGTCGCGGTGGCCCTCCGTCCGGACGCTCCCGCCGACGAGCAGCCCTTCCTCACCTCCTGCACCTTTACGCCCATGCTGAAGGTCAGCTGCCTGCTGGAGCGCCCTCTCGCACCGGCGGCCCGGCGGCCGGTGCACATCCTGCTCACCCCGGCCGCCGAGGAGGACGTGCTCTCCGGCGTCGTCGTCGACCACGCGAAGGACCCCGGCCGGGCCCCCGCCGGCCGGGGCCTGGTCACCCTCGTGGCCGCTCCACGCCGAGTCCGCGCGCTGCTGGACGCCCCTCCCGACGAGGCCGCCGACCTCCTGGTCCGCGCGGCGGAACGCTATGTCCCGGGCATCGGCGACGCCTGCCGCCACCGTCTCGTGCACGCCTTCCGCCACGGCCTGCCGGAGGCCACACCCCAAGCCCTGCGGGAACGCGCCGGCTTCCTGTCCCGGCCGGCGCGCGCCGTGGAGTACGCCGGCGACTGGCTCACGCTGCGGCCAGCCTCCGAAGGAGCCGTGCGGGCGGGCGCGCTGGCCGCGTCCCGCGTCCTGAGCAGGCTCGGACGGAACACCCCGGCCGACCCCGAACGATCGGAGGAGACCGTTGCGACCGCATGACATGGGCACCCTGTTCGACGAGGCGGCGGCAGGCGGCGCCCGGACCGTGGTCCACCTGGACCGGCCCTTCGACATCGCCCCGCACGCCGGCACCCGGTGGACCGTCACGGAACTCGCCGGCTTGGTCCGCGCCACCGCGGCCCGCCTCGCCGACGCCGGGGTCGGGCCCGGGGACCGCGTGGCGATCGTGAAGGACAACCACTGGGACTACGACCTGCTCGCCTGCGCCGCGGTCCGCCTCGGCGCCGTACCCGCGCTGCTGTCCGCCCGTCTCGACACCGCGAGCCTCGTCACCCTGCTGGAGCGGCTGCGGCCCGCCGCGCTGATCACCACCGCTGCGGTGCTGGCCCGTTGCCGGGACACCGCCGCCGGCGAACCGGCCCCGATCGTCGTCACCGTCGACTCCGCCGCGCCCGGCACGGTCCACCTGGCCGCGCTGGACGCGTCCCGCCCCTGCGCACCGGTGCGGCGCCACGACGACGAACCGCTGGTCATCCATCACACCTCGGGGACGACCGGCGTGCCCAAGCTGGTGGTGCACTCCACGCGGACACTCGTCCACAAGCTGGCCCGCTTCGAAGCGGTGCGCTATCCGGGCATCGGCATCCGCCCGGACGACGTCCTGGCCAACGCCAGCGCCTACGGACACGGACGCACCTTCTGCTGGACGGCCGTCGTCGTGTCCCTCGCGCCCGCCGAAATCCTGATCCTCACCGGAGACGACCCGGAGGCCGCCGACCCGCTCCTGCGGGCCCACCCGCCCACCGTCGTCGAGGCCCTGCCCGCCTCCTACATCCGGCTGCGACCGCTCACCACCCGGCTGGACAACCCCTTCCGGCGTGTCCGCCTCTACATCAGCACCTACGACGCCGTGCACCCGCCGGCCCTGCGCGCGTACCTGACCGCCAGCCGCCGCGCCCGCCCGCTGTGGATGCAGGGCTGGGGCCAGACCGAGACCGGACCGCTGACCTTCCGCTTCCACACGCGGCGCTCCGCGCTCGCCCCGGACGCGGAGACCACGGCGCGCCGGCTCGGCCGTCCCGTGCCGGGCCGGACCCGGCTGCGCGCGGTGGACCCGGACACGCTGCGCCCGGTGCCGCGCGGCCGCCTCGGCCTGCTGCTCGTCCGCAACCCCGCCCTCGCCCTGGGATACGTCGGTGAACAGGACCGCTGGGACGCCAAACGCGTCGGCGACTGGTGGTCCACGGGCGACATGGGCGTGCACCACCGCGACGGCAGTGTCAGCGTCCTCGACCGCGCCGCCGACACCCTGCCCAGTATGAGCTGCCTGCGGACCGAGGACGTACTGGAGCAGCGACTGACGCAGGCCCTGGAATGCGTGATCCTCGGCGCCCCGGACGGCGATCCGCTGCCCGTCGTGGTCACCGCCGACGGCCGGCTGGACCCGGACGCCTGGAAGCAGGCCACGCAGGGACTGCCCGCGCTGCGCGACCCGACCGTCCTCACCTGGGACGAGGTGCCCCGCACCGGAACCGGCAAGGTCCGCCGCGCGGCCCTGGCACGCCGACTCACCGGCGCGGCGCCCGCCGGCACCGGCCGGTGGACGTGACCGGGCCGCCGTCCGACGAGGACGGCCTGTCCGGGATGTCCGACGGCGCCGGCCTGCCAGGGCCCCTGTTCGACGGCGCCGGCCTGCCAGGGCCCCTGTCCGACGACGGCGGCGCCCCGGGCCGCTTTACGGCGAGAGGAGTCTCACCGTGGCACCGCCGGCCTTCCGCCCGGGTGCGCGTCCGCCCCGCAGGGTGCATGGCGACGGCATCGAGCCCGTCGGCGTCGGCCGCCGGGCCGCACCTGACGACACCGGGCCTGCCCGGCCCGCGCTCCGACGAGAGGATCCACACCGTGCCCCAGCCCGCTCCCGCCCGGGAGGGCACCGACCCGGTCTTCGGAAACGGCACCGCGCACAGCCGCGACCAGCACTCCTGCCTGGCTGCCGCCTACGATCCGGTGACCCTGCCCCGCCTGGCGGCCGCCGGTGTCGGCCCGGGCTGGCACTGCCTGGAGGTCGGCGCCGGCGGCGGCAGCATCGCGCGCTGGCTGGCGGGCCGGGTGGCACCGGGCGGCTCGGTGCTCGCCACCGACCTCGACCCGCGCGACCTGGCACCCGGCCCGCGCCTGGAGGTCGCCGCCCTCGACGTGGCCCGCGACCCGCTGCCGGAGGCGGCCTACGACCTGGTGATGGCCCGCCTGGTCCTGCAGCACCTCCCCACCCGGGACGCCGTCCTGCACAAGCTGGTACGCGCTCTCAAACCCGGCGGCCTGCTGCAGATCGACGAGCTCGACGCCTCCTACGAGCCACCGCTGCTGACCCCGGACGCGCAGGCCGAAGCGCTCTACGTCCGGTTCCTGCGGGCCAAGACAGCCGCGCTGCGCGCCGCGGGCGGCGATCCGCAGTGGGGACGCAAGGTGCCGGCGGCATTGCGGGCGGCGGGACTGACCGCCATCGACGTCCACCTCCACATCGGCGTACGGCACGCCCGGGACCCCGGCCTCGGCCTTCAGTTGAACCACACCCGCAACCTCCGGGACCGGCTGACGGAACAGGGCATGACCCAGGAGGACCTGGACAGCGTGGGACGGCTGATGCGGGACCCGTCCTTCCGCGCCGCATCCAGCGTCCTGTACTCGGTGCAGGGCCGCCGGCCCGGCCGGGGGCGATCGTGACGCCACGCCTGCGCGCCGCGGCCCGGCCGGCCGTCGCCGCCACGATCGCCGGCCGGCTGCTGCGGCACACCGCGCGGGACCTGCCGGAGACGAGCGGCCCGGGCCGGGATACGCCGCGGTACACCGTCGAATGGGCGGGGCCGGTCGGTGCGGACCTGCCGGACGAGCGCGCCGTACAGGCCGCCTGCGGTCTCATGGAGGTCCACGGCCGGGCGACGGGCGGGCCGCTCCCGCTGGCTGTCGACTACGCCTCGGTGGTGGCGGGGGTGCTCGCCGCCCAGGGCGCCACCGCTCTCCGTGTCGCGCGGGCCCGCGGCCTGGACCTGCGCGAGGTGCGGACCTCTGTGGCACAGGGGGCGCTTCTGGCGGTCGGCCAGTACCTCGCCGCCGAGACGGCCCGCGACAACTCAGGTCCGCACGGGCCGGCCCGCGACAACTCAGGTCCGCACGGGCCGGATACGCCGGCGCCGGCGACGGCCGGACCGGACGCGCCGTCGACGGGCGGTCTGGCGACCTTGGAGACGTCCGACGACGCCCGAGTGGAGGTCGAGACCCTCGACCCCCTGGCGTGGCGGGAGTTCTGGGTCCGGCTCGGCGTGGTCCCCGCGCTCGCCGGCCGTGGCTGGCTGCCGTTCCAGCAGCGGTTCGCCACCGCCGTCTGCCCGCTGCCGGACGAGCTGCGCCGGGCCGCCCGCCGCCGCACGCTGGCGGAGCTGCGGGCCGCCGCGCACCACACCGGCGTCAGCCTCCTCTCCGTCGGCTCCGACCCGGCCCCCGCCGTCCGCCCGGCCGCCTGGTGTCTCACTCCGGGACCGGCACCTTTTCCCGGGGCCCGGGCGCACCCGGACACCGCCCTGCCCGGCACACGCCCGGTCGTCCCGCTCTCCGGTGCCGTCCTGCCGCTGACGGGCTTGCGGGTGGTGGAGTCCACCCGCAGGGTGCAGGGCCCGCTCGCCGGGCACGTCCTGCGGATGCTGGGTGCCGAGGTGGTCCGGATCGAACCGCCCGGCGGCGACCCGATGCGCTGGCTCCCTCCGCTGGCGGGAGACTGCTCGGCCCGGTTCTCGGCTCTCAACGCGGGCAAGCCGGTGATCGAGGCCGACCTCACCGCCGCGCAGGGCCGCGACACTGTCCGCGCGCTGGCCGCCGAGGCCGACGTCTTCCTGCACAACTGGGCCCCGGGGAAAGCCTCGCGGCTCGGCCTGGACGCAACCGACCTGCTGCCCGGCCACCCCGCCCTGGTGTACGCCTGGGCATCCGGCTTCGGGGACGCCTTCGGCGACCGGCCGCCGCCCCTGGGCACCGACTACCTCGCCCAGGTGCACAGCGGCCTCGCCGCGGCGGTACGACCGGCCGACCAGCCCCCGGCCCCCTCCCTGATGACCCTCACCGACGTGCTCGGCGGACTGGTGTGCGCCCAGGGGGTGCTGGCCGCGCTGGCTGCCCGGGAGGCAACCGGCCGGGGCAGCCGCGTCGACTCCTCCCTGGTCTCCGCCGCCGCTCTCGTCCCCCGTCCCGCACACCGGCCCTGCTGGACGGCACTGGACCGGCCGCTGCGCACGGCGGACGGCCATCTGTACCTCGGTCCCGAGGCCCGGGCGTGCCCCGAGGCAGTGCTCCGCCTGCTGGGCGGTGTCGGCCCCACGACCGCCGCCGACCACGCGGCCCGCTTCGCACGCCGCACCACCGAACAGTGGACGGCACGGCTGGCCGAGGCCGGTCTGACCGCGACCCCCGTACTCACCGACCTGACGGCTCCGGTCCGCGACCCGGCCTTCCGGGCGGCCGTCGCGCCACCTGATCCGTCCACCGGCCACGCACGCCCGTACGCCCCCTGGGAGTTCGCATGACGGCCGCCCCCGAGACCCGGCACCGTATCGCCGCGTCCGCGAGCCGGGCCGGGCAGCCGGTGTGGACCTCACGCGCCGGCGTGCCCTTCCCGGATCTGGTGCCCCGCGCCCAACGACGTGCCTGGGTGACGGGGGGCCTGTGCCCCGACACCGACCTCTACGCACTGTTCACCGGCCGGGTCCATGAACACCCGGACCGCCAGGCGCTGGTGGACGACGCCGGAGTGCTGTCCTACGCGGCGCTGGACGCCGAAGTCCGCCGGATCGCCGCCTTGTTCGCCCAGGCGGACCTGGGAGACGGAGACGTGGTGGCGCTCCTGCTGCCCAACGGGCGCGACGCCGTGGCCGCGGAACTCGCCGTCTACGCGATCGGCTCGGTGGCCCTCCCGATCCCCCCGGGCGGCGACGACCGCGACGTCCGGGCGCTGCTCGCCCGCTCGCGGGCCCGGGGCGCCGTCCTCGCCTCGGCCCGCCTGACACAGGCCGTCGCGGATCTTCCGTACCTGCGCACCGTGTTCACCCCCGGCCCGGGCGACGCACGGACGCACGGACTGCACTCCCCCT
>NZ_POUC01000920.1 GCF_002891435.1 Streptomyces cahuitamycinicus
CTCCCCGCCCACCCCTGGCAGCTCGACCTGGCCGGTGGGGAGCTCGCCGGAGCCTTCGCGGACGGCCGGCTCATCCGGCTCGGCACGACCGCCTTCGACACCTGGCCCACGGCCGCGATCCGCACGCTCTACGCACCGGAACAGGACCTCTTCCTCAAGTTCAGCCTGGACGTGCGCATCACCAACGACATCCGCCGGCTCTGGCGCCACGACCTGCTCGCCCTGCGCGGGACGGACGCGGCCGTGTGCGCCGCCTTCGCGACGTTCGACGGGCCCCCGGCCTGGCTCGCCGACCGCGGGTACCGCACCGCCGGCTTCGCCTTCGAGGCACTGGCCGTCCTCGTGCGCGACGGCTTCGGCGACCGCCTCCTGCCCGGCGCGACCCCGCTGCTCGCCGCCGGTCTGGTCGAGGGCTTCGACGGCAGCCCGCTCGACCGCGCCGCCGACCCGGGGGCCTGGTGGTCGGCCTACCTGGCCCGGGTCGTGCCCCCGGCGCTGACGGCGTTCGCCGAACACGGCGTCGTCATCGAGGCCCACCTGCAGAACACCCTGGTCGCCGTGGACGCCGGCGGCATGCCCGTGCAGGTGCTGTACCGGGACGCCGAGGGCGTGAGAATGCTGCCGGAGGTGTCGCGGCAGGCCGGCTGGGAGCGGCTCGTGTACTGCCTGGTCGTCAACCACCTGACCGAGATCGCCGGCGCCCTCACCGAACGGCACGCCGGTTT
>NZ_POUC01000921.1 GCF_002891435.1 Streptomyces cahuitamycinicus
GCTAGTCTCGTGGGCTCGGAGATGTTTATAAGAGACAGCTGGGACCACTGGGCTTCCAGGCGGGTCAGTGACTCCAGCTCGCCGTAGTCGAGAAAGATCCCGCGACACCCGCTGCACTGCTCGATCTGGACACCGTTGCGGTTGTACGTGTGCATCGGCGCACGGCACTTCGGACACTGCATGGTCGTTCAACTCCTCGCCGGTCGGTCCTGCTTCGCGTCTCACCAGGACAGACTGCGTCCCGCTGTGCTCGGTTGCACCCTACTTCGCGTGCTCCTGCACCAACTGGGGCGGGACGGCAGCCATTCGGTCACAGGCGTCCACGACCGACCGCTCCACCTCGTCCAGCGGACGGCCGGCCGCGACCGCCTTGGCGACGGCCCGGGCCGCGGTCTGCGCGGTGAGGGCACGTGCGGGGACATCGAGGGCGGGCCAGGGGTCGCCCTCGGCGGGGACGGCCGGGCCGCCGGCCTCCCGATAGGCGGTGAGGAAGCGGACCCATTCACCGGGCGGGAGCAGGCCGCAGGCGTACCAGGCGGCGGGACGGGCGAGGTCCCAGACGGGGACGCCGACGCCGAGGTCGTCCACGTCTATCAGCAGCCAGGGCCCATCGGCGGCGGGGTGTCGTACGAGCTGGCCGAGGTGGAGGTCGCCGTGGCAGAGGGTGCCGGTGTGCGGCATCGGGGCCTCGGCCCGGGCCCAGGGCGGGAGCTGTCTCTTATA
>NZ_POUC01000922.1 GCF_002891435.1 Streptomyces cahuitamycinicus
GCCGGAGCCGAAGACGGACGGGCGTTCGGGGGCCGGGGGTTCCTCGGTGAGCCCGGGGTCGGCAGGCGTCTGCTCCTCGCCCTTGGCGCCCGCACCCTCGTGGTCCGTGCCATCGGGGGCCGCCGTGTCATCGGTGGCGGTCGTGTTATCGGTGGCGGTCGTGCCATCGGTGGCCGCCGTGCCATCGGTGTCATCCGTGGCCACCGGGTCGACCGTGGCCGCGGTGTCCGTGCCCGCCGTGGCCAGGTGCTCCGCGAAACGGTTCAGCAGCCGGGTGACGGCACCTTCCACCGCCTCCGCGGGGAGATCCTTGATCCGTCCGTCGGCGGACGCAGTGCCGTCGTACGAGACGGTGCAGCCGTCCTCCGCCTCGCGCAGGGCGATCCGCAGGGCGAGCTTGACCGAGCCATTGCCGCGCGACTCCTGCGCGTCGCCCTCGACGGCGTAGGTGCCGTCTTCCCGCCGTGAGACCCGTACGGCACCCCGGTAGGTGACGGAGTGGCTGCCGACCCGGATCTTCAGCCGCCCGGCGACGGGCTCGGCACCGGCGTCCTGCTGGAGCCCGGGAACAGCCCGGGCGACCCGCGCGGGGTCGTCCAGCACCTCCCTGAGACGCTCCGCCGGAACCGGAACGAACACCTCGTGCTCCATGTCGACGGACTCTACCCAGCACAGCCCGAAACGCACCCCCGCCTGAGGGATTCACCCGCGATCC
>NZ_POUC01000923.1 GCF_002891435.1 Streptomyces cahuitamycinicus
GTTGATGCCGCTGGCCAGACCGGCCCGCACCACGCTCACCGAGCCCAGGACCGTCGCCGTCAGCGGCGCCACCAGCGTGACCATGCCCAGCCCGAGCACCATCAGCGCCGGCAGCACGTCGGCGAGGTAGGACGCCCCCCGCCCGACCCGCAGCATCAGCAGCATCCCGGCCGCGCACAGCAGCGGTCCCGCCGTCAGCGGGATCCGCGGCCCGATCCGGTCGGCCAGTTCCCCGGACCGTGCGGACAGCAGCAGCATCAGCACGGTCGTCGGCAGCAGCGCCGTACCGGCGGCGAGGGCCGAGTAGCCCACGACCACCTGGAGCTGGAGCGCGGCGAGGAAGAAGAACCCGCCGAGCGCCGCGTACACGCACAGCGTGACCAGGTTGACGGCTGTGAACTGCCGGGACGCGAAGATGTCCGGCGGCATCATCGGATCGGGCCGGCGCCGCTCGACCACCACGAACGCCACGGCCGCGGCCAGTCCGGCCACCGCCGAGACGACGACCACCACACCGCCCCCGCCGGCCTCGATCAGCGCGTACGTCACCAGCGCGAGCGCCAGCGCCCCCAGCACGGCCCCGAGCACGTCGAACCGCCCGTGCGCCCGCTCTGCCCCACCCGACTCCGGAACGTGCCGCAGGGCGACCGGCAGGCACAGCAGGGCCAGTGGCACGTTCAGCAGGAACACCCACCGCCAGCCCGGCC
>NZ_POUC01000924.1 GCF_002891435.1 Streptomyces cahuitamycinicus
CTTCGCGGCCGACCGGCTGCGGATACGGGACGGGGTACTGGACGCGGTCGCCTCCCCGAAGGTCGCCGGGCGGCTGGGGCGGGCGGAACGCCGGATCGTCACCGACGCCGGACCCGTCACGGTGCGGATCACCGCGGTGCGCTCCCGCACCCCGGCCGTCCCCGAGGGCGAGTTCCTTCTGGTCGACGCGGCGGGGCTGAAGGGCTCGGCCGGTCCTTCGACGCTGCTGGTGGCCGGTGCCGGGCTCGACCCGAAGGCGCTGCGGGCGGCCGTGCGGGGCGCCGGTTCCGGTCTCTCCGTGTCGTTGCGGAACGAGGCACGCGCGGCGCTGTCCGACGCGCCGTTGCAGGCCGGTGCCGGACGGATCTACGTCTGGGCGGTCGCCGCGGGCGCGGGCTATGCCGTACTCGCGCTGGTCCTCGGTCTGCTGCGGTCCGCGCCGGAGCGGGCCGCGCTGCTGGCCCGGCTGCGCACGCTCGGTATGACGACCCGCCAGGGGCGGCACGTGCTCGGCCTTGAGGCTCTGCCCCAGACGCTGCTCGCCGCCGGCGGGGGCATGGCCGTCGGCTGGGCGACGGTGGTGCTGCTCGCCCCCGGCATCGACCTGGACCGGCTCGCCCTGGCGGACACGTCCGGCGTCTCGCCACCGGATGCCGTGCTGCGGACCGACCCGTGGTCGCTGGCCCTGCCGGCCGTGGGCGGGC
>NZ_POUC01000925.1 GCF_002891435.1 Streptomyces cahuitamycinicus
CTGCCGGTGCGGCCCCGGCCCCGGCTGGTGTCAGGGCGAGGCCGCCACCGCTGGCCCGACCGTCAGTGCCGTGCTCAGGTCGCGCACGATCCCGTGCAGCCCAGGCGTCGCCGCTCCGGCCCGTTCGGTCAGTTCCGCGGCGCGCCGACCGGGAGTGCTCTCGCCGAAGACGCCGGCCGCGGCGGCGAGGACGGCGAGCGCGGCGTCCCGCTCGGAGATCTCGGCGACCGGCAGCGGACCGCGCAGGACCCGCCGGGTCTCCTCCCGCAGCAGCTCCACGGCTGCCTTGCGCTCCAGCGCGTACTCCACGGACGGGAACACGCCGAGAAACCGTCTCTTCTCCGCCCGCAGATACCCTTCGGCCACCAGTTGCTCCCGTACGGCGTCGAGGGTCACCCGCGCCCGCAGCGTCACCCAGGTCCGCCAGGGGTGCGGGCACGACTCGCGGACGAGTTCGAGCAGCCCGTCGAGGACCGCGTCACCCGTGCTCGTATCCAGGTCGGCCGGTGTGGCGATGCCGTCCTCGTCGGTGAGCAGGCCGCGGCGGGCCAGCTCGACGAGGGCACCGGCCCGCACCGGTCCGGGCCGGTGGGCGGCGCCGTCGGCTGCCGGCCGGTCGGCGTCCCAGGCCAGCAGGCAGAGCCGGGCCGGCAGCGTGAGCGGGCCGTTGGGCACGGGGCCTCCTCGGGCGGGTGG
>NZ_POUC01000926.1 GCF_002891435.1 Streptomyces cahuitamycinicus
GTGCCCGCCCCGGGTGCGTGCCGCCGTCGCCTCCCTCGCACCCGGCGTGAGCGCGCCCTGGATCGCCCAGGCCGCGAGCAAGGGCACCCGCGTGTTCGGCGACGTCGGCTGGGACGACACCGGGGCGTGGGATCTGGCCGGGCTGCCCGACCTGCGGCACTGCGAGGCGTTCCTGCCGAACGCGGAGGAGGCGATGCGGTACACGGGCGCGGACTGCCCCCGGGCCGCCGCGCACGCCCTGACCGAGTACGTGCCGCTCGCGGTGGTCACCCTCGGTGCGGACGGGGCGTATGCGGTGGACCGGCGTACGGGGGAGACGGCGGAGGTACCGGCCATCGCCGTCGAGGCGCTCGATCCGACCGGGGCCGGTGACGTGTTCGTCGCCGGGTTCGTGGCCGGGACACTGGCGGACTGGCCGCTGGCGGACCGGCTGGCCTTCGCCGGGCTGACGGCGGCGCTGTCGGTGCAGGAGTTCGGCGGGTCGCTGTCGGCGCCGGGGTGGTCGGAGATCGCCGCGTGGTGGCGGGAGGTGCAGTCGGTCGAGGGGCAGTCGGCGGTGGCACTGGAGAGGTACGGGTTCCTGGCCGACCTGGTGTCGGAGGAACTGGTGAGGCCATGGCCGCTGCGGCGTGCCGTCCCCACGATCGGCTTCCGGCGCTCGGCGTGACGCCCTGGCCGTCCAGGGGGC
>NZ_POUC01000927.1 GCF_002891435.1 Streptomyces cahuitamycinicus
ACTCAGAGCCGGTACTCAGATCGCGGCGTCCCGTCCCGCCCCGACCGGTCCCCCGACTTGAGGCTTCGCGCACTCCGGCCTCGGCAGAAGCTCCACAAGTGCCAACAAGGACTTCAATGAAACCATTGAAGGCATGAAGTTTCTTCTCGAAGTCACCATGGACGACGCGGCGTTGGCGAAGGACCCGGCCGGGGAGCTGGGCCGGATCCTGAGGTACTGGGGCGGCAACCTCCGGCACTACGCGCTCCGCCCCGGGGACGGCTCGGCCGTCTACGACTCGGAGTACCGGGAGGTGGGCCACTGGCACGTGACCGATCAGACGGAGTAGGCCTCCCGGAGGGCCTTGCGGCACAGCGCGTCCGCCCTGCGGGTGGTTTCCGGGAGGCGGTAGGCGGGGGTCAGCGCGAGGGTGTGGGCGCAGGCGTGGTCCAGCGTCACCCGGTGGCCGGCGGAGACGAAGACCGGCTTGACCCCGTCCCGGGTGCGCAGGGCCCGGCCGACCTCCTCGGAGCCGGCGAGGAGCGCGGAGGTGCTGCCGCGCGGGGTGCCCGGGGCGTCGTAGGTGAAGGTGAACGGGTTCTTGGCGACGCCGATCGTGGGCAGGCCGGTCAGGACGCCCAGGTGGCTGGCGAGGCCGAAGCGGCGGGGGTGGGCGAGGCCGTAGCCGTCGCAGACGACCAGGCC
>NZ_POUC01000928.1 GCF_002891435.1 Streptomyces cahuitamycinicus
GAGGTGGGTCGGGGGCGGGCCCCCGAGAAGGTTCTCGTGAATGGACATGAGGTCAAGTCTGCGCCATGCCGTCCGCTGCGGCGCAGCGGGCGGGGAGATCGACCGGACGACTGCCCCGCAGGGCCGCATGCCGGCCATGCCGGTGCGACCGCCACACGGAGCCGGCCCCGGCCGACCCCGCCGAGGCAGGCCCGTCCGAGACCGACAGGGCCGGGGCCTGACCGTGACAACCTCAGAGCCCGGGCGGACGCGACGACGGCCGGCACAAGCCGGACCACACGGCGGCCACTCCAGGCCGTGCCGGACGCCGACCAGCCCATGACCTACCTACCCGGGACGGCGACCACCGCAGGGCAGGACCGGACCACGACCACCACCACGTCAGGCCCGACCACGACCACCGCCAGCCAGGACCGGACCACGACCACCACCACGTCAAGCCGGACCACGACCACTACCTGGCCGGGCCCGCCAGGCCGGCCACGCCCGCCACGCCAGGCCCGGCAGCGCCCCCCGGCCCGGTCGCGCGGCGGCTACGGCAGCCTCTTGCGCACCGGCTCTCCCTCCAGCGGTGGCGCCGTGACGCCGCCCTGCCGCAGGCACTCCGGCCGCTTGCAGTCCGGCGACGGTCTGCGCACCGCCGCCGCCGCGATCACGGCGCCCGCCACCAGCACCCCCGCAC
>NZ_POUC01000929.1 GCF_002891435.1 Streptomyces cahuitamycinicus
CCCCCCACCGACACCGTCCGCCTCCGTCTGGCGAACGACACCACCTACGTGGACCTCCGGGGCCCCACCACCTGCGCCCTCATCACACCCCCGGAGAAGCAGGCGATACACGACCGCCTGGGCCCGGACCCCCTCCGCGACGACGCCGACCCGGACACCGCGTACCGCCGCATCACCCGCAGCCGTACGACGATCGCCGCCCTCCTCATGGACCAGAAGGTCATCGCCGGCGTGGGAAACGTCTACCGCGCCGAGGTCCTCTTCCGGCACCGCATCGACCCGTACCGCGCCGGCAAGGACATCACCCCCGCCGAGTGGCACGCGATCTGGACCGACCTCGTCGACCTCATGCACGAGGGTGTCCGCAACAACCGCATCGACACCGTCCGCCCGGAGCACACGCCGGAGGCGATGGGCCGCCCGCCCCGCGTGGACGACCACGGCGGCGAGGTGTACGTCTACCGCAGGGCCAACCTGCCCTGCCACATCTGCGGCGGCGAGATCCGCACCGCCGACCTCGCAGCCCGCAACCTCTTCTGGTGCCCGTCCTGCCAACGCCCCTGAGCAGCCACGCCGGCAAGAACCCCCGGCCTCAGGACAAGACCCCCGGCCTCAGAAGCCGTGCGGCAACCACGGAGCCACGCCGGTCCCGAACCCCAATGACGCCTCCGCCCTGTC
>NZ_POUC01000092.1 GCF_002891435.1 Streptomyces cahuitamycinicus
GCGCAGTTCCTCAGGGGTGGGGTGGGGAAGTCGTGGCATGAATTCATCGTGATCGGGCCGGCAGCCCGGCGCACGCGGTTTTCCCGTCGGTGACGCCGGGTCATCTCCGCGCGAGCAGTCGGAGCTGGACCAGGCCGAGCCAGGTCTCCGGGCCGGGCTGGACCCTCGCCGCGCGCACGGCGTACCGGCCGGGTTCCAGGGCCACCCGCACGTGCTCGGACCCCGACGGCTGTGACCCGGGCCAGGCCGCGTCGAACAGGAGGACCGTGCCCGGCACCTCCCACTGCACCTCCGGATCCCACTCCGCGCCGTCGACGGCCGGCGGGACGCTCGCCAGCAGCTCGTCCTCCGAGTCGCCGGCGCACCAGCGGACGAACATGCCGTGTTCGGGCAGATAGGCGGTCGAAGCGGGCTCGTCACCCAGGACCAGGGCGGTGCAGTCGCCGACCGGGAGGAGGCCGACGTGGCCGTCCACCTCGCAGGCCCGGTCGTAGTCCGAGGCCGTCTCCTCGCCGTCGGCGCCCGCCCAGAACGGCAGGACGGTCTCCGGTACCGCTATCAGCGGCCCGCCGCCCGACTCCACCCATTCCACTGCGCCCGGCTCCGCGTATCGCACCATGGCGCAAGAACCTACAGGGTCAACTCGCGGCAAAGGATCGGGGGTTCAGCAGCCGCAGTCACCGGTGTCCACGGGCGCCGTCGGCGAGTCCGCGGCCCGGCGCTCGCGGCCCCGCCAAGTCTCGAACGCCAGGCCCTCGCGCGCCCGAGATGTCGGAGAAGACCGGGGCGCCGGGCTCGATGACGCCGAGCGTGGTGTACTCATCGCCCCTCCCCCGGCGCCCCCTGGGCCGCTGACCTCAGGCGCCGCGCTGCCGCAGTGCCGACCCGGACCGGCCCTTGACGACCTCCAGCTGGGCGTGGATCCGCCGCCGCAGGTCGGGCACATGGCTGACGATGCCGACGCTGCGGTCGCGTTCGCGCAGGGAGTCGAGGACGTCGAGGACCTCGTCGAGGGTCTGGTCGTCGAGGCTGCCGAAGCCCTCGTCGATGAAGAGGGTGTCCAGCCGCACCCCGCCCGCCTCGTCCGTGACGACGTCCGCGAGGCCGAGAGCCAGGGCCAGCGAGGCGAAGAACGTCTCGCCGCCCGACAGGGTCGCCGTGTCGCGTTCGCGGCCGGTCCAGGCGTCCACGACGTGCAGTCCGAGCCCGCTGCGGCCCCGTCCGGTGCGGTCGTCCGAGTGGACGAGGGTGTAGCGGCCGGACGACATGCGGCGCAGCCGTACGGTCGCGGCGGCGGCGACCTGCTCCAGCCGGGCCGCGAGGACATACGACTCCAGGCGCATCCGGCGTTCGTTGTCCGCCGAGGTGCCCGCGGCCAGACCGGCCATCCGGGCGACACGGTCGTACTCCTCGCGCAGCGGCGCCAGCCGGCGCACGGAGGCGGTCGCCCGGGCGGACAGCCGGTCGAGTTCCGCACAGCGGCGGCGGGCGGCGTCGTGGGCGGAGGCGGCGTGGCGCAGCCGCCGGCCCGCCTCGTCGGCCGTCCGCTGCGCCGCGTCCAGGTCGGCCCGCGGCTCGCTGGCCGCGGCGGCCGTGTCGGCCTCGGTGAGGACGGCCCGGACGGCGGCCTCCTCGTGCTGCCAGGCGTCCAGGCGGTGTTGCAGCTCACGGTGGGCGGCGTTGCCGAGGAGGGCGGCGGCCGCGGCCTGCGGCGTCTCGAAGCCGGCACGGAAGGCGGCGTCGGCGAGCCGGGCGTCGGCGTCCTTGAGCCGCCGGGCGCCGTCCTCGGCGGCCCGGGCGGCGTCGGCGGCCTCCGTGAGCAGCGCGGTTCGCCGCTCCAGCTGTGCGGCCCGGGCGGCGACACTGTCCAGGGAGCCCCGTACCCGGTCCAGCTCCTCCTCCAGAGCGGCCCGTTCGCGGTCCAGCCGCTCCCGGTGGCCGACCCGGGACGCGGTGCGTACGGCGGCCTCCTGCCGGGCGGCGAGGCGCCGTTCGTGTTCGTGCCCGGCCTGTCGCAGGCGCTCCTGCGCGGCGTGCAGCTCGGCCGCGGCGCTGCGGGCCCGCGCGTACCGCTCCTCCAGCTCCTCGACCTCCTGGGCGAGTTGACCGGTGGGCGTGTCACCGGCCTCCGCGGTGGCGGCGGCCAGTGCCTCCCGTACGACCCCGAGGCGCCGCTCGTCCTCGGTGTGCTGTTCGGCGGCGCGCTGGTAGGCGGCGAGGGCGTGCTCCTCCGCCTCGCGGTCGACGTGTCCGGCGTCCTTGCGGGCGGGGGCGGGGTGTTCGGTGGCGCCGCAGACGGCGCAGGGTTCGCCGTCGGTGAGGTTCGCGGCCAGTTCGGCGGCGATGCCGTTCAGGCGCTGTTCCTTGAGGTCGAGCCAGTGCTGCTTGGCCCGTAGTGTCTCTTCCTGTGCGGTGCGGACCCGTTCGACCGCCTGGTCGGTGTCGTGGGCGTGCTGGTCGCGCAGGCGGGCCGCCCGCAGCCGCTGGCGCGCGGGCTCGCGCAGTACGGCGAGCTGCTCGGCGAGGGCGGCGTCCTTCTGGGCGGAGTCGACCCGCGTCTGGAGTGAGGTGCGCGTCTCCTCCCAGCCGGCGAGCCAGGCCTCCGCCTCCTGCAGGAGGTCGGCGTCGGCGTGCTCCTCGCGGTCCAGGCCGGCGCGCTCGTCGAGGAGTTCGGCCAGTCGCCGCTCGGCGCGGCGGGCCGAGTCGAGTCCGCCCAGTTCCTCGGCGGTCCGGCGGGCGGCGGAGGCGAGTCCGGCCGCACCCGCGTCGGCGAAGGCCTCCGGCAGCAGGGCACGCGCGCGTGCCTCGGCGGCGGCTGCCCGGCGGTGTTCGGCTTCGGAGGATTCGCGCAGGTCCAGGGCGGGGGCGACCGCTTCGGCCTTGCGGGCCCGCTCCATGAGCGCCTGCGCCTCCCGGTAGGCGGCGGCTCCCTGCTCCAGGCGCGCCGCTCGTTCCCGTGCCTGGACGAACCGCCGCTGGAGCCGGTCCAGTTCGCGGGCGTCGTCCAGGGCGCGGCCGGCGGCGGACTGCGCGGACTCGGCGGCGGTGAGCGTGCACGCGGCGACGGTGAGCTGCTCGCGGGCGGTGCTGCGGGCGACGGCGGCCGCGCTCAGGACGGCCTCGGCGAGCCCCGGTTCGCCCGGGCCGGATCCGGGCAGCTCCATGGCGTCGCCCGCGGCCTGCTGCATGCGGTGGGCGTCGGCCAGCAGCTCCGCGTCCCCGTCCCGCACCCGGGCCTCGGTGGCGCGGCGGCGCTCGGCCAGGCGCTTCTCGACGTCGGCGAAGCGGCGGGTGTCGAACAGGCGGCCCAGCAGCTTGCCGCGGGCCTCGGCGTCGGCGCGCAGGAACCGGGCGAAGTCGCCCTGCGGCAGAAGCACGACCTGGCAGAACTGCTCCCGGCTCATGCCGAGGAGCTGGGTGATCTCCTCACCGATCTCCTGGTGGGAGCGGCTGAGGTCCTTCCAGGCCCCCGCCGTCGCGTCGTACTCGCGCAGCCACGTCTGGGCCTTGTCCAGGGTCGTGCCGGTACCGCGCTTCTTGGGGCGCTCCCAGGGCGGCTGGCGGGTGACCTCCAGGCGCCGCCCGGCGACGGTGAGGTCGAGGGTGACCTCGGTGCGGGTCGTGGGGGTGGCGTGGTCGCTGCGCAGGGTCGTGCCCTGCCCGACGCCCTGCCGGGCGCCCGGCACCGAGCCGTAGAGGGCGTAGCAGACGGCGTCGAGGACGGATGTCTTGCCCGCGCCGGTGGGGCCGTGCAGCAGGAACAGCCCGGCGCTCGACAGATCGTCGAAGTCGACGGTCTGGGTGCCTCCGAAGGGCCCGAAGGCGGTGACCGTGAGCCGGTGGAGCCTCACCGGGCCACCTCCCGGACGGTCTCGTCGGCCCGTACCGCGTCGAACGCGGTTCGCAGCACGCCCTGTTCGCGCGCGTCGGGGCCGGCGCCGCGCACATGGGCGACGAAGTCCTCGGCGATCTCCTGGTCGCTGCGGCCGGCGAGACGCCGGGCGTACGACACCTCGGACTCGTCCTCGTCGCGGTCGGGGTCGAAGACGAGGCTGAGCGTGTGCGGAAAGCGAGCGGCGAGCCGGGCCATCGGGTCGGCCGGACGAACGGGATCGGTGAGGGTCGCCTCGACCCACGCCTCCTCGTGCCGGGTCAGTTCCGGGTCGGCGAGCAGGTCTTCCAGCGTGCCGCGGATCCGGGCCAGGGCGCGGGGCACCGGACAGTCGACGCGCTCGGCGTCGACGGAACCGTCCGCGGCCAGGTCGACGAGCCACATGCTCTTGCGGTGGGCGGCCTCGGAGAAGGAGTAGGGCAGTGGGGAGCCGGAGTAGCGGACGCGGTCGGTGAGGGTCTGGCAGCCGTGCAGATGGCCGAGCGCCACGTAGTCGACGCCGTCGAACACCCCGGCCGGTACCGCGGCGACGCCGCCGACGGTGATGTCCCGCTCGCTGTCGCTGGGTTCGCCGCCGGTGACGAAGGCGTGCGCGAGGACGACGGAGCGGGTGCCGGCCGGGCGGGCGGCGAGGTCGGCGCGGACCCGGTCCATCGCGGCGGCGAGCACGGCCTCGTGTCCGGCCTTCTCCACACCGAACTCGTCCTTCACCAGGGCCGGCTCGAGGTAGGGCAGCCCGTAGAAGGCGACCTCCCCGTCGGCGTCGGCCAGCACCACGGGGGTGCCTGCCGCCGACGGCTCGGTCCGCAGATGGATGCCGGCCCGCCCGATCAGCCCGGCGCCGACGCCCAGCCGACGGGCCGAGTCGTGGTTCCCGGAGATCATCACCGTGGGCACGCCGAGAGCGGCGAGGCGGTGCAGGGCGTCGTCGAACAGCTCGACCGCGGCGAGCGGCGGCACGGCGCGGTCGTACACGTCTCCCGACACGACCACCGCGTCCACGGACCGCTCCCGCACGGTCGTGACGAGGTGGCCGATGAACTCGGCCTGGGCGCCGAGCATGTTCACCCGGTGGAAGGCCCGGCCGAGATGCCAGTCGGAGGTGTGCAGCAGCCTCAAGACGCCGCCCCGGCCCGCATGTCTCCCCCTGCTGTCGCTCTCCACCGGCACGAGCCGGTCCCGCCCGCTGTCAGACCCACCACGCTAGCGCGTGTGGGTCCCTGGTCCACCACGAACCTCGGACTGCCACGCCCATCCGACGACAATTCAGGGGAAATGTCCCAACTGTGCTGTGAAGCAGACCATTCCGCGCGCTGCCGGGTAAGGCCATTGCGGGCGATAGCGAAAGGTCATTGCGCGCGATGCCGAAAAGCGATTGCCGGCGATGCCGAAAGCGGCGGACGCCGAGGGCCGGACCTGCGCCGGCCGCTGCCCCGTCGGCGACGGCAGGGCGGTTCGGGAGAGAACCGCCGTCAGGCGTCCCCGTACGCCTCCCCGCCCGGTTCGAAGCCGGCCGTCCCGGCGGTGGCGTCGGCGAGCCATGACCGGAAGGCGTCCACGTCGGCGTCCGGGAGGGCGATCCCGATCGTGACCGCCTCCCCGTAGCGCACGTCGCGGACTTCGCGCCCGGTGGAGCGCAGGTCGTTCTCCAGCTTGCCGGCCCGCTGGTGGTCGACGGTGACCGTGGCCAGCCGGAACCGGCGGCGGGTGCGGGTGCCTATGGTGTCCAGGGCCTCGCCGACCGCTCCGCCGTACGCGCGGATGAGCCCGCCGGCGCCGAGCTTGGCCCCGCCGAAGTAGCGGGTGACGACGGCGACGACGTACCTCATGTCGCGGCGCAGCAGCATCTGGAGCATGGGGACGCCGGCGGTGCCGCCCGGCTCGCCGTCGTCGCTCGCCTTCTGGACGGAGGCGTCGGCGCCGATCACATAGGCCCAGCAGTTGTGGGAGGCGTCGGCGTGCTCCTTGCGGACCATGGCGATGAAGGCTTGCGCCTCCTGCTCGGTGGCGGCCGGGGCGAGGGCGCACAGGAAGCGGGAGCGGTTGACCTCGGTCTCGTGCACGCCGGCACCGGCGACCGTGCGGTATTCGTCCTGCATCCGGCCAGCCTAGTCGTGTGGCCGCAGGCCGCCCGGCGGGGTGGCCGGCCGGAGCCGCCGGGACGTCCGCTACGAGTGGGCCACGACCTCGCCGGCCGTGACCTGGGGCGGGTTGGGCAGCAGCTCGGCGAGCCGGTCCCGTACGAAGCCACCCGCCCTCTGCGTCGACTCCTCGGCGCCGGCCCGGTCCTGGAAGACACCGGCCGACACCATCACGCCGCCGCCGGCGTCGATCCAGTAGTAGGCCACGAACCCCGGGACCTGACGGAGGAGCGGCAGAAACTCCTCGTTCACCCGGCGTCCCGCCTCGGCCGGGTCGGTCACCCCTTCGTACCGCCGCATCACCGCATGCACGACTGTTCTCCTCCTGGGTCGGCACGGCCGTTCCTCGCGGACGGCGTACCCGTCACGGCACGTGCGCGCAGCGCGGACCCGGCGCAATCACTGGAACGGACGCATGCCGGCGCGGGGGCCCGGGCTACTTCTTCGTGCCCCGGGGCACGGTCACGGACGTGAGCAGTGCGGTGTCGGGAGCGAGGGCCCGCCAGGCGGTGCCGCGCCAGGCCAGCACGGCGATCGCCGAGGTGGGGAACTTCGTACTGACCTGCTCCAGGGTGTCGTCGAGGCCGTCACCGGCGAGGGCCAGGACCAGTTCCTCCAGCCCGGGGTTGTGCCCGATCAGCAGCAGCGTCTCCACCTCGGCCGGCACCTCGTGGACGACGGCCAGCAGGCCGGCCGGGCCCGCGGCGTACAGCCGCCGGTCGTGGCGGACCGGCGGGGGTGTGCCCCACTGGGCGGCGGCCAGGTCCCAGGTCCCGCGGGCGCGGACGGCGGTGGAGCACAGCGCCAGGTCCGGCAGGAGGTCGGCGTCGGCCAGTGCCCGCCCGGCCGCGGGGGCGTCCCGGCGGCCCCGCGGGCCGAGGGGGCGTTCGTGGTCGGCGACGTCCACGGGCCAGGCGGACTTGGCGTGCCGCAGCACGACCAGGCGGCGCAGCGGCCCTGCTCCGGCGCGTTCGATCATGACGGGGCTCCCAGTTCGCGGGTGAGCTCGAGGCCGAGGAGCCGGTCGGCGTAGGCGTACGTCTCGAACCGGGCGCCGTCGGCCAGGTCCGGCTCGGTCTCGACGTGACGCAGGACGTCCAGCACGCCGGGGACGTCCAGGTCGTCCTCCCAGGCGTCGCGCAGCCGCCGCCGCACGGCGTCGGGGACCGGCCGTGAGGGCTGCCGTGCCCAGCGGGCGACCGCACCGCGCCAGCGGGCGAGGGTGGCGTGGGCGTCGTCGAGCCCGGCCGCGTCCAGCCGGACCGGGACGCTGTGGTGACGGGTGATCAGGGCGAGGCGCAGGGCGGCCGGGTCGTAGTGGCCGGGGGGATCCGGCTCCACGGACGCGACGGCGATCCGCACCCCGTCGGGCGCCTGTCCGCCCCTGGCGGCGACATGGACGACCTGGGCCTCGCCCAGACCGGCGCCGACGTCGGGGCTGTCCTCGAAGGGGCGGATGCCGAGCGCCCCGGCGCCGGCGCGCAGCTCCGCCTGTCGGCGGCCGCCGGTCAGCAGCGCCCACACCGGTGTCCCGCCGAGCTCCAGGGTCCTGACGAGCAGGTCTCCGACGAGCAGCACCCGCAGGTTCGTCGTGTCGGAACCGGACGCGTGCACCGCGACACGGGTCAGGCCCCGGCGGGCCGGGGCGGCGTCGACCGGCTCGCCGGTCCGGGCGTCGATGATGCGCAGCACGAGGCGAGCGTAGGCGGGTGGGCGGCCACACGCAGGCAGGTTCGGTGTTTTCCGGCCACCGTGGCGTAATCGTCCCAGCCCTGGAGTGCCGGGCCTCTCCTCTCAGGCCAGCGTGCCCAGGAACCGCACATGGGGCCGGCCCTCGGGCCCTTCGCGGCTGACGGCGGCCCGCACCCGGTACACCTCGGCGATGAGCTCCGCCGTGAGGACGTCCTCCGGGGCGCCTTCCGCCACGACCCGCCCCGCGCACAGCACGACGATCCGGTCGCAGTACGTCGCCGCGAGGTTGAGGTCGTGCAGGGCGACGACGGTCGTGACCGGCAGGCCCGTGACCAGGGTGAGCAGGTCGAGCTGGTGGTGGATGTCGAGGTGGTTGGTGGGCTCGTCGAGGAGGAGCTCGCGGGGTTCCTGGGCGAGCGCGCGGGCGATCTGCACCCGCTGGCGTTCACCGCCCGAGAGGGTGCGCCAGGGCCGGCCGGAACGTTCGTCGAGGCCGGTGCGTTTCAGGGCGGCACGCACCGCCCGCTCGTCGTCGGCGGCGGCGGGCGTCCAGGCGCGGCGGTGCGGGACGCGGCCGAGCCGCACCACGTCCTCGACCGTCAGCTCGACCTGGGTGTCCGACTGCTGCTCGACGACGGCGAGGCGGCGCGCGACCGTACGGCGGGGCAGATCCCCCAGCGGTGTGCCGTCGAGGGTGACGACTCCGCAGGTCGGTGTGAGCAGCCCGGCCAGCAGCCGCAGCAGGGTGGATTTGCCGGAGCCGTTGGGGCCGAGGACGCCGACCGTGGAGCCGGTCTCCGGCGCGAGGGCGACGCCGTCCAGGATGAGATGCCCGTCGGCACGGCGGCTGACCCGGTCGGCCCTCAGCCCCGCTCCCGCCGGGGAGTCCGCGCGGCTCACCGTGCCCGCCGCGCAGCTCACCGTGCCTTCCACGCCGCTCACCGTGCCCTCCTCGTCCGGTACAGCACCGCCACGAACGCCGGCACCCCGATCAGTGACGTCACGACCCCCACCGGAACCTCCTGCGGTTCGAGGACCGTCCGGGCGAGGGTGTCCACCCACACCAGGAACACCGCTCCCGCGAGGGCGGTGACCGGCAGCAGCCGCGCGTGTCCCGGGCCGGTCAGGGCCCGGGCGGCGTGCGGCAGGACCAGTCCCACGAAGCCGATCGCACCGGCCGAGCTGACCAGCGCGGCCGTGAGCAGGGCCGTGACGCACAGCAGCACCAGCCGGGTGCGGGCGACGGACACCCCGAGCGCGGCCGCCGCGTCCTGCCCGAAGGCGAAGGCGTCGAGGGTGCGGGCGTAGGACAGGCACACCACCAGCGCCACGGCCAGCACGGCCAGGCACAGCCACACGTCGGTCCAGCCGACGCCGCCGAGTGATCCGAGGAGCCAGAACAGCACGCCGCGGGTCGTCTCGGCGTCGGCGGAGGTCATCACGACGAACGAGGTGAGGGCCGAGAAGAGCTGCATGGCGGCGACACCCGCGAGGACGACCCGGTCGGTGGTGCCGCCGAGGGTGTGGCTGAGCAGCAGCACCAGCGCGAACGACAGCAGGGCGCCGAGGAACGCGCCCGCGGACACCGAGAGGGCACCGCCGCCCGCGCCGAGCACGACCACGAGGACCGCTCCGGTGGAGGCGCCCGAGGACACCCCGAGCACGAAGGGGTCGGCGAGCGGGTTGCGCAGCAGCGACTGCATCACCGCCCCGCAGACGGCGAGACCGGCTCCGCACACGGCCGCGAGCAGGGTGCGGGGCAGCCGCAGCTGCCAGACGATCCCGTCCCGGATCGGCGTCAGCTCCGGGTTGCCGAGGCCGAGGCGGGCCGCCACGACGGACCACACGTCGGCGACCCGGATGTCGGCGGGACCGATGGTGATGGCCACGGCGAGGGAGGCGACGAGCGCGATCGCCCCGGTCGCGCCCAGAGCGAGCCCGTTCCCCCGCCGGGGCCGAGTCCCGGCACCCGGCACACTCCCGGCGGTCACTTCACCAGCCCGAACCGGCGCAGCCCGGCGGCCACCCTCTCCACGCCCTCGACGGTGCGGATGGTCGGGTTCATGGCCTGTCCGCTGAGCAGCACGTACCGCTTGTGCCGGACGGCGTCCATGTTCCTGGTGACCGGGTTGGACTCCAGGAAGGCGATCTTCCGCGCGGCGGACTCGGCGGTCTGGGACCTGCGGGTCAGATCGCCGATGACGAGGACGTCGGGGTCGCGGTCGGCGACCGTCTCCCAGTTGATCTGCGGCCACTCCTCGTGCGTGTCGTCGAAGACGTTCTTCGCGCCGAGGGCGCGGGTGATGATGCCGGGCGCTCCGCAACAGCCCGCCATGTAGGGAGACTCGGAGTTCGCGAACCAGTAGAGGAGGGTGACGTCGGAGGCGTCGGCGCCGGCAGTGGCCTTCTTCATGCGCTGCCGGAGGGAGGCCACGAGCGTGTCGCCGCGTTCCTCCACCCCGAACATGGTCGCGAGGTCCCGGACCTCGCCGTAGACGGTGTCGATGCCCAGGGCCTTGTCGCGTGCGCCGTCGCCGCCGCCCGAGTTGTCCTTGCCGGCACAGTCGGACGGGGAGACGTAGGTGGGCACGCCGAGCTTCTCGAACTGCTCGCGGGTGGCGACGCCGCCCTTGCCGAGGGTGGAGACGAAGGACGCGGCGACGAAGTCGGGTTCGGTGTCCAGGACCCGTTCGAAGGACGGGGTGTTGTCGGCGATGCGCGGCACCTTGGCTTCGGCCTTCCCCAGCCCCTTCATCACGGGGTCGGTCCAGGTGGCCGTGCCCGCGAGGCGGTCGGCCAGGCCGAGGGAGAGCAGGATCTCGGTGGTGCCCTGGTTGAGGGACACGGCGTGTCGCGGCGGGGCCGCGACACGGACCTCGTGCCCGCAGTTGGTGAGGGTGACGGCAGGCTTGGCGTCGGTGGACGCGGTGCCGCCGCAGCCGGTCAGGAGCAGGGAGCCGGCCGTGAGCAGGACGGCGGCACGGGCGGGTCGGGCGAGGGGCACGGAGAACCAGTCCTCAGGCGTCGAGGGCCCATTCGCGGAGCCCGGTCGTACGGTGCTCCCCCGCCGCACGCGGCCGCGGGGGCCGCCAGCAGGTCTTCGGACTCGGGTTCATCCGGATCGGGACGCCTTCCCGGACGTCCGCGAGGGAGTCCAGTGGCCGAGGCCCCGCCCGTCCCCCTCACCGCTGCGCGTCAGTTCCGGATTCACACCGGATTCCCTGACCCACGTACATGGGTTCGACTGGCCTCGGCAAGCTATCACGGAGGTCGCGGGGAATCACCGCGCGTCCCGCGTCGTTGCCCGGAGAGCAGCTCGTCCACGACTCTCGAGGAGGCCGCCGTGTACGGCGACGAGGCAACGGTCCGCAGGATCCTCACCGAGCTGGGCGACACCTGGGCCGTGGTGGGCCTGTCGTCGAACCGGCAGCGTGCGGCGTACGGTGTGGCCGCCGTGCTCCAGCGCTTCGGCAAGCGTGTCGTGCCGGTGCATCCGAAGGCGGAGACGGTGCACGGGGAGAAGGGGTACGCGAGCCTGGCGGACGTCCCCTTCGACGTGGACGTCGTCGACGTGTTCGTGAACAGCCACCTCGCCGGAGCCGTCGCGGACGAGGCGGTCACCAAGGGCGCGAAGGGCGTCTGGTTCCAGCTGGGTGTCATCGACGAGGCGGCGTACGACCGGACCCGCGCGGCGGGCCTGGAGATGGTGATGGACCGCTGCCCGGCGATCGAGATCCCACGGCTGTCTCATCACCGCGTACAGGAATCCTGAAGCGTTCCTGATCGTGTCCTTCGTGACCGGCGTGGTCTGCTTCCTGCCGTTCCCGAGCTGGCAGAAGCTGGTCGGCTTCATCACCTTGGCGAGTGTGCTGATGTACGCGGGCGCCCCGCTGGCCTACGGCGTCTTCGCGGACCGGTTGCCGCACCGGGCGCGCCCTACCGCCTGCCCGGCGGGAAGGTCCTCTCGCCGCTGTCGTTCGTGGTGGCCGACCTCATCATCCACCGGTCCACCTGGGACACCCTGTGGCGGCTCGGCGTGGCCATCGTCCTGGGCTACGTCCTGCTCGGCGGCTACGCCTGGTACGCCACCCGCAAGGGTCTGCCCGACGCGCCGCGGCTCGAGGGCGGTCTACCACTGGGCGCGGGCCTCGGCCTCCCCGGCCGGGGAGATCGAGCGGAGCATCGAGGAGGTGCCCGTCGAGGAGGTGCCCGTCCCCTGAGGCCGGCCTCCATAATGTGCGCATGCCCCGCCCCGTTCCGCCGGCCAACTCCGGTGCCACACAACGTTTTCCGGTCGTCGTCGTGGGCGCCGGCCCCGCGGGCCTGACCGTCGGCAACATCCTGCGGGCCGCGTCCGTGCACTGCCTGGTGCTGGAGACGGAGACCCGCGATGTCATCGAACAGCGGCCGCGGGCCGGGGTCATCGAGGAATGGGCCGTACGCGGCCTGGAGAAGCGGGGCCTCGCCCGCAACCTGCTGGACCGCGCGGAGCTGCACACCGCGTGCGAGTTCCGCTTCGGCGGGGAGCGCTTCCGGTTCCCCTATGGCCGGCTGACGGGCAGCCACCACTTCGTCTACCCGCAGCCGTTGCTGGTGACGGACCTGGTGCGCGAGTACGCCGACGTCCGGGGCGGGCACATCCGCTTCGGGGTCCGTGACGTGCGGATCCACGACCTCGACACCGACCGGCCACGGGTTTCGTACACCTGCCCCGAGACGGGTGAACGCCAGGAAGTGCACTGCGATTTCGTCGCCGGCTGTGACGGGGCGCGCGGGGTGAGCCGGGCGTCACTCCCGCCCGAGCGGGCCCGGATCGCGCGCCACGACTACGGCATCGGCTGGCTGGCTCTGCTCGCCGAGGCGCCGCCGTCCGCCGACTGCGTGCTGTTCGGCTGCCACGCGCGCGGCTTCGCCGGCCAGATGCCCCGCAGCCCGGAGGTGACCCGCTACTACCTCCAGTGCCCGCCGGGCGACGCTCCGGAGAACTGGCCGCACGAGCGTGTCTGGTCGGAGCTCCGGCAGCGGCTCGGGGCGGCCGGTGCGCCGCCGCTGACCGAGGGGCGGCTGATCGAGAAGCGCGTCCTGGAGATGCACGACTACGTGGTCGAGCCGATGGTGCACGGCCGGCTCCTGCTCGCCGGCGACGCGGCCCATCTGGTCGCCCCCATCGCCGCCAAGGGCATGAACCTCGCCCTGCACGACGCCTTCCTGCTCGGTGACGCCCTGGTCGCGCGGCTGACCAGCGGGGACGGCAGCGGCCTCGACGGCTATGCGGAGGCGTGCCTGCGGCGGGTGTGGGATTACCAGGAGTTCTCGCAGTGGCTGTCCGAGGTGTACCACGGCACGGCGGCGGGCGACCCGTTCCGCGCGGGCACCACCGTCGCCCGGCTGCGCCGGCTGTTCACCTCGCCCGCGGCGGCGGCCGCCTTCGCCGAGCAGTATCTGGGGACGGCCGCGCGGTACTGACTCAGTCGTGCGGGGGGCGGTCCCGGAGGCGGTGGTCGGCCACGTTCAGCGCCTCGTCGACGAGCCGGCGCAGATGACCGTCGCGCAGGGCGTAGATCACCCGGCGGCCCTCCTTGCGGGTGCTCACCAGGCCCGCGAGACGCAGTCGCGCCAGGTGCTGGCTGACGGCCGGCCGGGCAGCCCCGCACGCCTCGGTGAGGGTCGTGACGTCGGCCTCTCCCCCGGTCAGCGCGTGCAGCAGGGCGAGCCGGGTGCGGTCGCCCAGCAGGGAGAGGAGCTCCGCGGCGAGGGCGAACTGTTCCTCGCCGGGGCTGCGCGGATGCGCATCATGCGCAGATGAGAGGTGCATGCGTGCGCTCATACGCACATAATGGCGCCCCGGGACGGGTACGTCCACTCTCGCGCGCACCGAAAGGGGATCCACGTGAGCGACCGGCACGAGCACTCCCACTCTCAAGGCCACACCCATGTGCACGACCACGGGCACGGCCACGGGCGCCCGCGCGGCCTGCGCCACCGGATGGCCCACCTCCTCGCCCCGCACTCCCACGAGACGGCCGACAAGGTCGACTCCGCCTTGGAGTCCTCGGCCCGCGGGATGCGGGCGCTCTGGGTCTCGCTCGCCGTCCTCGGTGTGACGGCGCTGGCCCAGGCGGTCGTGGTGGCCGTCTCCGGGTCGGTGGCGCTGCTCGGTGACACGGTGCACAACACCGCGGACGCGCTGACCGCCGTCCCGCTCGGGATCGCGTTCGTGCTGGGCCGGCGCGCGGCCACGCGCCGTTTCACCTATGGCTACGGCCGGGCCGAGGACCTGGCCGGTCTGGTGATCGTCCTGACGATCGCGGCGTCCGCGGCCTTCGCCGGCTGGACGGCTGTGGACCGGCTGCTGGATCCACGCCCGGTCGCGCACGTGCCGGTGGTCGCCGTGGCCGCCCTCGTCGGCTTCGCGGGCAACGAGTGGGTGGCCCGCTACCGCATCCGCGTCGGCCGTTCCATCGGCTCGGCCGCGCTGGTCGCCGACGGGCTGCACGCCCGGACCGACGGCTTCACCTCGCTGGCCGTATTGCTGGGCGCCGGAGGCTCCGCCCTCGGATGGCAACTGGCGGACCCGATCGTCGGGCTCCTGATCACCGCGGCGATCGTACTGGTCCTGCGGGACGCGGCCCGGGAGGTGTTCCGCCGGGTACTCGACGCCGTCGACCCGGTGCTGGTCGACCGGGCCGAGCGGGCCCTGACCGAGGTGCCCGGGGTGCGCGGGGTGGGTGAGCTGCGGCTGCGCTGGATCGGCCACCGGCTGCGCGCCGAGGTGGCGGTCGTGGTGGACGGTGACGCGACGGTGCGCGAAGCCCACCGCATCACCGTGGACGCCGAGCACGCGCTGCTGCACGCGGTACCGCGCCTGACCGCGGCCCTGGTGCACGCGGATCCGGAACCGGCACCGGGCGAGAGCGACCCCCATCTCCCCCTGGCCCACCACGTCGCGGCGTAGCTCAGGAGATCCCGAGCCCCTCCAGCACCTCGGCATGCGGCAGTTCCGCGAACGCCTTGCCCGGCACCAGCAGCTTGCCGCGCCGCCGGCCACTGCCGACGAGCACGTACGGCAGGTCGACGACGGCCGCGTCCACCAGGACGGGCCAGTCGTCCGGCAGCCCGAGCGGGGTGATGCCGCCGTACTCCATGCCGGTCTCGCCGGTGGCCGTGTCCATCGGGGCGAAGGAGGCCTTGCGGGCACCGAGCTGCCGGCGCACCACGCCGTTGACGTCGACGCGGGTGGTGGACAGCACGACGCACGCGGCGAGCGTGGACTCGCCGCCCCGCTTGCCCGCGACGACCACGCAGTTCGCCGACCGCTCCAACAGGTCCCGCCCGTAGTGCTCCACGAAGGTGGCGGTGTCGGCCCACTCCGGGTCGGTGTCGACGTAGACGATCTGCTCGGCCGGGACGCTGCCCCGCCAGTGGCGTACGGCGTCGGCGACCGGGGCGGTGAGTTCGGCGAGGCAGGCGGGGGCCGGCCGGGCGTTGTCGAAGTGTCCGATGGGTGCGCGCATGGCCGCACGCTAACAACAGCGCACCGGCGGCGGGCCGGGAGTGTCAGGTCACGGGCGGCACCGAGACGGCCATGACCATCTCCATGGGCTCGTCGCCGGTGTTGCCGTAGGTGTGCGGGACGTTGGCCTCGAAGTGGACGCTGGAGCCCGCGGGCACCCGGTGCTCGACGCCGTCCACGGTGAGGGTCAGTTCGCCCGCCGTGACGTGCAGCAGTTCGGTCGTGCCGGCGGGGTGGGGGTCCGACGGGCTGCTCTCGCCGGGCATGAGCCGCCAGTCCCACATCTCCAGCGGGCCGGGCGCCTCGGTGCCCGCGAGGAGCCGGTTGTAGCTGCCGGCGTCGGTGTGCCAGAGCCGCACGGCCTGGTCGGCCGGGATGATCCGCACGTTCGGGCCCTGCTCGTAGTCGAGCAGGGTCGTGATGCTGACGCCGAGTGCGTCGCCGATCTTGACGACGGTTCCGAGGCTGGGGTTGGTGCGGGCCTGCTCGATCTGGATGAGCATGCCGCGGCTGACGCCCGCCCGGGCGGCGAGCACGTCCAGGGTGAAGCCGCGCACCGCGCGCCAGTGCTTGACGCTCCGCGCCAGGGACTGGGTCAGCAGGTCGAGGTCCGACACGTTCCGTCCAATATTGTGTATGACACAGTGCAGCCGACTGCACTATGGTGTGGTTGACCTGATCGTGCACTGAACTGTACTGCGAGGTATCCGCCCCATGACAGCGCTCTTCGCCCTGGCCACCAGCCTGTTGTGGGGACTGGCCGATTTCGGCGGCGGTCTGCTGACCCGGCGCACACCGGCGCTCACGGTGGTCGTGGTCTCGCAGTCGCCGGACGTCGCCGCGAACGGCACGTACTCGATCGCCGCGCAGCACGGCCCGGTGACGGTCGCCGCCGTGCTGGCCTCCCTGTACCCGGTGGTGACGGCCGTGGCCGCGCGGGGGGTCCTGCGCGAACGGCTGCGGGCGGTGCAGGCCGCCGGGGCGGGGCTGGCCCTGGTGGGGACGGTGCTGCTGGCGTCGGGCTGAACGGACCGTTCAGGAACCGGGCTCCAGCTCCGCGAGTCCGGCCGCCGCCTCCTCGTCCAGGTCCGACAGCGCGCGAAGCTGCTCGGGGGTGACGCCGTCCGGTATCGGCACCGGCGCCGGGGTGCGCAGCGGTGGCTGCCAGCCGTCGGCGGGGGTCCAGCGCCGTACGACGCGGGCCGGTGCGCCCGCCACCACGGCGTGGTCGGGCACCGCGCCCCGCACGACCGCGCCCGCGGCCACCACCACGTTCCGCCCGATCCGGGCGCCCGGCAGGATCACCGCTCCGGTGCCGATCCAGCAGCCGGGCCCGATCTCCACCGGCTCCATCCGCGGCCACTGCTTGCCGATCGGCTGGTGCGGGTCGTCGTAGGAGTGGTTCGTGGACGTGACGTAGACGTACGGTCCGAAGTAGCAGTCGCTGCCGATGGTGACCGTCGTGTCGGCGATGACGTGACTGCCGCGGCCCAGAACGACGCCGTCGCCGATGCGCAGGATCGGGTCCGGGCCGAGGTCGAGGTCGGGCATCAGGCCCGCGGTGAGGGTGACCTGCTCGCCGATGATGCAGTAGGAGCCGAGGTGGATCCAGGGCTCGCCGAAGACCGTGCCGAGCGGGAAGGCGAGTCTGGTACCTGTTCCCATCGTGCCGAACCGGTAGCGGCCGGGGTGTTCGGCGGTGACCGAGCCCGTGCGCTGCACCCAGGACCAGCCCGCGTGGACGGCGCGCTGCGTGAGGCCCCGCCGCCAGGATGAGAACGTGTTCTTGCGCTTCGGCACGAGCTCACCGTACTCAGCGGTAGCTCCGCCCGCGGCGTTGGATGCCTGTGATCTTCGCCCCACCGGGTGGCGTACGGTTTGCGCGTTGTCTACGACGCTGGGAGGCGGACATGGGTCAGCGCGCGATGATCACGGGGATCGGCGGCAGGGAGCCGGAGATCGACGAGACGGCGTTCGTGGCGCCGACGGCGTCCGTGATCGGAGGCGTGACCCTGGGCGCCGGGGCGAGCGTCTGGTACGGAGCCGTGGTGCGCGGCGACGTCGAGGCGATCTCCGTCGGGGCGAGCAGCAACGTCCAGGACAACTGCACGCTCCACGCCGACCCGGGGTTTCCCGTGAGCGTCGGTGAGCGGGTGAGCATCGGACACAACGCGGTGGTGCACGGGGCGACGGTCGAGGACGACTGTCTGATCGGGATGGGTGCGACGGTCCTGAACGGCGCGGTGATCGGGGCCGGGTCGCTCGTCGCCGCGCAGGCGCTGGTGCCGCAGGGCATGGTCGTGCCGCCCGGTTCGCTGGTGGCGGGGGTGCCCGCGAAGGTCCGGCGGGAGCTGTCGGAGGAGGAGCGGCAGGGTGTCACCCTCAACGGCACGATGTACGCCGAGCTGGCCAAGGCGCACCGCGAGGTGCACGCGTAGGAGGAAAGCCCCCTCTACTCCGCGGCGGGCACCGGCTGGGCCTGCTTCGCCTTGCGCTTGAGCAGCAGCATGGACGTGAGGCCCACCAGGACCGCCGCGACGAGGCCGAGCCACGAGAAGCGCTTCAGCCAGGACTCCGCGACGATGCCGACGTAGTAGATGACCGCCGTCGTGCCGCCGGCCCAGAGGATGCCGCCGAGGACGTTGGCGATGGCGAACTTCCAGTACGGCATGCGGAGCACCCCGGCGAGGGGCCCGGCGAAGATGCGGAGCAGGGCGACGAAGCGGCCGAAGAAGACGGCCCACATGCCCCACTTCTCGAAGGAGCGCTCGGCGGTGGCGATGTGGCCCTCGCTGAAGTGCTTGGGGAACTTGTTGCCCAGCCAGGCCAGCAGGGGCCGCCCGCCCTTGCGGCCGATGGCATAGCCGATCGAGTCGCCGATGATCGCACCGGCCGTGGCGCTGGCGCCGAGGACGACGGGGTCGATCTCGCCGTGCTGGGACGCGAGCAGCGCCGAGGACACGAGGATGATCTCGCCCGGCAGCGGGATGCCCAGACTCTCCAGGCCGATGACCAGCCCCACCAGTGCGTAGACGGCGACCGCGGGTACGGTTTCGAGCCACTCCTGGACGTGCAACGCCGGTTCCTTTCCCTGAGCTTCCTGCGTGCCCCGGGAAGCCTACCGGCTGTCAGGACGTCCCTCGCGGCTCAGGCGTTCCAGCTCCACTCGGCGACTTCGGGCAGGTCGGTGCCGTGCTCACGGATCCACGCGTGGTGCCGGGTGCGGGCGTCGGCCATCCGCTGGCGTACGGCCGTGGCGCGCACCGCGAGGCCGGGGACGCGGTCGATGACGTCCATGACCAGGCGGTAGCGGTCGAGGTCGTTGCGGACGACCATGTCGAACGGCGTGGTCGTGGTGCCGGCCTCCTTGTAGCCGCGCACGTGCAGGTGAGGGTGGCCGGTGCGGCGGTAGGCGAGGCGGTGGATCAGCCACGGATAGCCGTGGTAGGCGAAGATCACCGGCTTGTCGGTGGTGAACAGGCCGTCGTACTCGAAGTCGCTCATGCCGTGCGGGTGCTCCCCCTGGGGCAGTAGCCGGGCGAGGTCGACGACGTTGACGACCCGGACGGACAGCTCGGGCAGGTACCGGCGGAGCAGGTGCGCCGCGGCCAGCGTCTCCTGGGTCGGGACGTCACCGGCGCAGGCCAGCACGACGTCGGGCTCGGTGCCGTCCTCGGTGCCCGCCCACTCCCAGATGCCGGCGCCGCGGGCGCAGTGGACCCGGGCCTCCTCGATCGACAGCCAGTCGAAGCAGGGCTGCTTGCCCGCCACGATCACGTTGACGTAGTCGCGGCTGCGCAAGGCGTGGTCGGCCACCGACAGCAGGGTGTTGGCGTCCGGCGGCAGGTAGACCCGGACGACCTCGGGGCTCTTGTTGAGGACGTGGTCGACGAAGCCGGGGTCCTGGTGGGAGAAGCCGTTGTGGTCCTGCCGCCACACATGGGAGGTCAGCAGGTAGTTGAGGGAGGCGATGGGGGCGCGCCACGGCAGTCGCCGGGAGGTGCGCAGCCATTTGATGTGCTGGTTGACCATCGAGTCGACGATGTGCACGAACGCCTCGTAGCAGGAGAACAGCCCATGCCGGCCGGTGAGCAGATAGCCCTCCAGCCAGCCCTGGCAGAGGTGCTCGGAGAGGATCTCCATCACCCGGCCGTGCCGGTCCAGGTGCTCGTCGACGTCGAGGGTCTCGGCCTGCCAGGCCTTGCCGCTGGCGTCGAAGACGGCCTGGAGCCGGTTGGAGGCGGTCTCGTCCGGTCCGACCAGGCGGAAGTCACGGCGGTCGGCGGTGTCCCGCATGATCTGGGCGAGGAGGTCGCCGAGGACGCGCGTGGGCTCGTGCAGGGTGGTGCCCGGCTTGTCGACGGGCACGGCGAAGTCGTCCAGGGACGGGATCGGCAGATCGCGGACGAGCAGCCCGCCGTTGGCGTACGGGGTGGCGCCGAGCCGCCTGTCGCCCTCGGGGACGCAGGCGAGGACGTCCGCGACCGGCCGGCCCTCGGCGTCGAAGAGCTCCTCGGGGCGATAGGAGCGCAGCCAGGCCTCCAGTTGCCGCAGGTGGTCCGGGTTGTCACGGACACCGGCCAGCGGCACCTGGTGGGAACGCCAGGTCCCCTCGACCGGCTCGCCGTCGACCTCGGCCGGGCCGGTCCAGCCCTTCGGGGTGCGCAGCACGATCACCGGCCAGTGCGGGCGCTGTGTCACGCCGTCATCGCGGGCGGCGCGCTGGGCCTCGGCGATGCGGTCCAGCGCGGTGTCCATCGCCTGGGCCATCGCGCGGTGGACGGTGGCCGGATCGTCGCCGGTGACGTGGATCGGCTCGTGGCCGTAGCCGCGCAGGAGCGCGTCGAGCTCGGCCTGCGGGAGGCGGGACAGCACGGTCGGGTTGGCGATCTTGTAGCCGTTGAGGTGCAGGATCGGCAGGACGGCACCGTCATGGACGGGGTCGAGGAACTTGTTGGCGTGCCAGGAACCGGCCAGCGGGCCGGTCTCCGCCTCGCCGTCGCCGATCACGCAGGCGACCAGCAGGCCCGGGTGGTCGAGGGCGGCGCCGTAGGCGTGGGCGAGGGAGTAGCCGAGTTCGCCGCCCTCGTGGATCGAGCCGGGCACCTCCGGGGCGACGTGGCTGGGCACGCCGCCGGGGAAGGAGAACTGCCGCATCAGCAGTTCCATGCCCTGCGCGTCCCGGGAGGCGTCCGGGTACTTCTCGCTGTAGCTGCCCTCCAGCCACGAGTTGGCGAGGACCGACGGGCCGCCGTGGCCCGGGCCCCAGATGCACAGGGCGTCCAGATCGCGCGCTTTGATCACGCGGTTGAGGTGGGTGTGGACGAGGTTCAGCCCGGGTGAGGTGCCCCAGTGACCCAGCAGCCGCGGCTTGATGTGCTCGGGCCGCAACGGCTCGGTGAGCAGGGGGTTGGCCAGCAGGTAGATCTGCCCGGCCGCCAGGTAGTTGGCGGCCCGCCAGTGGGCGTCCAGCGTGCGCAGTTCCTCGTCGGTCGGTGCGGTACGGCTGTCGGTCCTGCTGTCCTGGCGTGGGGACTCGGGCATGAGTGACTCCCTGGGTTCTGCGGGCGGCCTCAGGAGGAGTACCAGTCTGTTCCGGTTCGATGCCAGGCGCCTCTCGGCCATGCCGGTCGCACCGCCGGGTGCCGGCCGCGGAGCACGTGCGGTCTGCCCCTCGACGGCGCCCCCGCAGGCGGACAGGGCGACGTCCCGGGGTCCGGGTGGCCCGGGCGGCCTCGTCGACGCCGTGGGCCCGTCGCGTGGTGCAGACGTCGGCCCCGCGGGCGGGGCGATCGCCCCGCCGAGCAGACGCGGGGCGGACCGCCGGGCGATGCGGGGCACGGTGTCGGCCATGGACGCACCAGGCGCCAGGGGCCGCTGACGCTCCGTCCGTCACCACGGGAGGGGCGGGTGAACGTCTGGCCCCCGCGGTCGCCCGGGCGGGCGGCCCCGGTTCGGTCTACGGCAGGGCGGCGGAGTGGAGTGCCGTCACGGCGTCGGCCACCGTGTCGGTCGCGGGACCGAGGACGTCGGAGCCGGGCCGCGTACCGGCCTCGGCGGTCACGGGTTCGGCCTCCTCGCAGCAGTCCACGGGCGCGAACCGCGTCTCGTACCGCTCCTGGGGCGGTTCCCCGGAATCGCCGCGCGGTGGTTCGGGCCGCTGCCCCGGCGGGGCCTCGCCGTACGGCCGCTGCCCCGGCTCCTCGCGGTTCTCGCGGCTCTCGAGCGGAGTGTCCTCGGCCCGCTTCCGCCGGGACTCCCCCGGGCCCCTGGGGGCATCCGGCGGTTCCACCGTCCAGCGTTGCGCCGTGGAGCCGTCGCGAGCGGTGACGACCACGTCCCGGCCCTCGCCGGGGGCGACGGCCAGTCCCCTGCCGCCACGCGGCAGGAGTTCGCCGCGCACGGTCAGGTCGTAGCGGACGACTCCGGCGTGCACCAGGCACCCTGCCAGGACGACCGAGCCCCCGGCGGGGTCGGAACCGACGCACAGGGTCGGGTCGGCGCCGCTGCGCAGGACGCCGTCCTCCTGGTACGACCACTGCTGGGACCCGCCCTCGGAGCAGGTGGTCAGCACGATGCGGGCATCGGCCCGGGCCCTGCCGCCCCGGACGTCGAGGCACAGGCCGTCGTCGATGTTGCGCAGGCGCCCCCGGGCCACTTCGACGGAGCCGCCGGCGGAGGCGGCCGACGGGGCAGCGGCGGACGAGGACTCCTCGGACGATGCCGCCGTGGGGTCCGGGCCCACGGCAGCGGAGCCCGCGCCGTCCGGGTCGATGGAGTGGCCACTGACCGCCCCCCAGGTCACCTGAGGGCCGGGGGTGCCGCTCTCCTCCGTCCAGCCGCGGGCCGTGAGCAGGGTCGCCAACAGCACGAGGGAGGTCACCCCGACCGCGGCGGCCAGTGCCTTGGTGTACCTCCTCGGCGCCCCGGGCCGGCCGGTCGTCGCCGGTTCGGCCCGGGACCGGAGGCGGTGCCGTCCGCCGGCGGGCAGCGCGCACCGGCCCTCGTCGCGGCCCGGCCGTGACGCGAGGTAGCGGCGGGCGCCCCAGCCGAGCACCGTCTCCACGAGCAGGTCTTCCAGACCGCTTTCGAAGTGGCTGAGTTGTTCGGCGGCGTGACGGCAGTAGCGGCATGCCATGAGATGCCGCTGCACATCCGGCAGCAGGGCCCCGCCACGGCGCATGGGAACGTCCAGCAGGCGGTTGTAGTAGCGGCATTCCTGCGTCGGTGCGAGTTCCCGGTGCGCCCGTACGCATCCCGACCGGAATTCCTCGCGCGCCTGCAGCAGGGCGGCCGAAGCGGTAGCGACGTCGACTCCCAGCAGACCGGCCGGTACGGATATGAGCTCGGCCTCGACCTCGGTGTGCCACAGCAGGCATTGGGAAGCACCCGGAAGGCCGCGGAAAGCGCGCTCCGCGAGGCGTCGCCTTTCGGATGTACCGGAGCGGGCGGCGCGCAGGCCGCGGGCGCCGACGGTTTTGCGGAGTTCCGGCAGAACTCCGGAAAGGCCGTCGTCCGCGGCCCACTCCCCGACCGTCTCCCGGACCGCCCTGAGCAGCCGCGGACGCAGGGCGCCACCGCCCGGCCGGGCCAGCTCCTCACGGAAGGCGGCGGCTGCCACCATCGCCGCGGAATCCTCCGAGGACGCCAGGCAGATCACGGCGTATTCGTAGACCGAGCGCCAGTGGCGCGCCAGCAACAGCGCGACGGCGCGCGGCGCTTCGGCGGGTTCACCGACCCGGGCGAGAAGATTGCGGTCGGACTCCGCGGCCCCTGCCCCGGCTCCGGGGCGTGGCGGGTACGGCGGGCGTGGGGGGTTGG
>NZ_POUC01000930.1 GCF_002891435.1 Streptomyces cahuitamycinicus
GAGACAGGGGGGTCCGCTGGATCACGTCCCACCCGTTCCTGCGCGTGGGTCTGGTCTGCGCCACGGCGACGAACTTCTTCTTCGGCACCATCTACTTCATGGTCATCGCCTCCGCGCAGACCAGCGGCATGGCCACCGGACTGATCGGGGTGATGGCCGCGCTGCTCGGCGTCGGTGGGCTGCTGGGTGCCCTCGCCGCCCCCCTGCTTCAGCGTGCCCTGACCGGTGCCCGGCCCATCCATGTCGTGCTGTGGGCGTTCGTCGTGCTGACGGCGGGGATCGCGACGCTGCCGGGCAGTTGGACCCCGGGGGTGCTGCTGGGAGCGATCGCCTTCGCGGCGCCGACGGCGAACGCGTACTTCACCACATGGCAGCTGAAGCTCACGCCGGACAGCCACCGAGGGCGGGTGGTGAGCGTCGCGGCCATCGCGAGTGGTGGCGGCGGCGCCATCGCCCCACTGGCGGGCGGCGTCGTGCTGGACGTGGCGGGGCGGTTCGCCGGTTTGCTCGGCTGCGCCGCGGTGATGGCGGTCGTCGCCCTGCTGACCTCCCTGAGCCCAGCCCTGCGCCACGTACCCGAACTCCGGGCGGACGAGTCCGAACCTGTTTCTTATACACATCTGACGCTGCCGACGAACTC
>NZ_POUC01000931.1 GCF_002891435.1 Streptomyces cahuitamycinicus
GGGTCACGGACCGCGGCGAGGGCGAGCAGGGCCGCCACCGCGACGCCGGAGGCGACGACCAGCCAGGCGCGCACGTCCCAGCGGTCCGGGCGGTAGCGGGTGCGCAGTGACCGGCGGCCGCCGAGCTTGAGGCCGGCAAGGGCGGCGGCGAGACCCGCGAGGAGCACGGGGAGACCGTAGGCGGCGCCCTCGGCCGTGAGGAGACCGTACGTTCCCGCGCAGACGCCGAGCAGGCCGCCGAGTGTGAGGGCGGCTGTGGTGCGGCGTACGCCGGGCGGGACCTGTGCGGTACGGCCGTAGCCGCGGGCGTCCATCGCGGCGGCCAGGGCGACGGAACGCTCCAGTGCGCCCTCCAGGACCGGGAGTCCCACGTGCAGCAGGCCCCTGATGCCCCGGTCCGGCCGCCCGCGCAGACGGCGTGCGGCGCGCAGCCGCTGGACGTCGGCGATCAGGCTCGGGGCGAAGGTGAGGGCGATGACGACCGCGACACCCATCTCGTACAGGGCGCCCGGAAGGGACTTGAGGAGACGGGAGGGGTTGGCGAGGGCGTTCGCGGCGCCCACGCAGATGAGGAGGGTGGCCAGCCGCAGACCGTCGTACAGGGCGAAGGTGAGGGCCTCCGCGGTCACCTCGCCGCCGAGCCGGATGCCCTGGGCC
>NZ_POUC01000932.1 GCF_002891435.1 Streptomyces cahuitamycinicus
GCTGCGGGGTCCGTACCGGGAGGGTGCCGATGGGGCGGCCGGTGGCCGGGGGCACCGTGGCGAGGCCGGGCGCCGGCCGGTCGGCGTGGCGGCCGGTGCCCGGGCCCACGCTCGTGTCCACCAGGTCGGCGATCCGGGCGCCGCTGCGCCGGCCTTCGAGGTGCAGGCGGCCGACGTTGACGCGGTCCTCGGCGAGGAGGGTGAGCACGGCGGTCGTTCCGGCGGCGTAGGTCGCGACGTAGCCCCCGGAGCCCCGCACCAGCAGTTCGCGGAAGTCACCGCGGGCGGCGGCGTCGGTCATGCGGTAGGCGACGCCGAGGGCGGCGGCGGTGAGCGCCGCGAGTCCCTCCGGCTCGGTGCCCGGCACGTCGTGCGCGAGGACGAGTCCGTCGACGGTGGCCGCGAGGGAGCCCGTCAGCCGGGGTATGCGGGTGCGGAGCCGACGCAGTTCGTCCAGGACGTCGGTCTCGACGGCCATGAGCAGTCTCCTTTCGGCACGCTGTCTTCGCGCGCGGATCACAGTGCCTCCAAGGCGTGCAGGAGCCGTCGCAGCAGTGCGGTGTCGGGCTCGTCCGATGCCGCGGGACGAGGTGCGAGGCCCGGCTCGGCGGACACGGTGACGGAGGCGGACGCTGAGGATGGGGCTGGGGCGGAGG
>NZ_POUC01000933.1 GCF_002891435.1 Streptomyces cahuitamycinicus
CTCGTCGGCGGCGAGATCGACGTACTGCGGGCCGCGGAGCCCCGCCGACCGCGGGCGCACTACGGGATGCCGGTGCGCGGGAAGCCGGTGCGCGGAAAGCCGGTGCGCGGAAGCCCGAAGCCGGAAAGCCGGTGCGCGGAAAGCCGGTGCGCGGGATCCCGGTGCGTCGGCCCCGGTGCGCGCACCCGCCCGGCGCCACGGGGCTCAGCCGGCCACGCCCGCCTCTCTCGCCGCCTCCTCCAGCCTGCGCCGATGGCTCTCCCGCCGAGCCCGGTCGCCCGGCGGCATGTTGTCCTTGCCCGGCGTCAGGCCGACCGAGCCGTCGATGAGTTCGCGCACGATGTCGGCGTGACCGGCGTGACGGCTGGTGTCGGCGAT
>NZ_POUC01000934.1 GCF_002891435.1 Streptomyces cahuitamycinicus
CGTCACAGCGCGGCCGGCGGGAAGCCACCCGTCGAATTCGAACGGATCATCCAGGAAGCGCGAGCCCGCACCGATCAGGAAGGCCGGGCCGCATAACCAACGTCTCTACGAAACCAGGGGATTGACAAAGTGACTCTAGCTCCGCTGAGCTGGCTCTTCAGGGAAAGCGGCATCGCGATGCCTCGATGTTGTATTGAATGCAACGCATGGAGAGAGTCGACCTGCCGGGCTCGGCGCGCATGGTTCTCGTCGACAACGTGGTGCCGCTGGACCCTGAGCCTCAGCTTTTCGAGGCGATGCTGGAAGGATGGGCGCGGCAACAGCGCGTGCGTTACTTGAAGAAGGAGACGATCGACCGGCGGTTGGCGCTGGTCCGTAGGATGTCCCGCTTCTCTGGACAATACCCCTGGCAGTGGACCGCCTCAGAGATTGAGGCGTTCATCGACGACCTGCGCTCAGGTAGCCATCCCATCAAGGTGTCCACGGCACGGGGGCATCTCGGCAGGGGCCTTGACCCCGGATGTTGGACACCGGAGACACTTGGATCTTGATGGTCCGGGTGGACAGGAGTCCTGCACAGATGGTGATGAAGCACTACCCGCCGGAGTTCAAAGCGGACGCGGTCGCGTTG
>NZ_POUC01000935.1 GCF_002891435.1 Streptomyces cahuitamycinicus
CCCGGTGACGACAGGCCCCGCGAAGGGTATTACCCGGACCCGTCCATTCCTGGATATGTCCGGTACTGGAACGGCGCCTCCTGGGTGCCGGGCACCAGCCGTCCGGCACCCAGGGACGGCGAGTCGCTCGCGCCGCCGCCCGGAGCGGGGGCGTCCCAGCCCGCCTCGGTCGAGGAGACCGGCCCGCACTTCTTCGACGAGGACCCGGTCGAGGGGCCGTCAGCCGCCGACGCCCAGCACGGCAGCCGTCCCGAACCGGCCTCCGCCTGGGGCGCCGACCGCTCGCGTCAGTCCGGCTTCGGTGGCGACCAGGACCGCCGCGTCTCGTGGGGCGCGCCGCAGGGCGCGCAGGGCGCCGACCCGAGGGTGTCGCCCACCGGCCGGCGGCCCGACGAGGAGGCCGCCCGCACCGACGGCACGGCGAACAACCCGTCGGCCGACCAGGAGGCGAACGCGGCGGGGGGCGGCACGTTCGTGTTCCGCCGCCCGACGGCGCAGACGGGGCAGCCCGGGGGAGCGGCCCCGGCCGATGCCCCCGACGACGGCACGATGACGTTCCGCGCGGTGTCCCCGCGCACGGGCCCGGCTGGCGGCGCCGCGAATCCGGCCGGGGGGCCGGGGGGTTCGGAC
>NZ_POUC01000936.1 GCF_002891435.1 Streptomyces cahuitamycinicus
GGCCGGCCGAGGAGCTCTCCACCCGGGGGGGGCGGGCCTGTGGCGGCGAGACCTCGACGGCCGTCCGTGCTAGCCGGGAGAGAGGGAGATGTCCCGGTGACCGCACCGGGTACCGGCCCCGGAGGCGCGGGCCCCGTCAGCGGGCACGAGCGCGAGCGGCGCCCCGGGGCTCAGGGTGACGGCGTGGGCATCGCCGTGACGCGACGAGCCGCTGTCGGCCATGGACCGGTTGCCGAGCACGCCGTCGGGACGACCGCCGGACGAGTGGCCGGCGGCCGGGGTACGGCCGGCGTGCGGGGAGGGTCCGGAGTGGCTCGAGTGGCCATGGTGACCTGAGCGACCTGAGTGAGTGGAGCGGCTGAGGCGATCCGCGTGGCTGGGGCGATCCGCATGGCTGATGGGCGCGGCGGGTCTGAGGTGGTGGGCGTGAACGTCGGGGGTTCCTGTGCCTGGCCGGGCGACGTGGGGTTCGGGGCCGGAGGCCGCGGCGTCCGGCTTACCGGCTTGTCGCGAGGGGTCGCCTTCGTTCGCGGGCACCGACACCGGGGCCGGCGCCCACGCCGGGGCGGGGGCCCATGCCGACGGCGAGGCCGGCGCCGACGCCCCGCCTGGCTGCGGGTC
>NZ_POUC01000937.1 GCF_002891435.1 Streptomyces cahuitamycinicus
CTCCTGGACCCGGCCTCGTCCCCCTCTTCCTCCGCCTCCTCCCGTACGGCTCGCTGACCGACTCTGCGCACCGGCCCGCGACCTGATTGAATCCGGGGGTTGTCGCCCGCGGCCGAGGTGTGGCCGGGCGCCGATTCGACGAACCGCGGCCACCGCGACGAGCCGTGCCGCAGCTGTGGGGAGAGCATGAACGAGGGGAAGCCCACGAAAGCGAAGTGGTGGAGCCGACCACGGCCGCAGGACCTCGCGGAACAGCCGGAGGGCACGCAGGGGGCCGTGGCGGAGGGCCCGGGCACGCACGGGGCACACGGGCCGGTGACGGCCCCGGCGGAGCCGACCGGCACCGACGGGGACTTCGAGCTGGCGCGTCCGGCGGCTCGGCATGCCGAGGACGGCGACTACGAGTTGAGGCGTCCCGAGGCGGTCCCGGCCGGGGACCCGGGAGAGTCCGCCGGGTCGGCACGCGGCGACGCCGTCGCCACGACCGTCCCCGGCCAGGCCGCCACTGAGGCCGCTGCTGTGGTCCCCGCCGCCCGGGAGCCCGGGAGCCAGGACGCCCCCGTCGCCTCCGTCGCACCCGCCGGGCCGCCCGAGGGCGCTCCCCGGCCGCTGCACGAC
>NZ_POUC01000938.1 GCF_002891435.1 Streptomyces cahuitamycinicus
GCGCAGGGGCCCGCCGCACCCGCTCCGCCACCTCGCCCTGCTCCGTCTCCCACCAGGGCCGGACCAGTACGGCGGGCCCCTGCGCGGGGGCGGCGGGAGCGAGTTCGCCGTCGAGACGCCGGTCCAGTACGGCCGTCTGGGTCCTCTCGGCCCGCGCCCACTGCGCGAGGACCACCAGCAGGAAGGGGAGCGCGGCCAGTTCGGAGACGCCCAGCATGGCGCCGCCGCCGAGCTGCTGGTCGTGGTGGACGTCGGAGGACCAGGGCGGCGCGTGGTGCAGGTACCAGGCGCCCGCGATCAGGGTGCCGTGCGTCATGACCACCAGCCCGGGGAGCGCGTCGACGATCCCGTCCAGGAAGACCAGGGCCGCCCGGACCGGGTGGGTGCACCAGGCGGGCAGGGCCTGCTCGCGGGTGAGCACCGGCAGCACGAACAGGCAGCCGGCCGCCAGCAGGTGCAGGTACATCAGCTCGTGCAGCCAGCCCACCCGCAGCGCGGTGGCGAAGTACGGCGTGAAGTAGACGGTCAGTTCGGTGGCCAGCACCAGGGCCGTGCTGACGAGGGGGAACGTCAGCAGCCGGACCGGACGTCCGGACAGCACCCGCCGCACCCGGCC
>NZ_POUC01000939.1 GCF_002891435.1 Streptomyces cahuitamycinicus
CAGGAGTAGTGCTGGGCGGCGCTGCGGGCACCGGCCTCGGCCTCGTCGGCGTACCCGGCGGCCTCCAGCTGGGCCGGCACGCCGGCCGCGAGGCGGTAGCGGGAGCCGACCGGCGAGACCAGACCACAGGCGGCCAGTTCGCCGAGGGCGGCGTCCGCGTGCGTGTCACCGACCAGGGCGGGCAGATGCGCCTGGTGCGGGACCTCGCCGCCCAGGGCGACGGCGAACCGCAGGGTGGCACGGGCCGAGGCGCTCAGCCGGGAGGCGAGCAGCGGCGCGGGCGCGGCGGCCTCGCCGAGCGCGGGCAGCGGCACGTCGTCACCGAGGTCGTGGGCGTCGGCGGGGTCGGCGGGAGGCACGTCCTCGAAGACGCCGAACTCGTCGACGGCGCTGGTGCCGGCGCGCAGCCGGTCGCGCTGCCGCAGCAGGGCGCCCGCCTGGACGAAGCGCAGCGGCAGGCCCTCGGACTCGAACCAGAGGTCGCCCGCCCAGTTGGACTCGTCCTCGGTGAGGGTCCGGCCGACGGCGTGTTCGAGCAGGTCGAGCCCGGCCGCGCGCTCCAGTCCGCCGAGGGCGACCTCCTCGACGCCGGAGTCGGCGGAGGGGGCGGG
>NZ_POUC01000093.1 GCF_002891435.1 Streptomyces cahuitamycinicus
GGGTTCGTCGGCAGCGTCAGATGTGTATAAGAGACACCCCCTGCTCCATCCGCCCCTCGCCGTACCCGGCTCTGAGCACGTCCACGGCCCGCTCCCGGTCGGCGTGCGACGCGAGCATCGACGGAGGGCCGGAGCCCTGCCAGGGCTGCCAGGACGGATAGGGCTGCGACACGGCGCACCTCCCGGGTGCCGGAGTCCTTCCATGATGCGCCGAAGCGGAGGTTCCGGCACCGGTGCGTCGACGGCGGAGCACCGCGTGTCGGCCGGACCGCGGAGCGCCGCCTGCCGGCCGGACCGCGGACACGCCGAAGGGCGGCCACCCCGCAGGGTGACCGCCCTTCGACTCAAGCGACTCGCTTACTGGTTGTACGGACCGTAGTCGTAGTCCTCCAGCGGAACGGCCTGGCCGGAGCCCGTGCCGAACGGCGAGTAGTCGATGTCGTCGTAGCCGACGGCCGAGTACATCGCGGCCTTGGCCTCCTCGGTCGGCTCGACCCGGATGTTGCGGTAGCGGGACAGACCCGTACCGGCCGGGATGAGCTTACCGATGATGACGTTCTCCTTGAGGCCGATGAGGCTGTCGGACTTGGCGTTGATCGCCGCGTCCGTCAGAACTCGGGTCGTCTCCTGGAAGGAGGCGGCCGACAGCCAGGATTCCGTCGCCAGCGAGGCCTTGGTGATACCCATGAGCTGCGGACGACCCGAGGCCGGGTGACCGCCCTCCTGGACCACACGACGGTTCTCGGTCTCGAACTTCGAGCGCTCGACCAGCTCGCCGGGCAGCAGCTCGGCGTCGCCGGACTCGATGATCGTCACGCGGCGGAGCATCTGCCGGATGATGATCTCGATGTGCTTGTCGTGGATCGACACACCCTGCGAGTTGTAGACCTTCTGGACCTCGCCGACCAGGTGGACCTGGACGGCACGCTGGCCCAGGATACGCAGCACGTCGTGCGGGTTGGTGGCACCCACGGTGAGCTTCTGGCCCACCTCGACGTGCTCGCCCTCGCTGACCAGGAGACGGGCACGCTTCGAGATCGGGAACGCCGTCTCGTCGCTGCCGTCGTCCGGGGTGACGACGAGCTTCTTGGTCTTCTCGGTCTCCTCGATCCGCACGCGGCCCTGGGCCTCGGAGATCGGGGCGACACCCTTCGGGGTACGGGCCTCGAAGAGCTCGACGACACGCGGCAGACCCTGGGTGATGTCGTCACCGGCCACACCACCGGTGTGGAAGGTACGCATCGTCAGCTGGGTACCGGGCTCACCGATGGACTGGGCGGCGATGATGCCGACCGCCTCACCGATGTCCACCAGCTTGCCGGTGGCCAGCGAACGGCCGTAGCACATCGCGCAGGTACCGACGGCGGACTCGCAGGTCAGGACCGAGCGGGTCTTGACCTCCTCGACACCGCGCCGGACGAGCTCCTCGATGAGGACGTCGCCCAGGTCGGTGCCGGCCGGGGCCAGCACCTGACCGTCGACCACGATGTCCTCGGCGAGGCAGCGCGCGTACACGGACGTCTCGACGTCCTCGGTCTTGACCAGCCCGCCCTCGGCGTTCCGGTCCGCGATCTTGAGGCGCAGACCGCGCTCGGTGCCGCAGTCCTCCTCGCGGATGATGACGTCCTGGGAGACGTCGACCAGACGACGCGTGAGGTAACCCGAGTCGGCGGTACGCAGAGCGGTGTCCGCCAGACCCTTACGGGCACCGTGCGTGGAGATGAAGTACTCCAGCACGGACAGGCCCTCACGGAAGGACGCCTTGATCGGACGCGGGATCGTCTCATTCTTCGCGTTCGACACCAGACCACGCATACCGGCGATCTGACGCATCTGCATCATGTTGCCTCGTGCACCCGAGTTCACCATCATGAAGATCGGGTTGGTCTTCGGGAAGTTGTCGTTCATCGCCTCGGCGACCTCGTTGGTCGCCTTGGTCCAGATCGCGATGAGCTCCTGCGTGCGCTCGTCCTTGGTGATCAGACCGCGCTCGTACTGCTTCTGGACCTTCTCGTCCTGCGCCTCGTAGCCCTTGACGATCTCCTTCTTCGCCTCGGGAACGACGACGTCGGAGATGGCCACGGTGACGCCGGAACGGGTCGCCCAGAAGAAGCCGGACGCCTTCAGGTTGTCGAGCGTCGCCGCCACGATGACCTTCGGGTAGCGCTCGGCCAGGTCGTTGACGATCTCGGAGAGCTGCTTCTTGCCGACCTCGTAGTCGACGAACGGGTAGTCCTCGGGCAGCAGCTCGTTGAAGAGCGCGCGGCCCAGGGTGGTGTTCAGCCGGAAGGGGTCACCCTGCTGCCACTCGCCCGCGGCGGAGCCGCCCTCGGACGCAGCGCCCTCCTCGCCCGCCGGCGGGGTCCAGCCACGCGGCGGGATGGTGCCGACCGGGAAGCGGACGTCGATCCTCGACTGGAGCGAGAGCTCGCCCGCGTCGAAGGCCATGATCGCCTCGGCGACCGAGGCGAAGGAACGGCCCTCGCCCTTGAGGTCGCGCATCTCGCCGTCGGTGGTGAGGAAGAACAGACCGAGGACCATGTCCTGGGTCGGCATCGTCACCGGGCGGCCGTCGGCGGGCTTGAGGATGTTGTTCGAGGACAGCATCAGGATGCGGGCCTCGGCCTGCGCCTCCGCGGACAGCGGCAGGTGCACGGCCATCTGGTCACCGTCGAAGTCCGCGTTGAACGCGGTGCAGACGAGCGGGTGGATCTGGATGGCCTTGCCCTCGACCAGCTGCGGCTCGAAGGCCTGGATGCCGAGGCGGTGCAGCGTGGGCGCACGGTTCAGCAGAACCGGGTGCTCCGCGATGACCTCTTCCAGCACGTCGTACACGACCGTGCGGCCGCGCTCGACCATGCGCTTGGCGCTCTTGATGTTCTGCGCGTGGTTCAGGTCGACCAGGCGCTTCATCACGAACGGCTTGAAGAGCTCCAGCGCCATGGCCTTCGGCAGACCGCACTGGTGCAGCTTCAGCTGCGGACCGACGACGATCACGGAACGCGCGGAGTAGTCCACACGCTTACCGAGCAGGTTCTGACGGAAGCGGCCCTGCTTGCCCTTCAGCATGTCGCTGAGGGACTTCAGCGGGCGGTTACCGGGACCGGTGACCGGGCGACCGCGGCGGCCGTTGTCGAACAGCGCGTCGACGGCCTCCTGGAGCATGCGCTTCTCGTTGTTCACGATGATCTCGGGCGCACCGAGGTCGAGAAGGCGCTTCAGGCGGTTGTTCCGGTTGATCACACGGCGGTACAGGTCGTTCAGGTCGGAGGTCGCGAAGCGGCCACCGTCCAGCTGCACCATCGGGCGGAGGTCCGGTGGGATGACCGGCACGCAGTCAAGCACCATGCCCTTGGGGCTGTTGCTGGTCTGCAGGAACGCGGAGACGACCTTGAGGCGCTTGAGCGCACGGGTCTTCTTCTGGCCCTTGCCGGTGCGGATGATCTCGCGGAGGCGCTCGGCCTCCTCGTCGAGGTCGAAGGACTCCAGGCGCTTCTGCAGCGCCGCGGCACCCATCGAACCGTCGAAGTACGTGCCGAAGCGGTCACGCAGCTCGCGGTAGAGCAGCTCGTCGCCCTCCAGGTCCTGGACCTTGAGGTTCTTGAAGCGGTTCCACACCTCGTCGAGCCGGTCGATCTCGCGCTGCGCACGGTCGCGCAGCTGCTTCATCTCACGCTCGGCACCCTCGCGCACCTTGCGGCGCACGTCGGCCTTGGCGCCCTCGGCCTCCAGCTCGGCCAGGTCGGTCTCGAGCTTCTTGGCCCGGGCCTCCAGGTCGGCGTCGCGGCGCTGCTCGACCTGCTGGCGCTCGACGGAGACGTGGGCCTCCAGCGAGGGCAGGTCGCGCGTACGGCGCTCCTCGTCGACGTACGTGATCATGTACGCCGCGAAGTAGATGACCTTCTCGAGGTCCTTGGGAGCCAGGTCGAGCAGGTAGCCCAGCCGCGACGGGACGCCCTTGAAGTACCAGATGTGCGTGACGGGAGCGGCGAGCTCGATGTGGCCCATCCGCTCACGGCGCACCTTGGCGCGGGTGACCTCGACGCCACACCGCTCACAGATGATGCCCTTGAAGCGGACACGCTTGTACTTGCCGCAGTAGCACTCCCAGTCCCGGGTCGGACCGAAGATCTTCTCGCAGAAGAGTCCGTCCTTTTCGGGCTTGAGCGTGCGGTAGTTGATCGTCTCGGGCTTCTTGACCTCGCCGTGGCTCCACTGACGGATGTCGTCAGCGGTGGCCAGACCGATCCGGAGCTCGTCGAAGAAGTTGACGTCGAGCACTATGCGTCAATCCCTCTCAGGGTTGTAAGTCATGGGGTCTGATACGGGGGTCCTGGGGCCGGAGGCCTTCATCGCGAAGGCCTCCGGACTCCCGTCAGACCTCTTCGACGCTGCTCGGCTCACGCCGGGACAGGTCGATGCCAAGCTCCTCCGCAGCGCGGAAGACGTCCTCGTCGGTGTCGCGCATCTCGATGGACATGCCGTCCGAGGACAGCACCTCCACGTTGAGGCACAGGGACTGCATCTCCTTGATGAGCACCTTGAAGGACTCGGGGATGCCGGGCTCGGGAATGTTCTCGCCCTTGACGATGGCCTCGTAGACCTTCACGCGGCCGGTCACGTCGTCGGACTTGATGGTCAGCAGCTCCTGGAGGGCGTACGCGGCGCCGTAAGCCTCCAGCGCCCACACCTCCATCTCACCGAAGCGCTGGCCACCGAACTGGGCCTTACCACCCAGCGGCTGCTGGGTGATCATCGAGTACGGACCGGTCGAGCGGGCGTGCAGCTTGTCGTCGACCAGGTGGTGCAGCTTGAGGATGTACATGTAGCCGACCGAGATCGGCTCGGGGAACGGCTCGCCGGAGCGGCCGTCGAACAGCGGCGCCTTACCGGTCGGGAGCACCATGCGCTCGCCGTCGCGGTTCGGGATGGTGTGGTTCAGCAGACCGGCCAGCTCGTCCTCACGCGCACCGTCGAAGACGGGGGTGGCGACGTTGGTGCCCGGGGCGACCTGGTCGGCCTCGATGGCCTGCAGGCGCTGGGCCCAGTCGTCCGCGAGACCGGAGACGTCCCAGCCGCGGCTGGCGAGCCAGCCGAGGTGGATCTCCAGGACCTGTCCCGGGTTCATTCGGGACGGGACACCGAGCGGGTTGAGGATGATGTCGACCGGGGTGCCGTCCTCCAGGAACGGCATGTCCTCGATCGGCAGGATCTTCGAGATGACGCCCTTGTTGCCGTGGCGGCCGGCGAGCTTGTCACCGTCGGTGATCTTGCGCTTCTGCGCGACGTAGACGCGCACCAGCTGGTTCACACCGGGGGGAAGCTCGTCGCCCTCCTCGCGGTCGAAGACGCGGACGCCGATGACCTTGCCGATCTCGCCGTGCGGCACCTTCAGCGAGGTGTCACGGACCTCACGGGCCTTCTCACCGAAGATGGCGCGCAGCAGGCGCTCTTCCGGCGTCAGCTCGGTCTCACCCTTGGGCGTGACCTTGCCGACGAGGATGTCGCCGGCGACGACCTCGGCACCGATACGGATGATGCCGCGCTCGTCGAGGTCGGCGAGGACCTCCTCGGAGACGTTCGGGATGTCCCGGGTGATCTCCTCGGGGCCGAGCTTGGTGTCACGGGCGTCGACCTCGTGCTCCTCGATGTGGATCGAGGAGAGGACGTCGTCCTGCACGAGGCGCTGCGACAGGATGATCGCGTCCTCGTAGTTGTGACCCTCCCACGGCATGAACGCCACGAGCAGGTTCTTGCCCAGCGCCATCTCGCCGTTCTGGGTGGCCGGACCGTCGGCCAGGACCTGGCCCTCGATGATCCGGTCGCCCTCGTTGACGATGACCTTCTGGTTGACCGATGTGCCCTGGTTGGAGCGGGCGAACTTGGCCAGGCGGTACGTGATGTACGTGCCGTCGTCGTTGGCGGTGGTGATGTAGTCCGCGGAGACCTCCTGGACCACACCGGGCTTCTCGGCCTTGACCACGTCGCCGGCGTCGACCGCGGAGCGGTACTCCATGCCGGTGCCGACGAGCGGGGACTCGGACTTAATCAGCGGCACGGCCTGACGCATCATGTTCGCGCCCATGAGGGCACGGTTGGCGTCGTCGTGCTCGAGGAAGGGGATCATGGCGGTCGCGACCGACACCATCTGGCGCGGCGAGACGTCCATGTAGTCCACGTCCTCGCCGGTGACGTAGTCGACCTCGCCGCCCTTACGGCGGACCAGGACGCGGGCCTCGGCGAAGCGGAGGTCGTCCGTCAGCTGCGCGTTGGCCTGCGCGATGACGAAGCGGTCCTCCTCGTCGGCGGTCAGGTAGTCGACCTCGTCGGTGACCTGGCCCTCGAACACCTTGCGGTACGGGGTCTCCACGAAACCGAACGCGTTGACCCGGCCGTAGGAGGCGAGCGAGCCGATCAGACCGATGTTCGGGCCTTCGGGCGTCTCGATCGGGCACATGCGGCCGTAGTGCGAGGGGTGCACGTCACGGACCTCGAAGCCGGCCCGCTCACGGGAGAGACCACCCGGGCCAAGAGCCGAGAGACGGCGCTTGTGGGTGAGACCCGACAGCGGGTTGTTCTGGTCCATGAACTGCGACAGCTGGCTGGTGCCGAAGAACTCCTTGATGGAGGCGACGACCGGCCGGATGTTGATCAGGGTCTGCGGCGTGATCGCCTCGACGTCCTGGGTCGTCATCCGCTCGCGGACGACACGCTCCATACGCGCCAGACCCGTACGGACCTGGTTCTGGATGAGCTCGCCGACGCTGCGCAGGCGGCGGTTGCCGAAGTGGTCGATGTCGTCGGTCTCGACGACGATGTTCGTACCACTGTCGCCGACCGTCTCGGTCTCGCCCGCGTGCAGCTTCACCAGGTACTTGATCGTCGAGATGATGTCCTCGACGGTCAGGATGCCCGCGTCCAGCGGAGCGTCCGCACCCAGCTTCTTGTTGACCTTGTAGCGGCCGACCTTGGCCAGGTCGTAGCGCTTGGGGTTGAAGTACAGGTTCTCCAGCAGCGTCTGCGCGGCCTCACGCGTGGGGGGCTCGCCCGGACGCAGCTTGCGGTAGATGTCGAGCAGCGCGTCGTCCTGGCCCTGGGTGTGGTCCTTTTCCAGGGTGGCGCGCATGGACTCGTACTCGCCGAACTCCTCGAGGATCTGCTCGGTGGTCCAGCCGAGAGCCTTGAGCAGGACGGTGACGGACTGCTTGCGCTTGCGGTCGATGCGGACACCGACCATGTCGCGCTTGTCGATCTCCATCTCCAGCCAGGCACCCCGGGACGGGATGATCTTCGCGGAGAAGATGTCCTTGTCGGACGTCTTGTCGATGGAGGAGTCGAAGTAGACACCGGGCGAACGGACGAGCTGCGACACCACGACACGCTCGGTGCCGTTGATGACGAAGGTGCCCTTACCGGTCATGAGCGGGAAGTCGCCCATGAAGACCGTCTGGGACTTGATCTCGCCGGTCTCGTTGTTGGTGAACTCCGCGGTGACGAAGAGCGGGGCCGCGTATGTGAAGTCGCGGTCCTTGCACTCGTCGATGGAGTTCTTCGGCGGCTCGAAGCGGTGGTCGCGGAAGGTCAGCGACATCGACCCGCTGAAGTCCTCGATCGGAGAGATCTCCTCGAAGATCTCCTCCAGCCCGGACTTGGTGGGGACGTCCTGACCGTTCTCGAGAGCCTCCTCGACCCGACTCTGCCAGGCGGTGTTGCCGAGGAGCCAGTCAAAGCTCTCGGTCTGCAGCGCGAGCAGGTTCGGAACCTCGAGAGGCTCCTTGATCTTTGCAAAAGAGATGCGCAGCGGGGCAGTGCTGGCGGCGTTGTTCGTATTCGCGGTCGAGGCGTTGCGCGAGGCGGCCAAGAGGGGGTCCTTCCGAGGGCTCGGACTCACTACGCGCGTACCGGCCCCTCTCCCGTACACGGAGACAAGCTGCGTCGGTCCGGCGATGAGGCCAGGTCAACGGATCTTGTCGTCGATGCTCGGGCGAGGGCAGACCCCTGGTGACGGGCAGGGGACAGCTAACAGGCAGCGCAAAGGGTCAGTGTAGCCACTTGGCCCACTGATGTCCAGTGCGGGTCCTGGAACCCGTGTTCACCCTCGTTGTTCCACTCCTGCGACACGGCGCTGCCCTCAACGCACGTTGATACTGCCCTCTTCGTCGTCGATCCATGCCTCGGATTCGGATCCTGTGACGACGCGTCCTGAGAATTGCGCGCTGCGTGCGGTTCGTCAAGGCCCCCCTGCCCGATCCGGAGCCGCCCGGAGACACGACGAAGATCACCATACCCCCCGTCACCGGGGCTTCAAGGTAACCGTGGCCCGCCCCCGAAAACGCCGAAGAGCGACCACCCGGATGGATGATCGCTCTTCCGCGCTTACGCGTTACACGTCCAGTGGGACGTGTCCGGATCCTGACGGATCCGAGAGGTGTTACTTGACCTCGACGGAGGCGCCGGCGCCCTTGAGGGACTCGGCGGCCTTCTCGGCGGCGTCCTTGGCGACCTTCTCGAGAACGGGCTTCGGGGCGCCGTCCACGAGGTCCTTGGCCTCCTTCAGACCCAGGGAGGTCAGCTCACGCACGACCTTGATGACCTGGATCTTCTTGTCGCCGGCACCGGTGAGGATGACGTCGAACTCGTCCTGCTCCTCAGCGGCCTCGGCCGGGGCGGCCGGGCCGGCCGGGCCGGCAACGGCGACCGCGGCGGCGGCGGTGACGTCGAACTTCTCCTCGAACGCCTTCACGAACTCGGAGAGCTCGATGAGGGTCATCTCTTCGAACTGGGCGAGCAGGTCGTCCTGGCTGAGCTTCGCCATGATGGCGGTCCTTCCACTAAATCGGCAGGTGCCGGATGTACATGTGAGGCGGGCGTACGTCTGGCCCGCTACGGTCGCCGCGTTCAGGCAGCGGCGGCCGGGATGCGAGCCGAGTTACTCGGCACCGCCCTGCTCGTCCTGCTTGGCACGGAGCGCGTCCACGGTGCGGACGAGCTTCGAGGGAAGCGCCTGGAAGAGCTGAGCAGTCTGGGACTGCTTGCCCTTGAAGGCACCCGCCAGCTTGGAGAGCAGAACCTCGCGGGACTCGAGGTCCGCAAGCTTCTTGATCTCTTCGGCGGACATCGCCTTGCCGTCAAGGACGCCGCCCTTGATGACGAGACTGGGGTTGTCCTTGGCGAAGTCACGGAGACCCTTCGCCGCCTCGACCGGGTCACCGGTCACGAAGGCGACGGCCGACGAACCCGCAAAGAGGTCGTCCAGCGTCGTGATCCCGGCCTCGTTGGCCGCAATCTTGGTCAGCGTGTTCTTCGCCACACGGTACTGAGCGTTCTCACCGAGTGAACGACGCAGCTGCTGGAGCTGCGCGACGGTGAGACCGGTGTACGCGGTAACGACAGCAGCGTTGGAGTTGCGGAACTTCTCCCGCATCTCCTCGACGGCATCGACCTTGTCTGGCCTCGCCATGAGCCTCGGCCTCCTTCCGGGTGATTCGGACCGCGCGGACCCGAAGGAGGACTGGGGAAAACGAAACGCCCCGGCGCAAGCGCACGGGGCGTAGCTCGACCGGTTTCACGCACGCACGAGGCGGCGGACTCCGGGAGCTTCTCCAGTGTCACCTGCGCGGGTCGTCCGCCGTTCAGCGGATCCTTCGGCCACCACGCCCTCTGATGAGCGCGCGGTAACGACCAGCGGTCTTTGGCTTCTGTAGGAGAGTACGGGAACGGATCGCCGTCAAGCAAATCCGCCCGTACGGCTGATCAGCGCGGAGCGGTTCAGCCCTGCTCCAGCTCCTTGAACATCTCGCCCAGGTCCGCGACTTCGCCGGCCGGCGGCACCTTGACGGTGACCGGCTTGTTGTAGTCGAGGAAGGTGATGGTCATGTCCATCGGGCCCTTGTCGGCCTGGCCCTTCATGCGGAACTGCTTGGTGTGGTCCTCGCCGTCGACCCACATGTCCATCGTGAGCTTGTCGACGCCGAGCTTCTCGTACTGCTTGATGCTCTTCTCGCGCTGCTTGCGGGTCTCCGCCTTGCTGTCCTTGAGCGAAGCACGCAGGTCGGCGAGGGTGACCGTGCCCGAGTAGTGGGTGGTCTCGACGCCGTCGACCTTCTCGCTGCCGACCTTCTTCACGTCCTTGGCGCCCGTGAGGAAGGTGGACTCCGCCGCCGGGTTCTGCTCGGCCTGGCTCGTGGACCCCATCTGGTCCAGGTCCTTGGCCGCGTCGGAGCCTGAGAGATCGAACTTCAGCCAGCGCTTGCCGTCCATCTCCTTGGCCATCTCGGCTCCCCCACCGAGATACATGGCCTTGTCGACGAGACGGATCTCCACGGATTCACCGGCGGCCTGATCGGGCGCCTGCATCTTCATGCTCATGGCGATCGTGGGCTTCAGGCGCATGGACGCCTCGCCCGTGACACGGCCCGACTCCGGGACCGTGCCCTTCATGCGGTACTGGAGGGACGTGATGTCCTCCGTGTTCTTCGCCGCCTTGGCGACGGCCGCCGCGGGCGTCATCTCCGGCGACTGCTCGGAACCGCAGCCGACAGCGCCGGCGGCGAGCAGCAGAGCGCCCAGCCCGGCGGCGGGTATGGATGTCTTCATTGATTCCCCCCAAGGAATACATGCTTGCTTCACAGCAAGGCAGTGAGCCTATCCCAGAGGGCACAAGTGATCTATCCGAATCGAGGGAGGCCTCAGGGCTTGCCGGTCCGCTTCCGCATCAGGTCCTCGAAGTCTCCGGTGTCGGACTCCGGGGGCCGCTCGGCCCGGACCGCGACGCCGTAGTCGGCGTAGTGGGCGGTCTGGGTCATCAGGCCCGTGGTCATCCGCGCCTTCTCGACCTTCTTGACCAACAGGTCCCGCTGGTCGACCCAGATGTCGACGGTCTCGGTGGTGACTCCGGCCTCGGTGAGTTGCTTCCTCAGTCCGGCGTCGGCGATGTCGGCCGCCGTCACGGTGCCGGACCAGTGCGTGGCGCTCCGGCCGCGGACGGTCTCCTGGCCGACCTTCCTGACATCGCCGGAGGACAGCAGGAGCTTCACCGACTGGTTGGGGGTGGTGCTGCGCATCCGGTCGCCGAGTTGGGAGCCGGAACCTCCGGTGAGGGCTCCGAGGTCGTTGTACGCGTACCGGATCCAGTGCTTGCCGCCGGTCTGCTCGGCGAACTTCGCGCCCATGCGCGCGTAGTACGCGTCGGGCAGGTAGCGGGCCTCCATCGAGGTGGTGCCGAGCCGGCGCATGGTGTCGGCCATGGTGCCGCCGGTGTACGTGATGGTGAGGGTGCCGGTGACGCCGTCGCTCCAGCCGAGGGTGCCGTCGGCGGTCATGGACATCAGCGAGCCCATGGTCGTGGTGGACTCGACCCGGGCGGACTCGGCGCGCTCGGTGGCGCGCTCGGCGGAGCGCAGGGCCGCCAGGGAACGGCGATGCGCGGCGCGGTCCTCCTTCTGGCCGGGGCCGTCGGAGGAGTCCGGGGAGGTGCAGGCGGCCAGCCCCGTCAGCGCGGTCGCCACAGCGACCACCAGGCCTGCGCGGCGCACGGTCGTGCCCTGCATACGTCCCCCGTTCGTATCCGGTTCCCGCACGTTAACCCAGGCCACCGGCGTACGTACCGGAAAGGGGAACGGGCCCCGCACCTGTGAGAGGTGCGGGGCCCGTGACCGGTTGGGTGAGCCGTCAGGCTCAGACCGCGGCCGGGTCCTCCTCGACGAGGAGGTTGCGGGTGCGGTTCGGGTCGATCGGAATGCCGGGGCCCATCGTGGTGCTGATGGCGGCCTTCTTGATGTAGCGACCCTTGGCGGCGGACGGCTTCAGACGGAGGATCTCCTCCAGCGCGGCGCCGTAGTTCTCCACCAGCTTGGTGTCGTCGAAGGACGACTTGCCGATGATGAAGTGCAGGTTCGAGTGCTTGTCGACGCGGAACTCGATCTTGCCGCCCTTGATCTCGTTGACGGCCTTGACCACGTCGGGGGTGACGGTGCCGGTCTTCGGGTTCGGCATCAGACCACGCGGACCGAGCACGCGGCCGAGGCGGCCGACCTTGCCCATGAGGTCCGGGGTGGCGACGACGGCGTCGAAGTCCAGACGGCCCTTCGACACCTCGTCGATCAGTTCGTCGGAGCCGACGATGTCGGCGCCCGCGGCCTCCGCGGCCGCAGCACGGTCACCGGTCGCGAAGACCAGGACCCGGGCGGTCTTGCCGGTGCCGTGCGGAAGGTTCACGGTGCCACGGACCATCTGGTCGGCCTTGCGCGGGTCGACACCCAGGCGGAAGGCGACCTCGACGGTGCCGTCGAACTTGGTCGTGGAGGTGTCCTTGGCGAGACGGACGGCCTCGAGCGGGGCGTAGAGCTTCTCCCGGTCGATCTTGGCGTCCGCAGCGCGAAGGGACTTGCTGCGCTTGCTCACTACTGCTCCTGTGGGTTCTTAGGAGTCGTGGTCCGGGCCGAGCAGGCCCTGCCACTTCTGCTGATGGAGGTTGGGGCTCAGCCCTCGACCGTGACGCCCATGGAACGGGCGGTGCCGGCGATGATCTTCTCGGCGGCGTCCAGGTCGTTGGCGTTGAGGTCGGGCATCTTGGTGGTGGCGATCTCGCGGACCTGGTCACGCGTGATCTTCGCGACCTTGGTCTTGTGCGGCTCGCCGGAGCCCTTCTCGATGCCCGCGGCCTTCAGGATCATCTTCGCGGCCGGCGGCGTCTTGGTGATGAAGGTGAAGGAACGGTCCTCGTAGACCGTGATCTCCACCGGGATCACCCAGCCACGCTGCGACTCGGTCGCGGCGTTGTAGGCCTTGCAGAACTCCATGATGTTGACGCCGTGCTGACCCAGCGCGGGGCCGACCGGCGGGGCCGGGTTGGCGGCACCGGCCTGGATCTGGAGCTTGATGAGCCCCGTGACCTTCTTCTTCTTGGGAGGCATAGCTCTCCGGGTCCTTTCGGTTCGGGTCCTGCCCGCATACGGGGACCACCCGGATGCAGGCATACCGCACAACGATAACGGGTATAGATGCGCGGCCAAAAACCGCGCAGGTCAGGCAAGCGCCGGAGCGATCGCCTGACCTGCGCGGAAGCGGTGAATCCGGAAGTTAGTTCTTCTGGATCTGGTCGAAGGAGAGCTCGACCGGCGTCTCGCGGCCGAAGATCTCGACGAGGCCCTTGACCTTCTTCGAGTCCGGGTTGATCTCGTTGATGGTCGCCTGCAGCGTGGCGAACGGGCCGTCGGTGACGGTGACCGAATCGCCGACCTCGAAGTCCAGCACCTGGACCTCGACCTTGCGCTGCGGAGCCGGCTTGCCCTCGGCCTCGGCGGCCTCGCGGGCAGCCTTCTCCTCGGCCTCGGGAGCGAGCATCTTGACGATCTCGTCCAGGGTCAGCGGGTACGGGTCGTAGGCGTTGCCCACGAAGCCGGTGACGCCGGGGGTGTTGCGGACGACGCCCCAGGACTCGTTCGTCAGGTCCATGCGGACGAGGACGTAGCCCGGGAGCTTGTTCTGCTTGATCGTCTTGCGCTCGCCGTTCTTGATCTGGGCGACCTCTTCCTGCGGCACCTCGGCCTGGAAGATGAAGTCCTCGACGTTCAGCGAGACGGCGCGCTGCTCCAGGTTGGTCTTCACGCGGTTCTCGTAGCCGGCGTAGGTGTGGATGACGTACCACTCGCCGGGCAGGAGCCGCAGTTCCTCGCGGAGCTTCTCGATCGGGTCGCGGTCGTCCTCGGGCTCTTCCTCGAGTTCTTCCGCGGCCTCTTCGCCGTCCTCGGTCTCCGCCTCGGCGGCGTCCTCGGTCTCCGCCTCGGCGGCGTCGTCCTCGACGGCGTCGGCAGCCTCGACCTCGGCGGAGGCCTCGGTGTCCTCGTTGTCCGCGCCCTCGACGATGTCGAGCTCGTCCTCGACGGACTCGACCGGCTCGATGGCGTCGTTCACGTTCGGGTCAGACACGGTGGCTGCTTCTTCCTGGATACATGGGGGTGGAACATGCGAAAGGAGCGCCGGGTACCTCGGCGCTCTTCGCGGACTGCTCAGCCGAACACGTACTTGGCGGCGTTACTGAGCCCATAGTCAATCACGGTGATCAGGCCGATCATGATGACGACGAAGATGATCACCACGGTCGTGTAGGTCGTCAGCTGGTTGCGGGTCGGCCAAACGACCTTACGCAGTTCCGCGACGATCTGGCGGTAGAAGAGGGCAAGGCGCTTCAGCGGGCCCTTCTTGCCACGCTTGCCACCCTTGCGGGCCTTCTTCGACTCCGGCGCCTCGTCCTGGGCATCAGGCATGTCGATGGAGCCCACGGCGTCCGTCACTCGTCCTCACCTGATTCCGGGTCGTGGCCGTGCCGCGCCCGGTCTGAGCCGCACGGCGGTGCATTGCTGTACGTACATGCGCACACATCCTGGCGAAGGTGTGTGTAGCAGGGCCGGAGGGACTTGAACCCCCAACCGCTGGTTTTGGAGACCAGTGCTCTACCAATTGAGCTACGACCCTTTGTGTGCCACCCAACGTACCGCATCCATCCGGATGCTTGGTGTGCACCGAACGGGCGCAGCCTGCTGAAGGCCAACGAGGTGAGAGTGTACGTGCTCCACGGCCGGTCGTCGAACAGAAAGGGCCCGTGTGAGGGCTCGTTGGCGGAAGATCGCCTCCGGAACGGGGGGTGGAGTGACGGGAATCCGCTGAAGATCACGCAGGCCGTGCGGGCGATCCGCACTGTTGTTCAGGGGTTTGCCCGACGTTGTTCAGTCTGTGAAACCCCCGTGCCGCGCGCGTTTCCGGTCTGAAACGATGGGGCTCATGAGCCCTGCAACCCCTCCCACCGAGCGCCGGGTCTCCGCCCGAGTCGGCGCGATCTCCGAGTCCGCCACCCTCGCCGTGGACGCCAAGGCCAAGGCCCTCAAGGCGGCCGGGCGGCCGGTGATCGGCTTCGGCGCCGGTGAGCCCGACTTCCCGACTCCGGACTACATCGTCCAGGCGGCCATCGAGGCCTGCTCGAACCCGAAGTACCACCGCTACACGCCGGCCGGTGGCCTCCCCGAGCTGAAGGCCGCGATCGCCGCGAAGACGCTGCGGGACTCGGGCTACGAGCCCGACGTCTCGGAGATCCTCGTCACCAACGGCGGCAAGCAGGCCATCTACGAGGCCTTCGCCGCGATCCTCGACCCGGGCGACGAGGTCATCGTGCCCGCGCCGTACTGGACGACGTACCCGGAGTCGATCCGGCTGGCCGGGGGTGTCCCGGTGGAGGTCGTCGCCGACGAGACGACCGGCTACCGGGTGACCGTGGAGCAGCTGGAGGCAGCCCGTACGAAGCAGACGAAGGTCGTCCTCTTCGTCTCGCCGTCCAACCCGACCGGCGCGGTCTACACCGAGCAGGAGACCGAGGCCATCGGCCGCTGGGCCGTCGAGCACGGCCTGTGGGTGATGACCGACGAGATCTACGAGCACCTCGTCTACGGCGACGCCTCCGCCGTGTCGCTGCCGGCGGTGCTGCCCGAGCTGCGCGACAAGTGCGTCGTGGTCAACGGTGTCGCCAAGACGTACGCGATGACCGGCTGGCGGGTCGGGTGGATCATCGGCCCGAAGGACGTCGTCAAGGCCGCGACGAACCTGCAGTCGCACGCCACGTCCAACGTGTCCAACGTCGCCCAGGCCGCCGCGCTGGCCGCCGTCTCCGGTGACCTGGACGCCGTGTCGGCGATGCGTGAGGCCTTCGACCGGCGCCGCAAGACCATCGTGCGGATGCTGAACGAGATCGACGGTGTGGTGTGCCCGGAGCCGGAGGGCGCGTTCTACGCGTACCCGTCCGTGAAGGCCCTGGTCGGCAAGGAGATCCGGGGCCGACGGCCCAAGGACACGGTCGAGCTGGCCGCGCTGATCCTGGAGGAGTCCGAGGTCGCGGTCGTACCGGGTGAGGCCTTCGGCACGCCGGGTTACCTGCGGCTGTCGTACGCGCTGGGTGACGAGGACCTGGTCGAGGGTGTGAGCCGGATCCAGAAGCTGCTGGCGGAGGCACGGGACTGACGTCCGCTTCGCCGGTCCTGCGGCGGCCCGGGGGCACCTACCGAGTTCGGTAGGTGCCCCCTTTGCTTGCGCCAGTTTGTTTGTGCGAGCAAGACCACGAAAGGGGAAACAGCTACCGGGACGGCTGGGACGTACGGCAGGATCTTTGGATGGAGCGCGTACGTGATGTCTCTGAGCTGCCGAAGGCCCATCTGCACCTGCACTTCACCGGGTCGATGCGACCCTCGACCGTGCTGGAACTGGCCGACAAGTACGGGGTGCGGTTGCCCGACGCGCTGACCGAGGCGCTGGTCGGCGGGGAGCCGCCGAGACTGCGTGCGACGGACGAACGGGGCTGGTTCCGCTTCCAGCGGCTGTACGACGCCGCGCGCTCGTGTCTGCGGGAGCCGGAGGACATCCAGCGGCTGGTGCGTGAGGCCGCGGAGGAGGACGTCCGGGACGGGTCGGGGTGGCTGGAGATCCAGGTCGACCCGACGTCGTACGCGCCTCGGCTGGGCGGGCTGATCCCGGCGCTGGAGATCATCCTGGACGCGGTCGAGACCACATCGCGGGAGACCGGGCTCGGGATGCGGGTGCTGGTCGCGGCGAACCGGATGAAGCACCCGCTGGACGCGCGGACGCTGGCGCGGCTGGCGGTGCGGTACGCGGACCGGGGCGTGGTCGGGTTCGGGCTGTCGAACGACGAGCGGCGGGGGATGGCGCGGGACTTCGACCGGGCGTTCGGGATCGCGCGCGAGGCCGGGTTGCTGTCCGCGCCGCACGGGGGTGAGCTGGCAGGGCCTTCGTCCGTGCGGGACTGTCTGGACGACCTGGGCGCGACGCGGGTGGGGCACGGGGTGCGGGCGGCAGAGGACCCGAGGCTGATGAAGCGGCTGGCGGACCGGCAGGTGACGTGCGAGGTGTGCCCGGCGTCGAACGTGGCGCTGGGGGTGTACGAGAAGCCGGAGGACGTGCCGCTGCGGACGCTGTTCGAGGCCGGGGTGCCGTTGGCGCTGGGCGCGGACGACCCGTTGCTGTTCGGATCCCGGCTGGCGGCGCAGTACGAGATCGCGCGGCGGTATCACGGGTTCACGGACGCGGAGCTGGCGGAGGTGGCCCGGCAGTCGGTCCGGGGTTCGGCGGCCCCGGAGGGCGTGAAGACGAAGCTGCTGGCGGGGGTGGACGACTGGCTGGCCTCGTAGAGGCCTGTCCGCCGGCCCGTCGGGTGGATAGGACGCCGTGGGATACGCCGACTGCTCGTCGTCAGCGCCGCGCCGCTCGGGCCCGCGCCGGAGCGGGACGGTCCGCTCGACCGGGCCGTGCGCGGCGTCGTCTCCGCCGTACTCAAGGGCATCTACGACCAGGTCCTCTCAGAGGCTGACCCCGACCGTCACCGGCTCGTTGACCAGGGTGATACCGAAGGCCTCTCGGACGCCGGCCACCACCTCACGGGCCAGGGCGAGAAGGTCCTCCGTCGTCGCGCTGCCCCGGTTCGTCAGCGCCAGGGTGTGCTTCGTGGAGATGCGGGCCGGTCCGTCGCCGTACCCCTTCGTGAAGCCCGCCTTGTCGATCAGCCAGGCCGCGGAGGTCTTGGTGCGGCCGTCGCCTGCCGGGTACGCGGGGGGCTCCACCCCGTCGCCGAGGCGCTCACGCACGCGTGCGCGGAACGTCGCGAAGTCCGTGTCCGTCAGGATCGGGTTGGTGAAGAAGGAGCCAGCCGACCAGGTGTCGTGGTCTTCGGGGTCCAGGACCATGCCCTTGCCGGCGCGCAGCTTGAGCACCGTCTCGCGGGCCTGCGCGAGCGGAACACGATCGCCCGCCTCCACGCCGAGGGCGCGCGCCGTCTCGGCGTACCGAAGGGGGGCGGAGAGGCCCTCGGCGTCCTCCAGGGCGAGGCGGACCCGCAGGACCACGTAGCGCTCGGGGTCGGACTTGAATCGGCTGTGGCGGTAGGAGAAGGCGCAGTCCTCGTTGGCCAGGGTGACCGATGCGCCGGTGTGGCGGTCGTAGGCGACGACCTCGGTGATCGTGGACGAGACCTCCTGGCCGTACGCCCCGACGTTCTGGATGGGGGTCGCGCCCGCGGAGCCGGGGATGCCGGCCAGGCACTCGATGCCCGCCAGGCCGGCCTCGACCGTACGGCCGACGGCATCGGTCCAGACTTCGCCCGCGGCCAGCTCCAGCGACGTGCCGTCGAGGGCGAAGCCCTTGGTGGCGATGACGAGGGCGGTGCCTTCGAAGCCCTTGTCGCCGATGACCAGGTTCGAGCCGCCGCCAATGAGCAGCAGCGGGGTGCCCGCCTCGTCGGCTTCGCGGACGGCGGCGATCACCTCGTCGTCCGTCGTCGCGGTGATCAGCCGGGGCGCGGGGCCGCCCAGCCGGAAGGTCGTCAGCGGGGCGAGGGGGGCGTCGTGGAGTTCCTGCACGGGCTCAAGAGTACGAGACGGCACTGACGACGCCGGGCACGTGTGGGTGCGGCCCCCTTCCGCGGGGAAAGGAGGCCGCACGCGCGCGCGGTGGCTCTCAGGCCAGCCGGCGGAGCGCGTCGGACCAGGCGAGCGGGAGGTCGTCGCTGCTCACCTGCCAGGTGGTGAAGGCCGAGGCCCTCATCTGTGGGGCGAGGCCGCGGGAGGCCGGGCCGTGGGCACCCGCGCGGACGAAGGTGCAGCGCGTCCTTGGACTCCCAGGCCGACAGGGTCCAGAAGGTCCGTTTGAAGGGCTGCGCCTTCAGGGTGGCTCCGTAGACACCGGGGCTCCGGCGGACCTGCCGCCAGACGGCGGGCGTTCCGGCGCGGAACCTCAGGGCTCCCCACAGTGTGCGGGTCTCGAAGCGGGAGGCGAAGACGTACACCTCGGTGTTCCGGGGAGGGGTGTTCGGGACGGTCCAGGGAAGAGTGGGCATGGCCGCTTCTCCTTGTTCGGGTCCTTCGGGGTCAGTGGGTGGCCGTCTCCAGCACCGGTGCCGGTTCGGCCGCCTCGGTCTGCCGCTCCGTGCGCCGCCGGGTCGGTATCAGCAGGGCCGCGACGCCGGCGAGGGCGACCACCGCGGAGCCCGTCACGAGGGCGGGGCGCATGCCGTCGACGAAGGTCTGGCCGGTCTCGTAACCGCCCTGGGCCGCGAAGATCGACCCCATGACGGCGATGCCGAGCGCCCCGCCCACCTCGCGCAGGGCGTTGTTGGCGCCGGAGGCGATGCCCTGCTCCGACGGCCGCACGCTGGACATGACCAGGTGCGAGGCGGGGGCGAAGAACAGCGCCATGCCGATGCCGCTGACGATCAGGGCGGGCAGCATGGCCGCGTAGGAGGCGTCGGCCGTGGCCACCACCGCCATGTAGCCGAGGCCCAGCGCTTGCAGGAAGAGGCCCGCGGCGACGACCGGGCGGCCGCCGATGCGGTCGGCCAGGATCCCGGCGATCGGGGCGACCAGCATCGGCATGCCGGTCCAGGGCAGCATCCTGAGGCCCGCCTCCGTGGGCGAGTTGCCGAGGACGCCCTGCATGTACTGGCTGAGCAGGAAGATCGAGCCGAACATGCCGAGGAACATCAGCAGGCTCGCCGCGTTGATGCCGGAGAACGCCCGGGAGCGGAACAGCCGCATCGGCAGCATGGGGTTCTTGGCCCGCGTGCTGTAGAGGATGAAGCCGACGAGCAGCGCTCCGCCCGCGAACAGTCCGGTCAGGACAAGCGAGGAGGTCCAGCCGACGGCGGGGCCGCGCACCAGTCCGTAGACGATGCCGAACAGGCCACCGCTCGCCAGCAGGGTGCCGGGGACGTCGAGCGGGGCTCCGGTGCCGTGGGACTCGGCCAAGCGCAGGCGGGCGAGCGGCAGCAGGGCCAGGCCAAGCGGGACGTTCAGCCAGAAGATCCACTGCCAGGAGATGTGTTCGGCGAGGGTGCCGCCGACGAGCGGTCCGGAGGCGACGGCGAGTCCGTTGACGGCGCCCCAGATGCCGTACGCCATGCCGCGCTTGGCGACGGGCACGGCGGCGGTCAGCAGGGTCAGCGTCAGCGGCATCATCACCGCGGCACCGGCGCCCTGGACGGCGCGGGCGGCGATGAGGGAGTCGATGCCGGGCGCCATGGCCGCAGCGGCGGAGGCCCCGGTGAAGACGGCGAGCCCGGCGATGAACAGCCGTCGGCGGCCGAAGCGGTCACCGAGGGCGGCGCCGAACATCAGCAGGACGGCGAAGGTCAGCGTGTAGGCGCTCACCGTCCATTCGAGGTCGTGCAGTCCCCCGCCGAGGTCCTCCCGGATGGAGGGCAGGGCGGTGGTGACGACGAGGTTGTCGAGTGCCGCCATGAATCCGGCGACGCTGGTGATGACGAGGGCCCAGGCGGCTCCCCCGCGATGTGCGGTCTGCGCGGTCTGCTGTGACATCGCTCCCCCAGGAAGAATCTGCGTGATAGATTAGTTATTGATTACTAACTTTCGTGGTCATGAAGATGCGCCGCATTCCGGCCCTTCCCTGTCAGTACTCCGGCCCGGCCTTGCGACGCGCCGAGGGGTACATGCCTTCCCAGACTCGGTGCTCGGGCGGGAATCCCATGGCCGTCAGGCAGTTGATGAGCATTCCGTACGCCAGGAACATCGTCGTTTCACCGGCATCGGCACCCAGCGGGAGGTGGACGGTGTCCCACAGCCGCATCCATCCGGCGCGCACGGACTCGCCGAACTCGTGGTCACCCTCCTCCTCGGCGGCCTTCACGGCGACGTACATCTGCATCTGCATCATGAGCCGCTCGGGGCGCTCCTCGATGACCTGGGTGTACGCGTTCCCCATCGCGTGCAGGGCCTCTTCGCCTTCGAGCCCCTCGGAGGCCTCCGCGAAGGTGCGGATGGTGTCCTCCACGCAGCGCTGGGCCGCCGCCAGGAAGATCGCCCTCTTGCCCGGGAAGAGCCGGAAGAGGTACGGCTGCGACACGCCGACCCGGCGGGCGATCGCCTCGGTCGAGGTGCCGTGGTACCCACCGCGGGCGAACTCGGTCGTCGCCGCCCGGATGACGCTCTCGCGCCGCTCTTCCGCACTCATCCTTGCCATGCATTCGAAGTTAGTGCTCAATCACTAACCAAGTCAAGCGGTGGCTCGCACGGGCCAGGCGTAGGGGGCTGCGCGCCACATTGGAGAGCCCTGCGTAAGGGGCGTCCCGCCAACAGAGCCTTGTCTGGCCATGTCCAGCCATGACGTAGCCAGCCATTGTGCAGCCACGCGTAGCCACGCGTAAGGGCGCCCCCCGTGCGGAGAGCGCCCTTACGTCGTGTCGCGGCCGACTCAGGCCAGTCGCACAACCGCCCGAGACATGCCCAGCACCTTCTGCCCGGCGCTGGTCGCCGTCAGGTCCACGCGGACCGTGTTGTCGTCGAGCTTGGCGGCGACCTTGCCGGCGACCTCGATCACGGCACCCTGGTCGTCGTTCGGGACGACGACCGGCTTGGTGAAGCGGACGCCGTACTCGACGACCGCGCCCGGGTCGCCGGTCCAGTCGGTGACCACGCGGATCGCCTCGGCCATGGTGAACATGCCGTGCGCGATGACGTCCGGCAGGCCGACCTCCTTGGCGAACCTCTCGTTCCAGTGGATCGGGTTGAAGTCGCCGGAGGCGCCCGCGTACTGGACGAGGGTCGCGCGGGTCACAGGGAAGGTCTGGGCGGGCAGCTCGGTGCCGACCTCAACGTCGGAGTAGGAGATCTTCGCGGTCATGGGGTCGCTCACGCCTCCTCGGCCGCGCGGGCCACGAGCTTGGTCCAGGCGGTCACGACGTGCTCGCCGGCCTCGTCGTGCACCTCGCCGCGGATATCCACGATGTCGTTGCCCGCGAGGGACTTGATCGCCTCGATGGTCGAGGTGACCGAGAGCCGGTCGCCGGCGCGGACCGGGCGGCGGTAGGCGAACTTCTGGTCGCCGTGCACCACGCGGCTGTAGTCCAGGCCGAGCTGGGGATCCTGGACGACCTGGCCCGCGGCCTTGAAGGTGATCGCGAAGACGAACGTCGGCGGGGCGATCACATCGGGGTGCCCGAGGGCTTTGGCGGCCTCCGCGTCCGTGTAAGCCGGGTTGGCGTCCCCGACCGCCTCGGCGAACTCACGGATCTTCTCCCGGCCCACCTCGTACGGCGTGGTGGGCGGGTACGTCCGCCCCACGAAGGACTGGTCGAGCGCCATGGCTCGGCACCTCCTGGTAGCTCACTGACCGGCACTGACCGGTACGGGTCCCTCAACGACGCGAGGCCGCCCCCGATCACTCGGGAACGGCCTCGTGTACGAGCCTGTTTTTATCGCGTTTCGCGGTGCGCGGTGTGCGCATTGCAACGCGGGCAGTGCTTCTTCATCTCAAGGCGATCCGGGTTGTTACGCCGGTTCTTCTTGGTGATGTAGTTCCGCTCCTTGCACTCCACGCAGGCCAGCGTGATCTTCGGGCGGACGTCGGTGGCAGCCACGTGAGTGCTCCTAAGACGAACGGATGGACTGTTTAACGCAAGAAGAGTAGCCGATCGAAGGACCGACCCCGCAATCGGCTACTGTCAGTAGCGGTGACCGGACTTGAACCGGTGACACAGCGATTATGAGCCGCTTGCTCTACCGACTGAGCTACACCGCTTTGATGCGATCCGGCCCCGCCTTGCGACGGAACCAGTCACACCAGAGCCCCAAAACGGAATCGAACCGTTGACCTTCTCCTTACCATGGAGACGCTCTGCCGACTGAGCTATTGGGGCGAGCGATGAAGACATTACACGCTCCGCCGCCGTTCACCCAAATCCGTTTCGAGGCCCCCGCTCGCCCCAATAGCTCAGTCGGCAGAGCGTCTCC
>NZ_POUC01000940.1 GCF_002891435.1 Streptomyces cahuitamycinicus
GGCTCGGCGAGCGCGGACGCCTCGGCGTGCGCGGACGGTTCGACGAGTGCCGCCGGGTCGGCGTATCCGGCGGGGGCGGCGGGCGTCACTGGACCAGCTGACGTCGTCGGATCGGCGGGCGCGGACGGCTCGACGGGTGCCGCCGGGTCGGCGTATGCGGCCGGAGCGGCGGGCGTCGCTGGACCAGCTGACGTCGTCGGGTCGGCGGGCGCGGACGGCTCGACGGGTGCCGCCGGGTCGGCGTATGCGGCCGGAGCGGCGGGCGTCGTGGGATCGGCATGTGCCGCCGGAGCTGCGGATGCGGCCGAGTCGGTGGGTGCCGTCGGCCCAGTGGGCCCGGCAGGGTCGGCGTGGATGGGCAGCTCGGCGGACTCCGGCCGTTCGGCAGGCGCAAGCCGGTCGGCGGGCTCGGCCAGGTCCGCGGGCGCTGGCCGCTCCGCAGGTGCGGCCGGGCCGGCGTGCGCGGACGGTTCCACGGGAGTCGCCAGGTCCGCAGGCGCCTCCGGATCCGCAGGCGCGGGCCGCTCCGCAGGCGCGGCCGGCCCGTCGTGTGCGGACGGTTCGGCGGGCGCGGGCGCAGGGGCGGCCGCGCCGGCGTGCGTGGAGG
>NZ_POUC01000941.1 GCF_002891435.1 Streptomyces cahuitamycinicus
GGTTCCCCCGTGGGCCCCCTTGTGGTGCTCCCCCTCAACCTTCAGGCGACGAGCTCGCCGAAGGCGTCCTCCTCGTCACGGCCGAAGCTGAGGACCTCGTCCTCGCGCAGCCGGCGGAGCGACCGCCAGATGCTGGACTTCACCGTGCCGACACTGATGTCGAGGATGTCCGCGATCTCCGGGTCCGTGCGGCCCTCGTAGTAGCGCAGGACCAGCATGGTGCGCTGGAGTTCGGGCAGCCGGGCCAGCGCCTGCCACAGGACGGCGCGCAGCTCGGTGCCGCGCATCGCGTCCGTGTCACCGGGCGTCTCCGGCAGTTCCTCGGTCGGGTACTCGTTGAGCTTGCGGCGCCGCCAGGCGCTGATGTGCAGGTTCGTCATGGTGCGGCGCAGGTATCCGCCGACCGCGGCCTTGTCGCTGATCCGGTCCCACGCCCGGTAGGTCGAGAACAGCGCGCTCTGCAGCAGGTCCTCGGCCTCGAAACGGTCACCGGTGAGGTGGTAGGCGGTTGCGTACAGGGAGGCACGGCGCTCCTTGACGTAGGCGGTGAACTCCGCTTCCGTCAGCGAGCGGCGCTCCCCCGAGCCCTCCCCGTACGCGACTCC
>NZ_POUC01000942.1 GCF_002891435.1 Streptomyces cahuitamycinicus
ACCCTCCCCGCGCCAGAGGGCGGTCGTCACCCGTGCGAGTGACCAGCTTGCGGGCGCGGGACACGGACCGTTACGTTCGCCGCGACAACCGCAAACAGATACGGCCCCCGGCCGGGACTGCAATCCCGAACGAGGGCCTGACCGATCAGGAAGAGACACCTTCCCGAATGGCTGACCCGCAGTCTAACGCGCGCCTGCGCGCCGACGCCGGAGCTCCGACCTCCGGCGTGATCCACGTACGCACCCGCCTCACCGCCGACTTCACGGTGATCTCCAACGCCCTCGCCCAGCGGCGCGGCAGCGCGGTCACGGTGGGCGTCGCGGCGTACATCGCCTCCTTGCCCGACGGCTCCCCCGTGACCATCACCGCCCTGTGCGAGCACTTCAGCGAGGGCGAGATCCTCGTCTCGCGGGCCCTGAGGGAGCTCGAAGCGGCCGGATACCTGGAACGCCGTCGCGAACGGACGCCCACCGGGCAGGTGCGTACCCGGACGTACTTCTACGACGTACCGCGCGGCGAGGGCCCGGACGACCCGCCCGAGCCGCCGAAGCCGCCTCGGCCCCGGACCGCCGTCCAGGAGACCCCGACCCGACGGGAGG
>NZ_POUC01000943.1 GCF_002891435.1 Streptomyces cahuitamycinicus
AGATGTGTATAAGAGGCAGGGGCTGTGGTCGTCCGGGGCTGCGGTCGTACGGGTCGCGAGCGTGCGGGCTCATGGCGCGCCAGGCGGCTGACAGCCAGACGACTGACTGACAGACGACTGGCAGGCAGACCGCGGCAGGCAGACGGCTGGGCGCCGGGCGCAGGGGCGGGCAGACGGCTGAGGGAGACGCCTCACAGGCGGGCATCGATGCGGACTCCGGTGTGGAACGGCGGCCAGCCGTAGAAGCTCACTGCGGCTCAGGGTGCGGCTGCCGGGCCACCCCCACGGCATCGGGCCGCTGTCCGGACCGCGTCGGCCAGGCGGTCCATCACGGCGGCCGCTTGTTCATCGGTGAGGGTCAGTGGCGGCAGCAGCTGCACGACGCTCGTGTGACGGCCGCCGAGTCCGACGATGAGGCCCCGCCGCAGGCACTCCTGCTGGATCGCAGCGGCCAGTCCGGGGGCGGCGGGCAGGGGTTGGCGTCCGCTGGGCGGCATCACCGATGCCGCCACGCCGCCCTCCGCAGCTCCTGGAGCGCCCGAAAAGCCGGAGTCCCCCTCCGCCTCCGGATCCACCAGCTCGACCCCGATC
>NZ_POUC01000944.1 GCF_002891435.1 Streptomyces cahuitamycinicus
GCGCCGAGGAGCGCGGTGGCCAGTCCGGCGGCCAGGAGCGCGGCGGGACGGGGGAGACGGATCAGGAGGCGCGGCATGCGCATGGCGGTGTTCCTTCGTTCGGGAGTGCCCGGGGTGCTCTCCCCGGGCCGCCGGTTGGCGTGGGTCCAGAACGTACAGCCGCACCGCAGGAAAGTACAGCCATGAGAGTGGACGAGATGCGTTCAGGCCTCTCTACCTGCCCGTTTGCGGATTCTTACGGGGTCCCTGTTGCCTGACAGTCTCATTGCTGTACTGTTCTCTTTGCGGGTTCACCCCGCAGCCCCGGAGCATGGGGCCCGTCCCGAACGAAGGAAACACCGTGATCACGCTCGCCAAGACCCCCCGCCCGTTCATCGCCCTTGTCCAGGACGGCAAGGTCATCAACACCCTCCCCGAGCCTGCCACCGACGAGGCGACCGAGGAACTGGCGGTAGAGGTGTTCACGCACTGCCTGGAAGTCCACAACCTGACCGCCATCGACCGCTTCGACGCCCACTCCCAGGCCATGGCCTACCTGAGCAACTGACAGGCCCGCACCGCCCGCCGCACCCCCCCGGCGGGCGGTGCGC
>NZ_POUC01000945.1 GCF_002891435.1 Streptomyces cahuitamycinicus
GCTCCACCCTCCGCGCCACGACGTCCCCGCCGTCCCACCGGACCTCGTCCCGCTCGTCGAGCAGCGCGCCCGCGGCGAGCCGCGCCACGTCCTCGTCCACGACCGCCCCCGACTGCACGCGCGCGTGCCCCTGGCCGACAGGCCGGTCCGCCACGGCGACGGCCACCCACTCCGCGCCGCGCAGCCCACTCCCCGCGCCGGGCTCCGCCCGCGTCCCGGACACCATGAGATACGACCCGCCCTCGGCCCTGGCGACCCGCTCGGGAAAGGCGAGAGCGGCGACGAGGCCCGCTTGCCGATCCTCCGAGAGATTCCCGAGGCCCCCTGCCCCGGCGGTCTCCGGATGCCGGGTACGGGCGGGCGTACGGGACATCTCCCCGACTGCGGCCCGCAGCCGCCGGACCTCACCGCGCCACCGCGAGGAATAGGCGTCACCCCCACGCCGCGCACGGCGCAGCGCACCGGCCAGATCATCGCCGTACTCCCGCGGAGCCTCCTCGCTCAACAGCGCCACGACCTCCGCAGCCCTCTCGGCACCCAGGAACGGGACGGAGTCGAGCAGCGCCCGCCCCAGCCG
>NZ_POUC01000946.1 GCF_002891435.1 Streptomyces cahuitamycinicus
GGAGTGCCGGGTGTGCCGGGTGCCGGGGAGGTGGACGGCCGGTCCGAGCCGGGGCGGATCTCACGGCTGACGCCCGACGGCCGGTCCGAGGCAGCACGAGTTGCGTGGCCGACACCGGACTGCGCGTCGGGGAAACGAGTGGAGGCCCGGAACGGCCCGTCCGAGCCGAAGCTGGTCGCACCACCGACACCCGACGGCCGGTCCGAGCCGGGGCGGGTCTCGCGGCTGACGCCGGACGGCCGGTCCGGGGCGGCAGGGGTCTGGCGGCCGCCGTTGGACGGCCCGTTCGAGCCGGGGCCGGTCTCACGGCCGACACCCGACGGTCGGTCCGAGCCGAAGCCGGTCTCACCCCCGACACCCGACGGCCGGTCCGAGGCGGCACGAGTCTCGCGGCCGACACCGGACAGCCGGTCTGACGCGGCACGCGTACCGCGGTCGACGCCGGACGGTCCGTTCGAGCCGACACCGGTCTCACGCCCGACGCCCGACGGCCGGTCCGAGGCGGCACGGGTCGCGTGGCCGGCGCTGGGCGGCGCGTCCGGGAAGCGGGTCGAGGCGTGGGG
>NZ_POUC01000947.1 GCF_002891435.1 Streptomyces cahuitamycinicus
GCGCCTTGGGTGCGGGGTGGTGGGTGTGGCCGGTGAGGAGGGACTGCTCGGAGCGCAGGTAGAGGTCGCCGGGCGGGGTGGCCCCCGCACGGGCGGCGAGCAGGGCGGCCACGGCGTCCCGGCTGTCGAGCATCTCGGCGGGCAGCTCGTGGTTGGACAGCCCGGTGTGCCGGCGCAGTTCCTCGGCGACGAGCTTGACCAGCTCGGTGTGGCCGAGGCGGTGCCAGGCGCCCGCGATCCCGGCCTCCGGTTCGGCGGGCCGCCGCGTTCCGCGCACCCGTAGCAGGCGGTCCCCGCCGGGCAGCCGGTAGACGCGATGGCCGCCCTCCCGGCGCACCGGCCGGGCGACCTCCCGCAGCAGGCAGTTCAGCAGGGGCACGGCGGCATATGCGTCGGCGAGGGCCCCGGTGGCCGGGTCGCAGCCGTGGGCCGAGTCGTCGTCGGCGGGCGGGGGCATGAGGTCCACGCGTTCCACTCGTCCCTACGATCCTTCCAGCGTTCCGGGCGGAGATGATCAGTATGTCGGTCGTCGCCATTCCGCTGTGACGCCCCTATGCGTACC
>NZ_POUC01000948.1 GCF_002891435.1 Streptomyces cahuitamycinicus
CGGCGGTGCTCGGCGTCGGCGGCCACGGCTTCCGCCAGTTGGGCGTGCGTCCAGTGCAGGGTGAACGCGGCTTCCAGGGCGTTGGCGGTGCTCTCCTCCGTAGCGGTCACGGCGGTCAGGTAGTGGCCGTGGAGGGCGAGGAGGCGGGCGAACAGGTCGCCTTCCTTGGCGATCAGCACGGGCCCGCCGGGGAGCAGCGACGGGGGCAGGTCGATGTTCTCGCGGCGCGTGACGTACTGGCTGAGGGTGGCCGGGAACCCGGCGGCGGGGGTGTCGGCCGCGATGTTCTCGGCGTTGGCGAGGGCGAAGTAGGCGTCGGCCGGGATCTCGTTCATGGTGATGCCGTCGATCACGGCGGGAGTGGAGGACCGGAAGGCGTCGGCGGCGACGTCGAGGAGGTCAGCGATCTTCGTGAGCGCGGCGCGGCCCTCAGCGTTCGGGATGGGCGCGGGGGACGCGGCGCGGGTCCGGGCGATGGTGGCGATGGTGGCGGCGCGGTGGGCGGAGGAAGCGGCGTAGGGCATGGGTGTCTCCGTCTACGGGGTGTGAAGGG
>NZ_POUC01000094.1 GCF_002891435.1 Streptomyces cahuitamycinicus
GGGCAGGACAGTCGCCGCGGCGGCTGCCAGAGCGCACTGCAGGGCACGGCGATGGACGCGTGAGATCACGGAGTGTCTCCGGTCGGGTCCGTTGAGGTAGTGACAAATGAAAATGATTACCGATACCGTGTTCATCGGTCAAGCCCGGCCCGCTTCCTCAGGGAGGTTCCGTCGGGCTGCCCGGACGTCAGAACCACACCGCACGAAACGGCATGAACAAAGGGGAGCTGTGGCTCATCTGCTGGTGGTCGAGAGCTGGGTCGGATCGATGAGCAGGCTGCTGCCACGGGCGATACGGGAGGGGGGCACGAGTTCACGTTCCTCACCCGCGATCTGCATCACTACCTGCGCTCTGCGCCCGAAGGAGCGGCACACCCACTGCTCGGGGCGCGCAACGTCATCACGGCGGACACCAACGACACCGGGGCCCTGCTGCCTCAAGTCGAGCGGCTGCACGCGGTGTTCGGCTTCGACGGGGTGATCACGTCCTGCGACTACTACCTGCCGACGGTGGCGCGGATAGCCGGGCGGCTCGGTCTGCCCTCATCGAGCCCCGAGGCGGTCGGGAACGCCTGCCGCAAGGACGCCACCCGACGGGTACTGGCCGATGCGGGGGTGCCCGGGCCGCGCTTCGCGGTGCACGAGGAGTGGGCCGACATCGCTCGGGCGGCACGGGAGATCGGCTACCCGCTCGTGGTCAAACCCGTCGACCTGTGCGCGGGCATGTACGTGCGGCGGGTGGACGACGAGGGCCAACTCGCCGTCGTGGTAAAGGCGTTGGCCGACTTCCCGGTCAACGCGCGCGGGCAGCGGCGGGCGCCCGTGGTGCTGCTCGAAGAACTCCTGGACGGCCCGGAGGTGAGCGTCGAGACCGTCTCGCACGCGGGCGCGGTCCACGTGCTCGGCGTGACCGACAAGAGCGTCGGCGGGGCGCCCGCGTTCATCGAGACCGGCCACATGTTCCCCGCCGCCCTGCCGACCGCGGACACCGAGGCAGCTGAGCAGACCGCACTCGGCGCCCTCAAGGCGCTCGGCCTGACCGACGGCGTCGTCGCGCACACCGAGATCAAGCTCACCGCCGCCGGACCGCGCGTGGTCGAGGTCAACCCCCGGCCCGCCGGGAACCGCATCACCGAGCTCATACGCCACGTCACCGGCATCGACCTGGCCGCGGCCTTCGTGGAGGTCTCCCTGGGCCGCGCACCCGACCTGCGGCGCACGGACACCGGACTGCGCAGCGCCGCCATCGGCTTCCTCGTCCCGGAGACCGCGGGCACGCTCGAGGCGCTGGACGGCGGCCACCTGCGGACCGTGCCGGACGTGTTGGAGATGCAACTCGCCGAGCCCGGCGGGCAGGTGAAGGCGGCGGGCAGCAACAACGAGTACCTCGGACACGTCATGGTCGGCGACGCCGACGGGCTCGGCGCCCGCGACCGGGTCGAGGTCCTGCTCGGCGAGCTGCGGTCCGGGCTGGTGATCCGATGACCTCCGCCACCTCGGCGTCCCCCCGCGTGACGACGTACGACGAACTCATGGCGCGGGCCCGCGCCGGCGAACTCGGCCCGGACCCGGCCGCCCTGCGGATCGCCGTGGCCTTCACCACACGGCAGGCCGTACGGCACACCGGGCGCGGCACCGGCTACCGCAACGAGGTGCTCAGCCTGCGCCTGGCCGAAGCCGTCGGCTCCTGCGCGGTCGAACCCGGCACGCTGCCCGACAGCGCGGTCGAGGACTGCGTCGGCGTGGACCTGGCCCGGCTGCTGGAGCACCCGCTGCTTCCGGTGCGCGTGGCCGCCCTCGACGCCTACCTCATGCACGTCACCCCGCACACCCCGGACAACGGGGCCCGGCCCGTGTCGCTGCCGGCCGGGACGTCGCTGGAGAAGTCCCGGGCCCGGGCGCGGGCGGTGGTCGAGCTGCTCGACCTGCCGCCGGGAGCGACGGTGCTCGTGATCGGCGTCGTCAACTCCTTGCTGGAAGCACTGCGTTCGCGGGGGATGGCCTATGTTCCGTGCGATCTCAAGGGCGGGGCCACGGAGTGGGACGAGAAGGTCGTCACCGACGCGTCGGCCGAGGCCGGCCGGTGCGATGCGCTGCTCGTCTCCGGGATGACGCTGGGCAACGGGACCTTCGAGCCGCTGCGGGAGCACGCTCTGCGGAACGGCAAGCAGCTGGTGATGTTCGCCCAGACCGGCAGCGCCGTGCTGCCCCGCCTCCTGGGCCACGGGGTGAGCGCGGTGTGCGCGGAGCCGTACCCCTTCTTCTGGCTGGACGGCGGTCCCGGCACCCTCTACCGCTACCGCGCCGACGGTGCAGGAGGCTCCCGGTGACCGCGACCGCCGTACTCCCCGCCGCCCGCCCCGAACTGCTCACCCTGCTCGGCCGTACCCCTCTGGTGCGCATCACCGCCGGGCTCCCGGAACCCCACCCCGGTTTCTGGGCCAAGCTCGAAGGGCTCGCCGCGGGCGGCATGAAGGCCCGGGCCGCCGTGTCCATGCTGATGGGTGCCCGCGAGCGCGGCGAACTGCGGTCCGGTGCCCCGGTCGTGGAGTCCACCTCCGGCACCCTCGGCATCGGGCTCGCCTTCGCCGGGCAGGCTCTCGGCCACCCCGTCGTGCTGGTCGGCGACAGTGAACTGGAACCGTCCATGCGGCAGTTGCTGCGCGCTCACGGGGTGCGGCTGGAGATCGTGGACCGTCCGGCGCCGCAGGGCGGCTGGCAGGCCGCCCGGCTGGCCCGGCTGCGCGAGCTGCTCGCCGTGCTGCCCGGTGCGTACTGGCCCGACCAGTACAACAATCCCGACAACAGTGCCGGTTACGCCTCTCTGGCCGCCGAGCTCGCCGTCGAGCTCGACCACCTGGACATCCTGGTGTGCAGCGTCGGGACCGGCGGGCACAGCGCCGGGATCATCGGCCCGCTGCGCCGCCACTGGCCCGCGCTGCGGCTGATCGGTGTGGACTCCACCGGCTCCACCATCTTCGGCCAGCCCGCCCGGCCGCGGCTGATGCGTGGCCTGGGCAGCAGCATCCACCCGCGCAACGTCGCCTACGACGCCTTCGACGAGGCCCACTGGGTCGGCCCGGCCGAGGCCGTGGACAGCTGCCGCCGCCTGGCCAGCGGCAGTTTCGTCAGCGGCGGCTGGAGCACCGGTGCCGCCGCCCGCGTCGCCGCCTGGGCGGCCCGCGTCCACCCGGGCGCGGTCGTCGCCACCGTCTTCCCCGACGGCCCGCACCGCTACCTCGGCACCGTCTACGACGACGACTTCACCACCGCCCACGGCCTCGACCCGTCCACGGCGGCCACCCGGCCCGTGGAGATCCCGCACCCGTACGCGGCCGAGGCCACCGGCTGGGTGCGGTGCACGCGCGTCCACGACCCGTTGAAGGCCGTCCCCCATGCGGAAAGGAACCCGTGAAGGCCAGCCGGCGCACCGTACGCCTCGAACTCACCGAGCCACTGCGCATCTCTCGCTCGACGATGTCCGCCCGCGACGCCGTGTGGCTGAGTATCGAGCACGAGGGCCTCACCGGACATGGTGAGGCCGTCACCAGCGTCTATTACAGCCTCGACGCCGAGACCCTCGGTCGGCTCTTCGGGGCTGTCGGTACGGATCTTGCCCGCTTCGGCGATCCGGAGAGCGCCTTGGAGGCTCTGCGGGAGGACGAGTTGACCGGTGACGGCACTCCCCCGGCCGTGATCGCCGCCGTCGAGGCGGCCCTGCTCGACCTCGTCGGCAAACGTGCGGGCAGCCCCGTCCACCGGCTCCTCGGCGCTCCGGAAGCTCCGGTCACCGCGACCGCCCGCACCATCGGCATCACGTCGCTCGCCCACGCGGCGGCGCAGGCCCGCTGTCTCGCGGCGAGCGGCTTCCACGTCATCAAGGTGAAAGCCGGGGCCCCGGATCCCGAGGACGACGTCGAGCGCGTCCGCGTCATCCGCGACGCCGCGCCCCGGGTCCGGCTGCTGCTCGACCCCAACGGCGCTTGGACCACGGCGCAGGCCGAGGCGCTGCTGCCCCGGTTCGCCGACCTCGGTGTCGAAGCCGTCGAACAGCCCGTCGCACCCGGCGATCCTGAGGCGTTGGGCGCCCTGGCCGAACGCTCGCCGCTGCCGGTCATCGCCGATGAGGACGCCGTCAGCCTTGAGGACGTCCGCCGTCTGGCCGGACGCGTCCACGGCGTCAACATCAAGCTCGCCAAGTGCGGCGGGGTGCACACGGCCCTGCGCATCACCGAGTTGATCGACGGCAGCGGCACCGAGCTGATGCTCGGCTGCCTGACCGCGAGCAGCCTCGGACTCGCGCCCGCCGTGCACCTCGCCGACCGCGCCCGCTGGGCCGACCTCGACGGACACCTGCTGCTCGCCCACGACCCCTGGACCGGCATCGGCGGGGAGGACGGCTACGTACGGGCAAGTGGCCTGCCCGGCCTGGGCGTCGAGCCACGGGAGGTGAGCCGTGAAGACGTGGCGTGAGATGCGCCGCTTCCCGCTCGCGGTCCAGCTCCTGCTGGTCAACCAGCTCGGCGTCAACACCGGCTTCTACCTCCTCATCCCCTACCTCGCCACCCACCTCACCGAGAACCTGGGCCTGTCCGCCGCCGTCGTCGGCGTCGTCCTCGGCGTGCGCAACCTCAGCCAGCAGGGCCTGTTCATCATCGGTGGTTCCGCTGCCGACCGGCTCGGCGCGCGCGGCGTGATCATCGCGGGGTGCGCCCTGCGCACGGTGGGGTTCGCGCTGTTCGCCCTCGGTGACAACCTGGCGGTGCTGCTCGCCGCCTCCGTGCTCAGCGGCTTCGCCGGCGCGCTGTTCAACCCGGCCGTTCGCGCCTACATCGCCCAGGAGGCCGACGAGCGCAAGGCGGAGGCGTTCGCCCTGTTCAACGTGTTCGCCACCACGGGCGCACTGATCGGTCCGCTGCTGGGCAGCGCGCTGCTGCTCGTGGACTTCCGTACGTCGGCCCTTACCGCCGCCGGGATCTTCGCCGTCCTCACCGTCGCCCAGGCCCTGGTCCTTCCCGCACGGCAGGTCGAGCCGAGCAAGGGCACGGTGCTCGCGGACTGGCGCGAGGTCGTCAGCAACCGCGCGTTCCTCGCCTTCGCGCTCGCCATGGTCGGCATGTTCACCCTGGAGAACCAGCTGTACCTGCTCCTGCCCGACGGAGCACGGCAGGCCACCGGCTGGGACGGCGCGGCCGGCCTCGTCTTCGTCGTCGGCACCCTCGCCAATCTCGCGCTCCAGCTGCGTATTACTCGCGCTCTCAAGCAGCGCGGAAACCGGGCCCGTTGGATCTCGGCGGGGCTGGGCCTCATGGCGCTGGCCTTCCTGCCGCCCGCCGTGGTCGCGGGTACGTCCGGCGGACCGGACGGCGTGGCCGACGCGGCCCTGCGCGCCCTGCCCGTGCTGGCGGGAGCCCTGTTGCTCTACCTCGGGGTGATGATCGCCCAGCCGTTCGTGATGGAGCTGATCCCCGGTTTCGGCCGGCCCGAGCTCACCGGCACCTACTTCGGGATCTTCTACGTCGTCTCGGGCATCGCCGCCGCCGTCGGCAACACCGTCGTCGGCTGGGCCATGGACACCGGTGAGCGGGGCGCCGGCGGCTGGCTGCCGTGGGCTTGCTGTGCCCTGTTCGGGCTTGCCTCCGCGCTCGGCGTGGCCTGGCTGCACCGTCTCGGGTCGCTGCCGACACCCTCGAAGCCCGCCGTACCCGCGACGGCCTGAGGAAGGACACCGACATGACCTCTACGACGACCGCGCGTGTGCGCAACCTGCTCACGGACAACCCCGATCTGTACGAGGCCCGCTTCCCCGACCCGGACCGGCTGGCCGGACGCTGGACGGAGGACTGCCTGCGGCGGCACAAGGCGGGACCGCGTGTGCTGGACATGGGCTGCGGCACCGGCCGCGACGCCGCCCACCTGCAGGGCACCGGCCGCGAGGTGACCGGCGCCGACCTGTCCGAGGCGATGCTCGACCACGCCCGCGCCCACCATCCCGGGCCCGAGTACGTCCGCGCCGACCTGCACGGATTCGACCTCGGCCAGGGGGTGTTCGACGCTGTGGTGTGCCTGGACAGCGCCCTGCTGTACTGCCACGACAACGAGCAGCTCGGCGGCTTCCTGTCCTCCTGCCGCCGCGCACTCGCCCCTGGCGGCCTGCTCGTCACGGAAATGCGCAACGGCGCGTACTTCCTCGGCCGAACCGACCTGCTCGACGCTCCCACCATCAACCAGTTCACCTGGCAGGGCACCGTCTACCGGTCCACCACCACGCTCACGGTGGACCGTACGGCACAGATCCTGCGCCGTACGCGCGTGTGGACGGCGGACGACGGGTCGGAGCCCGTCGAGCAGCGTTCCGCGTGGCGGCTGCTGTTCCCGCAGGAGCTGCACCACCTGCTGGCCGCGCACGACTTCGAGGTCCTGGAGCTCCACGACGGGCCCGGCCCGCGCACCGAGCCGCCCTGGCACGAAGGCCGGCTCCCCGGCTCTACCGCCGACGCCGACCGGCTGCACGTGGTGGCCCGCCTGACCGAGCCTGCCTGACCGAGTCCGCCTGTGCGTCCTGACGCCCCAAGACTGCCGCCCCCCGCACCGCAACGGCACACCACACAGACCGAGGAAACCCGCATGCACGACGAATCCACCCGTCATCTCCCCTCCCCTGACCGCTTCCCGGGCCTGCGCCGCCGCGGCTTTCTCGCCGCCACTGGCGCCGCCTCGCTCGGCACGCTCGCCCTCGCCGGATGCGGCGGCTCCGGCCCCGGCGGCGGCGAGGACAAGGGCGACGGCACACCGAAGCGGGGCGGGCGGCTGCGCGCCGCGTTCGCCGGCGGCGGCGCCGGCGAGACCCTCGACCCGCACCTGTCCAACCTCTTCGCCGATGTCGCCCGCGCCAAGGCGCTGTTCGACAAGCTCGCCGACTACGGCCCCGACCTGTCCGCCCAGCCCCGCCTCGCCGCGAAGTGGGAGCCGAACAAGACCCTGGACCGCTGGCAGGTCACCCTGCGCGAGGCCACCTTTCACGACGGCAAGCCGGTCACCGCGAAGGACGTCCTCTACAGCTACCGCCGGATCGCCGACCCGAAGCAGGCGTTCCGCGCCAAGGCGTCCCTGGAGCCCATCGACCTCGACGCCTGCCGTGCCACCGATGAGCGGTCCATCGAGTTCGTACTCAAGCGCCCCACCGCCGAATTCCCCAACATCCTGGCCGCGTTCGGCGCGTACATCGTGCCCGAGAACGCGACCGGGTTCGACAAGAAGCCGATCGGCTCCGGCCCGTTCCGGTTCGTCTCCTTCGCCCCCGGCCGCTCCGCCGTCCTCCGCCGCAATGACGACTACTGGGACGGCGCCCCCCACCTCGACGAGATCGAATTCGTCATCGCCAACGAGGAGTCCGCCCGCGTCAACGCCCTCCTCGGCGGCCAGGTCGAGTACGCCCACGAACTCAACCCCACCACCGCCCGCGCCCACGAGGGCAAGGGCCAGATCGAGATCGTGCGGCTGCGGGGCAGCTCCATGCAGGCGTTCTGCATGAAGACCGACCGGCCGCCCTTCGACGACAAGCGGGTGCGCCAGGCGTTCTTCCTCATCGCCGACCGCAAGGAACTCGTCGACGGTGCCCTGTCCGGTGCCGGGGAGATCGGCAACGACCTGTTCGGCAAGGGCTACGAGTACTACGCCGACAACCTGCCCCAGCGCGAGCAGGACCTCGACAGGGCCCGCGCCCTGCTCAAGCAGGCGGGCGCCGAGAACCTCAAGGTCACCCTCGACACCTCGGCCGTCGCCGCCGGTTTCACCGAGGCCGCCAGCATCTTCCGCGACCAGGCGAAGCAGGCGGGCGTCACCGTCGACGTGAAGATGGGCAGCAAGGACTCGTACTGGAGCGACATCCTCGACTCCGGCACCCTGTGCTGCTACCGCTCCGGCGCGATGCCCGTCGAGGCCCACATCTCCCAGCGCCTGCTCAGCGACTCCACCACCAACGCGACCAAGTGGCAGCACAAGGACTTCGACGCGCTCTACCAGCAGGCGCAGTCCACCCGCGACAAGACCGAGCGTGCCGCCGTCTACGAGCGGATGCAGCGCCGTCTGTACTCCGAGGGCGGCTTCCTGATCTGGGGCTTCGCGGACTGGATCATCGGAACGGCCCGCATGGTGAAGGGAGTTGAGACCAAGGCACCCGCCAACACCCTGGACTGGGCCCGCTTCGACAAGGTGTGGCTCGCGTGAGCGGACTGCGCTCCTTCGTCGCCCGGCGGCTGGTCCTCGGCGCCCTGCAGACCGTGGCCGTGGTGCTGCTGGTCTTCGCGCTGACCGAGGCGCTGCCGGGCGACGCCGCCGTCGCCCTCGCCGGGGACCAGCCCGACCCGGCCCGCATCGAGGCCATCCGCGCGGCCATGAACCTGGACCGGCCCGCGTGGCAGCGGCTGGCCGACTGGGCGGCGGGCCTGCTGCACGGCGACCTCGGCACGTCGCTCACCTCCGGCCGCCCGGTCAGCCAGTACATCGCCGACGGCTTCGGCGCCACCGTGCTGCTGGCCACGCTCACCGTGGCGCTGCTCGTCCCGGTCGGCTTCGGCCTCGGCGTGCTGGCCGCCCGCCACGAGGGGCGGCTCGTCGACCGGCTGATCAGCTCGGTGACGCTCGCTGTGTACGCGGTGCCCGAGTTCGCCCTCGGCGTGCTGCTGGTGACCGTCCTCGCGATCCAGCTGGGCTGGCTGCCGCCGACCGCCGTCGGCTACGGAACCGACCTGCTCGGCCACCCGGCCGCGCTCGTCCTGCCCGTGCTCGTCCTGCTGGCCCGGCCCGTGTGTTCCCTGGTCCGGCTGGTACGCGCCGGCATGATCGACGCGCTCGCCGCCCCGTACGTGGCGCAGGCCCACCGCTACGGCGTCTCCGGCGCCCGCGTCCGCTACACCCACGCTCTGCCGGGCGCCCTGGCCCCCACCGCCCAGCAACTCGCGCGCACCGTCGACTGGCTGCTGTGCGGCGTCATCGTCGTGGAGGCGCTGTTCGTGATCCCGGGACTGGGCACCGTCCTGCTCAACGCCGTCGCGGAACGCGACGTACCTGTCGTCCAGGGCCTCGCCGTGGTGTTCGGCGTCCTGACCGTCGTGCTCAACCTCGGCGCCGACCTGGTCGCCCACCGCCTCGCGCCGCGGGCGGGGGTGGCCGCGTGAGGAACCTGCGTACGGGCCGCTTCGCACTCGGTCTCGCGGTCATCGCCGTGCCGCTCGGCCTCGCCCTGCTCGGCCCCGTGTTCGCGGGTGGACCGGGCCCACGGGCCGCGTCCTTCACCCTCGGCGACGGGCACTGGCTCGGCACCGACTTCGTCGGCCGCGACGTATGGCGGCAGGTGTCGCACGGCGGCCGGCCGGTCGTGCTGACCGCGCTCGCCGCGACCGCCCTGGCCTACCTCGTGGCGCTGCCCATCGGCCTGGTCAGCGCGCTCACCCACCACCGCCGGCTGGAGGAGCTGCTGATGCGGCCCCTGGACGTGCTGCTCGCCGTCCCGTCGCTGCTGCTGATCCTGCTGGCCGCCACGGTGTTCTCCCCCGGCGCAGTCGGCCTCGCCCTGCTGGTCGCGCTGGTCAACGTGCCGGACGCGGCCCGCCTCGTACGCGCCGCCGCCACGGAGGCCGCCGCCCGGCCCGCAGTCGAGGCACTGCGTATGCAGGGCGAGACGTGGTGGCGCATGGCCGTCGGCTACGTCGGCCGCTCCATGCTGCGCACCCTGGCCGCCGACGCCGGCACCCGGCTGACCGGCGTCCTGTACCTGGTCGCCACGGCCGCGTTCCTCGGCGTCGGCGTGGCGCCCGACGCGGCCGACTGGGCGGTCATGGTCGACCGCAACCGCACCGGCCTGTTCGTCCAGCCGTGGGCCGTGGTCGTCCCCGCCCTGCTGATCGTCACCCTGACGATGGGCACCAACCTCCTCTTCGACGCCGCGCTGGACAAGGGCGCGGGACGAGGCGCCCTCGCCCGCACACCCGAGTCCGGGAGCACGGGCGGAACCATCCGGCGCCGGACAGTGAAGGAAGTACGTCCGTGAACCAAGAGAAAGACACCATCGTGGATCCCGTGGCGGAGATCCGCGACCTGTGCGTCGAGATCGACGGCAGGGCGATCGTCGACGGCGTCAGCCTCAGGGCCCGGCCCGGCAAGGTCACGGCCCTGGTCGGCGCCTCCGGCAGCGGCAAGAGCACCACCGGCCTGGCCCTGCTCGGCGAGTACCCGTCCGGCGCCCGCGTCACCGGCGACGTACGCCTGGCGGCCGACGGCCTGGTCGGCTACATCCCGCAGCATCCGGCGGCCGTCCTCAACCCCGCCCGCCGCATCAGCGCCCTCCTCACCGACATCGCCCGCCCCCAGGTGCGCCACCTGCCCCGCGGCAGGCGCCGAGGAGCAGCACGCGAACGCGTTCTGCACGCCCTCGCCGAGGCTCAACTCGCCGACGCCGAGACCCTGCTGCGCCGCTACCCGCACCAGCTCTCCGGCGGACAGCAGCAACGCGTCGTGCTCGCCCAGGCCCTGCTGCTCGGCGCCCGCGTCATCGTCGCCGACGAACCCACCACCGGCCAGGACGCCCTGACCAAGAGCCGCATCGTCGACCAGTTGGCGGCCGTGGCGGCCCGCGGCATCGCGGTCGTCCTGCTCAGCCACGACCTCGACGTCGTACGGGCCCTCGGCGACGACGTCCACGTCATGCGGGCGGGCCGCGTCGTGGAGTCGGGTCCCGTACACCGCGTATGGCTCGCACCCCGGCACGCATGGACCCGCGAACTCCTCCGCGAGCAACCGGAGTTCACGCAGCAGGTGAACTCGGCCGGCACCGAGCGGCCCGTCCTGCGGGTACGCGATCTGACCGCCCGCCACCGCGACGGCGCCCGGGGCACGACCGTGGTGGTGCGCACCCCCGAACTCGACCTGCACCCGGGCGAATGCCTGGCCGTCGTCGGCCGCTCCGGCAGCGGCAAGACCACTCTCGCCCGCTGCCTGGCCGGGCTCCACCGCGACCATGACGGGCAGGTCCTCCTCGACGACACCGCCCTGCCGCGCAGCCTCCGAAACCGCACCCGCGCCCACCTGGCGGCCGTTCAGTACGTCTTCCAGGACGCGCGCGCCGCCTTCGACGAGTACCGGCCCGTCCTGGACCAGGTCGCCCGTACCGCGGTCCGGTTGCGCGGCATCGACGACCGCGCCGCCGAGACGGAAGCCCTGACCACCCTGAGCATCCTCGGTCTTCCGCAGGACCTGGTCCGCAGACGCCCCGGCCGGCTGTCCGGCGGCGAACTCCAGCGCGCCGCCCTCGCCCGCGCGCTCCTCGCCCAGCCCCGCGTTCTCATCTGCGACGAGATCACCTCCGGCCTGGACACCGTCACCCGCCGCGGCATCCTCGACACCCTCACGGCGCTGGTCCGCGACCGCGGCAACCTGTCCCTGGTCCTGATCACCCACGACCTGGACACCGCGGCCCTGGCCCACCGCATCGCCGTCCTGGAGGCCGGTGAACTCGTCGAACAGGGACCGGCCCAGCGCATCCTCACCGAGCCACGCCACCCCTTCACCAGCTCGCTCGTCAAGTGCACGCCGCGTCTGGAGGCCGGAACAGGACGCTGACCGATGCGCGGGGGCCTCGGATGGTCGGAGCGGAACAGGCAGGGGCCCCGGATCAGGCCAGTCCGGCGCGGCCGTGCCCGAGCCCACGGCGACGGCGCGCCGGGCGTCGACCCAGCTCGCGAACTCCTCCTCGGATCCCGGCACTTCTTCGCCCCAGGTGAGCTGTCCGCTTTCGAGCACGCGGGTGATCGCGGCGTCGATCTCCTTGCGGGAGACGGCAGGGGGCCTTCTCGCATCGCACGCGCAAAAGGCCCCCGCGGTGTCACCGCTTCCGGCGTCCCCTCAGCGCAGGCGGTCCTTCACCTTGTAGTAGGCACCACCGAACGGCAGGAACCAGGGCGTGCCGTTGTAGAAGGGGACGGGGACCTTGGGGAAGCCCAGGCCGCGCAGCGGGTTGGCCTCCGGCTTGCCGTCCATCATCTCGGCGACCGCCCGGCCCATGTACGTGGCCATCTGGACACCGTGACCGCAGTAGCCCATCGAGTAGTACAGGCCGTTCTCCTCGCCCGCGTGCGGGAGGCGGTCCCAGGAGAAGCCGACCATGCCACCCCAGACGTAGTCGACCCGCACACCCGCGAGCTGCGGGAAGATCTCCGTCATCTCCCGCTTGAGGATGTCTCCGCTCTTGACGTCGGAGGCCGGGTCGGACGGCGCGAAGCGGGCCCGGCCGCCGAAGGCCAGGCGGTTGTCGGGGGTGAGGCGGACGTAGTGGCCGATGTTCTTGGAGTCGACCACCAGACGGCCGTTGGGGATCAGCGCCTTGGCGCGTGCCTCACCGAGCGGTTCGGTGACGATGATGAAGCTGCCGACGTTGATCAGCCGCTTGCGGAACCACGGCAGCGCCTTGTCGGTGTAGGCGTCGGTCGCGGCCATGACCTGCTGGGCACGAATCGTGCCGTGCAGGGTCTCGACCAGGAAACCGCCGCCGGGCAGGCGGGTGAGGCCGGTGGCCGCGTTGCGCTCGTGGATCGCCGCGCCGGCCCGTTCGGCGGCCTCGGCCAGGCCGTGGACGTACTTGCCCACGTGCAGGGCTGCGCTGAGCGGGTCGAGAAGGGCGCCGTGGTAGTAGTCCGAGCCCAGTTCGGACTTCAGGTCGCCGCGCGTCAGGAGGTGGGTCTCGTGGTCGAAGTTGTCGGCCAGGTCGCGCTGTGTGGCCTTCATCGACTCGAAGTGCTGGGGCTTGTAGGCCACACCGAGGCGTCCTGCTCGGTTGAAGTCGCAGTCGATCTTTTCGGTGTGCGTGAGTTCCTCGACGACGTCGACCGCCTCGCGGAAGGAGTCGTACAGCTCACGGGCGCGCTCCTGGCCGTAGCGCTTGCGGGCCTCACCGACACCGATGGTGAGGCCCTGGGTGCACATGCTGCCGTTGCGGCCGGAGGCGCCCGAGCCGACCTTGTCCTTCTCGACGAGGACGACCCGGGCTCCCTTGCGGGCGGCGTGGTAGGCGGTGGACAGGCCGGTGAGACCGCCGCCGATGACCACCACGTCCGCCTCGTCGGGCAGTTCCTTTCCGGACCGGTCGGGCAGGGCGGGGGCGGTGTCGAGCCAGTAGGGGATCTGCTTCATGGCATGCGTCCTGTCGTGTTCTCTGTCCTGGTCGCCGTAGCGGTGTTGTCAGCAGCCGAGCAGCTTCGGCAGGCCCGACAGGTCGGGCAGCATGTCGTAGGGCTGGTAGTCGACGCTGCCGGGGTGGCCGAAGCGGTTGATCCACACGCGACGCTTGAGGCCCAGGTCGCGGGTGGGGATCTGGTCGTACTCCCAGCCCTGGGCGGTGTGGATGACCTGCGAGGGCTCGACGCCGATGGTCTTGAAGGCGTGCTCGAAGGTCTGGCGGTCGGGCTTGTAGGCGCCGGCCTGCTGGGCGGTGATGACGTGGTCGAACTCGACGCCGATGTTCTGCCCGTTACGTGCGATCAGGTTGTCGTCGGTGTTGGAGATGATGGCGATCTCGTACTTGGTCTTCAGGGCGCGCAGGGCGTCCGGGACCTCGGGGAAGGGCCCGAAGGTGGGGACGGCTTCGACGAGGGCGTCGCCGTCGGACGTGCGGTACTCCAGGCCGTGCAGGCGCATGGCGTTGCGCAGGCTGGAGTGCAGGATCTCGTGGAAGGGACGGTAGGCCTCCAGGACGGCCTGGAAGCGCATGACGCGGAAGTCGTCGAGGAACTCGTCGACGTCCAGGTTGTCCAGGTCCAGCCGGTCGGAGATGACCTTGAGGGTGGTGGGGCCGAGTTGGAAGTCGATCAGGGTGCCGTAGGCGTCGAAGGTGACGATCTCTCGCATGGTGTTTCAGCCTCGATTCGCGTATGTCGGAGGGGAGTCGGTTGTTTCAGACGACTTGTTCGCCGGGGGTGACGATCGCGTCGAGTGCGGCGAGGTCGGCCGCGTCGGGGATCCAGTCGGCCGCCGCCGCGTTGGCGGTGACCTGCCCGGGGTTCATGGCGCCGCAGATCACGGACCCGACGGCGGGCAGTGCGGCGAGTCCGCCCACGGCGACCTGGAGGAGGGTCAGGCCGCGGTCGGCGGCGTACGCGGTGAGCGCCTCGACGCGGTCGAGGGCTGCGTCGGTGAGCCAGCCCTGCCGCCAGGACAGCCGGCTGCCGGGCGGGGGCTGCTCACCTCGCCGGTACTTGCCGCTGAGCAGGCCGTTGGCCAGCGGGTAGTACGGCAGCAGTCCGACGCCGTGGCGCAGACAGGCCGGGATCAGGTCGTCCTCCACGCTGCGGTCGAGCAGGTGGTAGCGGGCCTGGGTGGACACGAAGGCATCGCTCAGCTCCCCGGCCGGGAGAGCGGAGCAGCCCATGGAGCCGATTTTGCCCTCGTCGACGAGTTCACGCAGGGCGGCGATCGTCTCGTCGAGCGGGGTGACACCGTCCGGCTCGTGGTACTGGTACAGGTCGATGCGGTCGGTGCCGAGGCGGCGGAGCGACGCCTCGACGGCGTGCCGGATGTAGGGGCGGGCACCGCGCCGGCCGTACTGGTCGGCGTCCGGGCCCATCTCCATGCCGAACTTGGTGGCCAGGACGACGTCGTCGCGGTGGCCCTTGAGGGCGGCGCCGAGCAGGCGTTCGCCGTCACCGCGGGCGCCTGCCTGTTCGCCGAAGCCGCCGTACATGTCGGCGGTGTCGAACAGGGTGATCCCCGCGTCCAGTGCCGCGTGGACGACGGCCTTCGTCCCGTCCTCGTCGAGACGGGAGCCGAAGTTGTTGCCACCGACCCCGACGACGGAGACGGCCGGGCCGCGTTCCCCGAGCGTGCGATACCTCATGACCGGCTCCCGAACCCGATGCAGACGTTCTTGGTCTGCGTGTAGCTCGCCAGCGCTTCCAGGCCCTTCTCCCGGCCCCAGCCGCTGTGCTTGTAGCCGCCGAAGGGGAGCTCGACGCCGGTGCCGACGCCGGTGGCATTGACGGAGACCTGGCCGGCGCGGATGCCCTCCGCGAGGCGCATCGCCTTGTCGATGTCGCGGGTCCAGACGTAGGAGGAGAGGCCATAAGGGCTGTCGTTGGCGATGTCCAGGGCCTCGTCCGCGTCGTCGAAGCCGATGACGGTGACGACGGGGCCGAAGATCTCCTCGCGGGCGCAACGGGCCTGGTTGGTCAGGCCGGTGAGGACGGTCGGCTCGATGTAGTAGCCGTCGGCCAGGGCCGGGTCGGACGGCGCGCCGCCACCGGCACGGGCCGTCGCGCCCTCCTCTCGCGCCAGGTCGAGATAGCCCAGCACCCGGTCGCGCTGCCGGGCGGCGACCAGCGGGCCGATGTCCGGGTCGGACAGGCCGGGGCCGACGCGCAGGGTGGCGATCTTCTCCACCAGCCGGTCCAGGAACTCCTCCGCGCCGCGCTGCAGCAGCAGGCGCGTCCCGGCCGAACACATCTGTCCCGCGTTGCTGAACGAAGCGCCCAGGATCGCCTTCAGCGCCAGGTCGAAGTCGGCGTCGGCGAAGACGACGAACGGCGACTTGCCGCCCAGCTCGGTGACCGACGGCACCACGTTGGCGGCGGCCGCCTGGGCGACCTTGATGCCGGTGGGCACCGAGCCGGTGAAGGTGACCTGGTCGATGCCGGGGTGTCCGGCGAGGGCAGCGCCGGTCTCACCGTCGCCGGGGACGACGTTGAGGACGCCGGGTGGCAGGCCGCACTCCAGGGCGATCCGGCCGATCTCCAGCGGGGTCAGCGGCGCCTCGGGAGAGGGCTTGAGCACCACGGTGCATCCCGCGGCCAGCGCCGGGGCGGAGCCCCTCGCGGTGTTCTGGAGCGGGTAGTTGAACGGGATGATCTGGCCGGAGACGCCGATCGGCTCGCGGACGGTGTAGTCGAGCAGCCCCGGGCCGAGCGGGATCGTGGTGCCACCGAGCTTGTCGGCGAAGCCCGCGTAGAACTCGTAGTAGCGGGCCGCCGCCTCGACGTCGGCCTTCGCCTGGCTGAGCGGTTTGCCGGTGTCCTGGCTCTCCAGGCGCGCCAGCCTCTCGCCCTGGTACCGAATGGCCTCGGCGATCCGGTACAGGATCCGGCCCCGGTCGGCGGCGCGCATCCGGGCCCACTCGGGCGCCGTGAACGCTGCCCTGGCCGCGGCCACGGCCTGGTCGACGTCCGTGCGGCCGGCCAGCGCCACCTGGGCCATGGCCGTGCCGTCGGACGGGTCCAGGACGGTGAAGACGCGGCCGTCGGCGGCGGGCACCTGCTTGCCGCCGACGAGGAGCAACTGGGTGTCGCCGCTCATGGCCGGATCTCCTCCAGCACCTCTCCGAAGATGACGACCTCGTCGCCCGGACGGACGGTGCGGATCCGGCGCACCCAGAGCACAACGCCGTTCTGCGGGGCGCGCACCTCTTCCAGGGTGTTGCCGTAGTGGTCGACGATGTGGGCGATCAGGTCGCCCTCCTTGCAGGTCTCCCCCGGCTCGGCGTGGCCGAGGAAGAAGCCGCCGGACGCGGAGCGGGCGAAGGTGCCGGCGGTGGTCGTGTAGCTGTCGCGCAGCTTCGCCTCGCCGTCGATCATCTTCAGCTGCCGCATGATGTTGCGGATCGAGTCGACGTGCAGTTCGACGTTGGACTCCCGGTAGGTGCCGCCGCCCGCCTCGATGGTGATCGCCGGCTTGCCCGCCGCCAGGGTGGGGTGGCGGACCGTGCCGCCCCACTTGCCGCCCTTCCAGACCAGCTCGTGCCCGGCCGCCAGAGCCAGGTCCGTGGCCAGCTCCTCGTAACCGCCCTGGAGGATGACCAGGGGGGCGATCTCGCCGAACGTGCCGCCGGTGTGCAGGTCTACGAGCGCGTCGATGGCCGGGACGACCTGGTCGACGAAGGTGGCGGCCAGCCGCAGCGAGTACGAGCCGTCCGCGTCGCCCGGGAAGATCCGGTTGAGGTTGAGGTAGTCCAGGCCGCTTGTGCGGGCGGCTGCCTCGAACGCGGGGGTGTTCATGCAGGGGATGCCGACGAGGGTGCCGCGCAGGGTGGCCGGGTCGATGTCGGCGAGCACGCGGCGGATGGCCTCCTGGCCGTCGTACTCGTCGCCGTGCACGCCCGCGTCCACGCACAGCACCGGGCCGTCCTGGGCGCCGTTGACGACGATGAGCGGGATGCCCAGCTCGACGCCGTAGCTGCTGGTGCCGACCGGGATGAGGCCCTGGGCGCGTTCGCCGGGAGGGACGGTCAGCGGACCGATGGAGTACATCAGGGAGTTCCTTTCGAAAGCGTGAGCCACGGGTGTCATCCGTGGCTCACAGGCGGGCGGAGGCCTCGTCGAGGGTGTCCGCGAGGATGTCGGCGATCCGGTCGAGGAGGGCCCGGTCGCTGATCAGCGGCGGGGCGATCTGCACCAGAGGCGCGGACCGGTTGTAGACGCGGGCCAGGAGACCGGCCTCGCGCAGGCGGCGCGGGATCAGGTCGGCGACCAGATCGGCCCGGACGCGGTCGCTGAAGCCGCCGCCGTCGAGGTCTCCGACGAGTTCGCAGGCGTAGAAGAAGCCGGCACCGCGGACGTCGCCGACGATCGGCAGGTCCCCGAGGGAGGTCATGCGCCCGTCCAGGTGGCCCCGGAGGCCGCGGACGTTCTCCAGGATGCGGTCCCGCTCCATGATCTCCAGGCTGCGCAGGGCGATGGCGGCGCTCAGCGGGTGGCCGCTGAAGGTGTAGCCGTGGTTGAGGACCTCGCCCGGTCGGTTGATCACCTCCGCGACGTTGCCCGCGACCAGGGTGGCTCCCATGGGGGCGTAGCCGGCGGTGATGCCCTTGGCGACGGTGACGATGTCCGGGCGGGCGCCGTAGCACTCGCCGCCGAACCACTCCCCGAGCCGGCCGAAGGCGGTGATGACCTCGTCGGCGACCAGCAGGAAGCCGTAGCGGTCGGCCAGTCGGCGCAGGCCCTCCCAGTAGCCGGCGGGTGGGGTGATGCAACCGCCCCGGTTCTGCACCGGCTCGGCGATGAGCATGCCGACCGACTCCGGTCCCGCGGCGAGGACCGTGGCCTCCGCGTCGGCGAGCAGGTACGCGGTGAAGGCCGCCTCGTCCAGCGGCTGTTCCAGGGCCGCGTGGTTGGTGTTGGCGACGAAGTGGGTCTCCACCGCGGGCGGACCGTACGGCTCCGTAAGGCCGGCGTCGTCGGTGAAGGACAGCGCCCCGAGCGTCAGGCCGTGGTAGGCGCCGCGCCGGGAGATCGCCTTGATGCGGCCCGGTTCGCCGCGCAGCGTGTGGTACTTGCGGGCGATCTTCCAGGCGGTCTCCACGGCCTCGGCGCCGCCGCCGCTGAAGAAGACGTGCTCGATGCCGTCGGGGGCCAGGGCGGCGAGGCGCTCCGCGAGTTCCAGGCCGGTGGGGTGCGCGGATTCCGACCACAGGGGGCTGTAGCAGAGTTCGCGCAGCTGCTTCTGGGCCGCCTCGGCGATCTCGTCGGCGTAGGAGTAGCCGATCTGGCAGCAGTACAGCCCGGACAGGCCGTCGATGAAGCGGTTGCCGGCCGCGTCGTCGAGGTACGGTCCCTCGCCGTGGCGCACGACGAACAGATCCCTGCCCTGCGGGGTGAGCGAGCCGTTCGCGGTCATGTTCAGCAGCAGGTGCCGCTGAGCGGTCGTGGTGGTCATACGGTCTCACCTCCAGGGGTGGCGATCCCCGTCGCGGTCTCGACCGACAGCAGCGAGTCCTGACGTCCGGAGCCGAGCCAGCGCACGACGGCTACCAGCACGAGGGCGAGGATCGCGAAGGCGATGAGGATGGCGCTGATCGCGGTCACGCTGGGATCGATGTCGAAGGTCAGGGAGTTGTAGATCTGCACCGGCAGGGTGACGGTGTCGACGGAGGACAGGAACTGGGAGATGTAGAACTCGTCGAAGCTGGTGATGAAGGAGAAGATCGCGGCGGCGATCATGCCGGGGGCGGCGAGGGGGAAGGTGATCCGCCGGGCGATGGTCAGCCGGTTCGCGCCCATGCTGGCGGCGGCGTCCTCAAGGCGTTCGTCGATGCCGCGCAGGGTGGCGATCAGGATGAGGACCGCGATCGGTGAGGCCAGCACGGTGTGGCCGAGGGCGATGGCGAGCGGGCTGCCCAGCATCGCGGCCGGTTCGAAGAGCAGGAACAGGCCAAGGGCGGTGACGATCTGCGGGATGAGCAGCGGCCCGAGGACCAGGGCGTAGACCGCGGAGCGCAGCGGGAGTTCGCTGCGGGTCAGCGCGGTCGCCGCGGTCACGCCGATGATCAGCGAGAACACCGTGCTGATGGTGGCGACCAGGGCGCTCATCGACAGCGCTGCCGGCCACTTGCTTCCGTCGGCGAACAGCGTCTTGTACCAGCCCAGCGTCCAGGAGTCCGGCGGGAACGCGGCGAAGGCGTTGTTGCTGAAGGAGGTGACGAGGATGACGACGATCGGCAGGGCCAGGAACAGCAGGATCACGGTGGCGACCGCGGTCAGCGAGATGCGTCCGGCGAGCGTTCTGCGCAGCTCCATCATGACGCACTCCTCTTCTTCCGGCTGGCGCCGAACGAGGTCACGACCTTGATCAGCAGCAGTCCCGCGAAGGTCATCAGCAGCAGCACGACGCCTTCGGCGGCCGCCCCGTTCCACTGGTTCTGCTTCATCACCTGCTGGTTGATGAGCGAGGCGATCATCGTCTGGTCGGGGCCGCCCATCAGGGCGGGGGTGATGTAGTAGCCCAGCGACAGGATGAAGCTGAGCAGTCCGGCACTGGCCAGGCCGGGGGCGACCAGCGGCAGGTAGACCCGGCGGAAGATCGTCACGCGTCCCGCGCCCATGCTGGCCGCGGCGGCGAGCAGCCTGCGGTCCACGCCGCGCATCACCCCGTACAGCAGCAGCACGGTGTAGGGCAGCATCACCGAGGTGGTGCCGATGACCACGCCGATCTCGTTGTACAGCAGCTGGAACGGCGCCCCGGGAACCCATAGCCGGCCCAGGGTCTCGTTCACCAGGCCCTTGTCACCGAGCAGGATGATCCACCCGTAGGTGCGGACCAGGGCGCTGATGAAGTGCGGGACGACCACGATCAGCATGGCCACGCCGGCCCACAGGGGCTTGAGCCGTGAGATGGCGTTGGCCAGGACGAACCCGAAGAGGAGGCTGAACAGCGCCGTCTCCGCGGAGATCCGCACGGTGGTGAACAGCACGGAGAGGTTGATGCCCGTCAGCGCTTCGACGTACCAGTGCAGCGTCAGCGATCCGTCGGCGTTCTTCAGACTGAGGAACAGCGTGCTGAAGATCGGGTAGACGAACAGCACCAGCAGATAGATGACGACCGGCAGCGCGTACAGGATCCCGACTCGCGTTCTACGGGAGGCCAGCAGCTTGCGGGTGCGCGTGGGGGCGCCGGCGGTGAGGGTGGCGGCCATGGCTCACCCGCCCTGTTCGGTCGGGAAGAGGTTGACGTCGCCCGGATCGACGGTGACGCCGACCCGTTCGGCAGCGACGGGTCCGCGGCCGGCCGGTATCTCCAGGCGCAGCAGCGGTGCCTCGCCGCCGTCGATGCGTACACCGGCGCGGACGATGGTGCCCACATACGTGGCGATCTCCACCGTGCCGGCGCAGAAGCCGTCTCCCGGGGCACAGGCTCGCAGGCGGCCCGGCTGGACGGCGGCCTTGACCGCGGCGCCGGTGGCGAGGTCGTGGCGGCGCGCCGTCAGCAGGCTCCCGTTCTGGTCGAGGCGGACCAGGGTGTGCTCGTCGGTGTGCTGCTCGACGCGGCCGGGCAGGAAGTTGGCCGCGCCGAGGAAGTCCGCGACGAACGGGGTCCTGGGCCGCTCGAAGAGCTCCCTGGGCGTGTCGAACTGCTCGATGAGGCCGTTGCGCATCACCGCGATGCGGTCGGACATGACCAGGGCCTCTTCCTGGTCGTGCGTCACATAGATGACGGTCAGGCCGAGCTCCTGCTGGATGGCCTTGATCTCGACCTGGAGCTGGTCGCGGAGCTTCTTGTCCAGGGCGCCCAGCGGCTCGTCCATGAGGATGACCGGCGGACGGTAGACCAGCGCCCGGCACAGCGCGACACGCTGCTGCTGACCGCCCGACAGCTCCCGGGGGCGACGACCGCCGAAGCCGGACAGGCCCGCGATCTCCAGCGTCTCCCCGACCCGCCTGCGGATCTCGTCCTTGGGCACCCCGCGCAGGGTGAGCGGGAAGGCGACGTTCTCACTGACCGTCATGTGCGGGAAGAGCAGGTACTGCTGGAACACGAAGCCGAGGTTGCGTTTCTGCGGGGCGAGCTTCGTGACGTCGCGATCTCCGACGGTGATGGTGCCGGAGTCGGGTTCGCAGAAACCGGCGAGCATCATCAGGGTCGTGGTCTTGCCCGACCCGGAGGCGCCGAGGAAGGTGACGAACTCCCCGGCGGCGATCTCCATGGACGCCTCGTCGACCGCGACGACGTCCCCGTACGTCTTGCGCAGGGCCACCACCGACAGCGCTTTGCCGGTCGCGGTGGGCAGCTTGCCGCCGGTCACCTTCACGGACGGTGCGGCGATACCGAATTCAGCCACGAGCCCACTCCAACCAGCGCTTGGTGACGGTCGCTTCGTTCTTGATCCACCAGTTGATGTCCGCGTCGAAGCCCTTGTCGTAGTACTGCGGCGCACCCGCCAGAGTGCCGCGCTCCTGCTTGGTGAGCTTTTCGTAGGCCACCGGGGACGAGGGGTTCGACGGGAAGGTCTTCGCCAGGCGGGCCTGGACATCGGGACGCAGCGAGTAGTCCATGAGCCGGTAGGCGGCGTCCACATGGGCGGCGCCCTTGGCGATGCCGTAGCCCTGGAACTGACGGCGCATGCCGTTGAGCTGCCGCGCGACGGGGACGCCCTGCTTCTGCAGATCGGCGATCCGGCCGTCCCAGACGGTGGACATCGTCACTTCCTCGCGGCTCAGCAGCACGCCGGGGAGCGGGCCGCTGTCCCAGAACTTCTTGATGTCGTCCCGAAGCCGGGTCAGCACCTTGAAGGCGCGGTCCACATCCAGCGGGTACAGCTTGTCCATCGGGACGCCGTCGGCCAGCAGCGCGAACTCCAGTTCGGGCAGGTCGGCGTCCGGGTTGCACATCGAGCGGCTGCCCTTGAACGCCTTGGTGTCCCAGAAGTCCGCCCACGACTCGGGCTTGCGGCCGCCGAAGGCGTCGGTGCGGTACGCCATGCACTGGCCGTAGAAGCTGTTGCCGACGGCATGGCCGGTGATCTGGTTCTGAGGGATCTTGGCGCTCTTGAGGCTCTTGATCCGGTCTGTGTCCAGCGGCTCCAGGGCGTTCTGGGCCGCGAACTTGATGTGGTCCATCATCGAGTTGTTGATGAGGTCGAACTGAGGGCGGCCCTGATTGATCTGGGCCAGCATCTGAGTGCTTTGGAGGTTGACGGCCTGGACCTTGATGCCGGTCTCCTGGGTGAACGGCGTGTAGACCGCCTTCTGGAGAGCCTCACCAAAGGTGCCGCCGCTGTCGCGGACGACCACCGACTTGCCGCCGCCCTTGCCGCCGGAGGCGGCGCGGCTGGTGCCGGTGCCGCAGGCGGTGAGCGACGTCGCGGCGACGCCTGCCGCGACGCCGCCGACTCCGCGAAGGAACACTCTGCGGCCTATCCGAACATCTTTCACCGGGGTCTCCTGAGGGTGCGTACAAGGGGAGAAGGGAGAGGGGACGTGCGTGGGGTTGCGGAACGTGCGGTCTTCC
>NZ_POUC01000949.1 GCF_002891435.1 Streptomyces cahuitamycinicus
GGGCTTGTTCTACGCGGTCTCGCCGGGCCCCCGGCCCTCGGCCCCGCCCTGCATCAGATCCCGCCCGAACTCGACCATCTTCTTGGCGTAGTCCTCGGTCCATTCGGCCCGCTCGGCGATGTCCGCCGTCGTCAACCGGTCGAACCTGCGCGGATCGGCCAGCTGCGCCGCCGCCATCGCCTGGAACTCCACCGCCCGGTCCGCCGCGGCCCGGAACGCCAGCGTCAGCTCCGTCGCCCGGGCCAGCAGGGCCCGGGGGTCGTCGATCGACTCGAGGTCGAAGAAGTGCTCAGGGTCGGAGGCCGCCTCCGCGGGCTCGAAGAGCAGGGGCGCGGGGCGTAGCCGCGGTTCGTTACGACGCGGCGTGGGCTCCGCCATGTCTTCTCCTCCTCGTACGTCGCGCTGGCCCTCCCCCGTGGGCGGGGGGCTCCCAGGTGGAGTGGGCCACCGTCCATTGTCTCGCGGGCGCGCAAGTGGGCATCGCGGTAGTGGGTACGGCCGCCCCACCACCCGGTGTTCGTGACGGCTTCCGGGAGGCGCCGTGTTCCGGCC
>NZ_POUC01000950.1 GCF_002891435.1 Streptomyces cahuitamycinicus
CGGCAGCGTCAGATGTGTATAAGGGACAGGCCGTACATGTCGCGGTGCCAGCCGTGGCGTCCGGGGATGCGGATGGTGCGCGGCGGGCCGCTGGGCAGGGCGATGAGGTGGGCCGACAGCAGGTGGATGTTCGGGCTGAGGAGCTGGACGACGGTGGGCAGGACGGCCCGGTTGGCGAGGAGCGGAAGGAACGCAGGGTCGAGGTTGAGGCATCCGCGGAAGCCGTCCTTGCCGTCGCCTCCTCGGTCGCGGCCCTGGGTGATGTCGCTGGCCAGCAGCTTCTCGGCGGCGGTCAGGAGCCGGTCGCGCAGGTCCGGGGTGATCGCGTCGCGGACGACCGCGTACCCGTCGCGTTCGAAGGCGTTGATGGTGCCGGCGTCGGGGGCGACGGGTGGGAGCGGGGTGCTCATGCCGGTATCTCCTTCGGGGTGCCGGTGAGGGTGGTGGCGAGCTGCCACAGGCCGGAGTCGTCGAGGCCGCAGAGCTGGCGGAGGCGGGTCTTGTCTCTTATACACCTCTCCGAGCCCACGAGACTAGCGCTCAGCTCGTA
>NZ_POUC01000951.1 GCF_002891435.1 Streptomyces cahuitamycinicus
GCGTGGGAGACGGCGGCGGACAGGGTCATGGTGCGGTTCCTTCGTTCGGGTTGGGTTCCGGCGCGGTGCTCTCCGGCCGGGTGATGTGGTCATGCGGGTGGTGCTTGCGTCGCGCCCCGGGGCGGCTCGTACGTCCGGGCCCCGGGGCGCGGCGGGCTGTGTGCCGTCGGCGAGTAGGCCGGGCGGACGCGGCTTGCGTCGCGTCCGCCCGGCGGGCGCCTACGGGCGGCAGCGGTTCGTGGTGAACGCGGTGCAGCCGTCGGGGCAGGCGTGGACGCGTTCGGCGGCGAGGAGCAAGCGCACGTTGCTGGGGCCCTGGGCGCGGCGCTCGATGCCGCCGTTGCCGTGGATCAGCTCGATGCGGAGGACCTTGCCGGAACGCTTGCCGATCTGGAGGGTGCCGAAGGTGCCGTGCTTGCCGCCCGCGTTGAGGGCGATCCGGCGGACGCCCCGGTGAGTGCCGCCCTCGGAGGGGCGCAGCCCCTCCTTCTCGGCGAGGCGGATGATGCCGACGGTGTACGCGGTGAGGCCGGTGAGGTCGAGTGGCG
>NZ_POUC01000952.1 GCF_002891435.1 Streptomyces cahuitamycinicus
GCGCAGGCACGCCCTGCCCGCGCTGGTCGTGGTCTGCGTCCTCGCGTTCCTCGCCTGGCAGCGCCTCGGCCCGCCCTTGAGGGTGACCACGGTGACGGTCACGGCCCGGCCGACGACCCTGGGATGTGACGGCACCGCGGACCTCGTCGGCCTCGTCACCACGAACGGCCGCCCGGGCACGCTGTCCTACCGCTGGATCCGGAGCGACGGCACCGCCTCGGGCGTGCTGAAGGAAGTGCTGGTCCGGGGCCAGCGGCAGGCTCGTCTCCACCTGCGCTGGACCTTCCAGGGGCCGGGGCAGCACACGGCAGAGGCCGAACTGCGCATCCTCTCCGGGACCGCGCGCACGGCCACCACCGGTTTCGCGTACGACTGCCCCTGACCGGTCGCGTCCGGTAGTGACCCGGCAGGGCGCGGCATGACCCGTCGCGACCCGGCATAACCCCTCGTGACGCGTCGCGACTCCTCGAGACGAGGCGCGCCCCTCGTGACGCGGCGCGACCCCGCCCGACCCGTCGCTACCCGCCCGACCCGTCGCGACC
>NZ_POUC01000953.1 GCF_002891435.1 Streptomyces cahuitamycinicus
GCCGCGGCGAGGGCGTCCTGCGCGTCGGAGACGTCCGACTGGGCCTTGGACTGGGCCGACTCGGCGTGCTGGACGTCCCGCGTCGCGGCCCGCACCTTCGCCGCGTCCGGCTTGTCGGCGTCGGACTTGCTGCCCGTCGGGTCGTCCTTGTACTTGTCCGCCTCCTTGCCCGCCCGCGTCACCCACGAGTCCGCCGAGGTGAGGCGTGACTGGGCCGAGGAGAGGCTGTCGCGCGCCTCACGGCCCTTGCGCAGGGCCTTGTCCGCCAGTGACTGCGCCCGCTCCAGCTTCGGCCAGAAGTCCGCCAGCGCGTCACCGCACATCTCATAGGACTTCTTCAGCTTCTTGAGGTTCTTCGGCACATCCGCGAAGTCCTCCTTGAACACGTCCGCGGACTTGCCCGCCCACTCCAGGAGCGTGCCCTCCCCCGCCATGCCCTTGACCAGACGCAACGCGTCGGACACGTCGTCGGCGAAGTCGTGCAGATGCTTCGCGAGTGTGCGCACCCGCTGCGGATCACCAGGCGTCGGATCCTTGTCCA
>NZ_POUC01000954.1 GCF_002891435.1 Streptomyces cahuitamycinicus
GTCACAGCGCGGCCGGCGGGAAGCCACCCGTCGAATTCGAACGGATCATCCAGGAAGCGCGAGCCCGCACCGATCAGGAAGGCCGGGCCGCATAACCAACGTCTCTACGAAACCAGGGGATTGACACGACCGAGTCAAGCGCTTCGTGAGTGAGCGGAAGATTGGCACCAATCAGTTGACGCAGAGACTCGGCACCACCGCGTGGCTTGTCCAGCCAGACCAGGACGGAACGGGCTCTGGGAACGCGCAGCAGCGCCTCGGTCAACGGCTGAACTTCTGCGGGCACCTCACCATGACCGTTCGAGAATTCGGTGTCGAGGCGGTCCCGGAGTTCGCAGCGGGCGCAGCGTGCCCCGCGGTCGGTTTCCCGGCCGGAACCGCAGGTTGCGCACAAGTAGGTGTTGGTCGCAGCGGGGCCTTGTCCCCGGATGTTGAACACGTCTATGCCGCTTGGGCCAGGGTAGTTGATGTTGGTTGGAGGGTGTTCTCGAAGGCGATCGGAGACCGCTGACCGAGGCGGGAGTGTCGGCGTCGGGTGT
>NZ_POUC01000955.1 GCF_002891435.1 Streptomyces cahuitamycinicus
CCCCCAGGAGTGAAAGTCGACAGCCCGGCCCGGCGTCACGTGATAGGCCACGGTGACCGTGACGGGATTACTGGTCACGCCGTCGTATACGGAAAGCGCTCACCGCGCGTTCACGATTCAACTAAGAATTTTACAGTGGCCCCGAAGGTCGCCCCGAAGGGGAAGGCTCTCCGCAGGTGGGAAAGCACATCCGCTCAGCTCGGCGCGGCGACGCTCTCCTTCGCCTCCACCGGCGCCTCCCCGAACCGCGACAACGCCAGCGCCCCCGCCACCGCCACCGCGAAACCGAGGATCGCCAGCCACCCCAGCCCCGGCCGCGTACGGTCCCCGAGCCACACCACGCCGATCAGCGCCGGCGCGACGGTCTCCCCGAGCACCAGACCGGCCGTCGCCGTGGTCACCGACCCGCGCTGCAGGGCCGAGGTCAGCAGCAGGAACGCCGCCCCGCCGCCGAGCAGCAGCGCGTACGTCGCCGGATTGGGGAACAACTCACCGGGTGAGAACCCGTCGATGAGCCGCACCGACACCTCCACCACCC
>NZ_POUC01000956.1 GCF_002891435.1 Streptomyces cahuitamycinicus
CGGTGGCGGCGGGGTGGCCGGCGGCACCGTCCGCGGTGCAGTCCTCGTGCAGCCAGAGCGTCAGCATGTACAGGCCGGGCACCGACAGCAGGCGGGGCTGGTAAGGCTGCGGCATCGTCTCCGCCTGGCGCAGGGCGCGCTCGGTGGAGGTGATGTACGGGCCCTCGAAGAAGTGGGAGAAGGTCCAGCCGTCGGGAGTCAGCACGGTCTCCGCCGCGGCCACGGCGCGGTCGCCGCAGCGGATCAGGAAGCGCCACCCGGCCAGCCGGGTCGCGGACACGCCCTCGGCCGTCACATGGTCGAGGACGTGCACGGGCAGGGGAAGCTCGGGTGTGGCGGGCCCCTGGGTGCCGAGCAGGGAGGGCGTTCGGGCTTCGCGGACCGCGGTGGGAGAGGAGAGCGCGGTGAGGACGGAACGGAGTGCGGGCGCGGGAGCCGGAGGGACATGCAGCGGCATGGTGGGTCGCCTCTCATTCAAAGGCACGGTGGCGCGAGGGCGGGGGCGGACGGCGCTGTCAGCTCACGAGGGTCAGAG
>NZ_POUC01000957.1 GCF_002891435.1 Streptomyces cahuitamycinicus
GGGAGGGACAGGGCGCTCGCTCCCCGATCAGCCATGGGCCCACCTTGCCAGGATTCGTCCGATTCTTCGACCGGATGGATGTGCCGAGTCTACGAGCCGCTCCACCGGATCGGCCCTCAGTCGGTGAAGACGTCTTCGGGGCTGCCGGGGATGCGTTCGGCGGCCCGGTCGTCGGGGATGAGCCCGGCGCCGTCGGGCGGATCGGGGTTGTCCGGGACGGCGTCGGGTCCGGCCTCGTCCGGGCTGCCGGTATCTTCCGGGCCGGCCGGCTGGCCGGGAGGCGGGGCGGTCTCCACGGCTGGAGGTACGCGCGCGCCGGTGTCCGTGTCCGTGTCCGCGCCGGTCTCCGTGTCCGTGCTGATGTCCGTCTCCGTGCCGGTGTCCGCGGGCGGGGCGACGTCCGGGTCGGTGCCGGTGTCGGTGCCGTCGGGAGGGCTCGCGTCTGCCGGGGCGTCCCAGGGGGATGCGCTGCCCGTGCCGGCGCCCGGGTCCGGGGTCGGGACCGGGTGCGGCACGGGCAGCGCATC
>NZ_POUC01000958.1 GCF_002891435.1 Streptomyces cahuitamycinicus
GGCGCGAGGCGGACGGAGGCACCGAGGACGCTCAGGCCGTGCGAGGCGACGACGACCGGCTCCAGGGTGACCGCGACGACCTCGGGGTGGTCGTCGACCAGCCGGGAGACCCGCAGCAGCAGCTCCTCCAGGGCCCGGGTGTCGGCCGGAGCGGAGCCGCGCCAGCCGAACAGCAGGGGGGCGGTGCGGATCGAGCGCACCAGCGAGGTCGCCTCCCGGTCGGTGACCGGGATCAGCCGGTGCGCCGTGTCCCCGAGCAGTTGTGAGGCGGCCCCGGCGAGCCCGAAGGAGAGCACGGCTCCGGCCGCGGGGTCGATGACGGCCCGCACGACCACGTCCACGCCGCGCGGCGCCATCCGCTGCACCACCGGCCGCAGCTCCTCCGGCGCGCCGAACAGCTCGGACAACTCGGTGTACGACCGGCGCAGTTGTTCCTCGTCGGCGAGGTCGAGGCGGACGCCGCCCAGGTCGGCGCGGTGCCTGAGGTGCGGGGCCGTGGCCTTGAGTGCCACGGGGTAGCCGAGGG
>NZ_POUC01000095.1 GCF_002891435.1 Streptomyces cahuitamycinicus
GGACGGAGGAGGGTGCCTCGGGCCCGGAGCGATGGAAGAGGGGGGCGTGGATACCGTGCTGCCGCCGCGTCGGCAGCCGGTCACAGCTTGTGTGCGAGTGATGATAGCCCCACTCCTTGAGCTTTCAAGATTAACGGGTGGGTAATGTCCGGGGCAGTCCAGGGTTTTGACTCCTGTTGGTACGCGGGGCCTTCGGTCTCCCGGCCCGCTCGTGGCGCATCCGCCGAGGTTGAAGCCCGCGTAACGGGAAACGCGGAACGGACAGCACAGACGAACGAGTCGAGCAGCGCGACAGGAAGGCAGGAGTGATGGGCACGGAACCGATGAGCTCCGAACCGATGGCGGACGACGCGTACCAGCCCACCGGGACCAACGAGGAGCAGGAGGACGCCGCGCCGCTGGACCTGCAGGACGCCGTCGACGAGCGGACGTACGACGACACCCTCGACGAGGGCTACTCCCCGCCGGAGAAGCCCCTCGGCGTCACCAAGCGCGGCACCACCGCCGCCGAGCAGCACGAGGGCGAGACCCTCGACGAACGGCTGGCCCAGGAAGTCCCCGACGTGTCCGACGAGCCCGCCGGGGACGGTGTGGGCGACGCCCCGGACGGCGACGGCGAACCGGTGGACCCCGAGGCGGGCACCGCCCGTGCGGGCCGGCTGGTCGCCCCGGACGAGGGTACCCACGCGGACACCACGAAGGAGACCGTCGCGACGGACGTCGGCATCGACGGTGGAGCGGCCGGCGCGGAAGAGGCCGCCGTGCACGTCGTGGAGGACGACAGCGCCCTTCCCGGGGACGACGGCAGGCTGTGACCCGCCCGCCGGCGTGAGCCCACGCCGGCCCGCGAGGCCACCGGAACCGAACGCATCCGCGCCGGGCCGGTGGCCTTCCGCATGCCGAGGAATGCGACTAGGGCAGGATCTTCTCCAGGGCGGCGGGGCCCTCGGCCGCCAGCTTGCGCTTGGCCCACTCGATGTTGCGCGGGGTGATGTCCTTGCCCGAGGCGAGGACGAGGTCCTCCGGTGACACGTCGGTGCCGGTGCGGGCGTGGAGCAGGCGGTCCGGGGTGGCGCGGTCCTCGGACGGCCGGGATGCGGCGGGCTCTGACGTCGACATGTTCTCTGCTCCTAGGGTCCGGATCGCTGGGGCGGCCCCGGTGCTGAAAAACGGGTCCGATATCACCATTGCCCCCGGGAGCGCGGCCTGCATCCGGAGAGCGCGGTCGTGGCCCCGCACCCCGTTCGGACGCCCATGGATGTCGCGCGGTCCTACTCCGGGTGACTGTGGAGTCATGTGTCCTGGATGAAAGCTTTTCATGGGTACACGTGTGACCATCGCGGCCGCCTGGCCTGCTGGCCTCAGCCGGTACGGCGAGCGCGGACGACGGCACCGTCGGTATCGCCACCGACAGCCCCGGCTTCCTCTCCGGCAACGTCATCCAGATCCCGATCGACGTCAACGCCAACGTCTGCGGCGACTCGATCAATGTGATCGGCTGCTCAACCCCGCGTTCGGCAACGAGTGCGAGATCAAAGACTGACGTACCGGTCCGGTCGTACGGCCCGGCCGGCGGCGGCCCGCGATGCTTCGCGGGCCGCCGCCGGCCGCTGTCTTCAGATCCCGCCCCGCGGACGCGGCGCGAGCACCAGCATCGTGACGTCGTCCTGCACGTCCGGGCAGTGCCGCACGAGGTCGGCCCAGACCCGCTCGGCCAGCGCGACCGGGTCCTCGGCGGCCAGGCCCGGCAGTCGTTCCACCAGCGGGTAGAAGGCCCCGTCCGCGTCCCTGGCCTCGGTCACCCCGTCGGAGGCGAGGAAAAGCCGGTCCCCGGCCCGCAGCGGCACCGAGACGACCCGGGGCGCGGCGGCCTCGGCGAGCCCGAGACCGAGCGGCGTACACGGCTCGACGTCCAGCTCGACGGCCCGTCCGTCCCGCAGCAGCAGCGGTCCGGCCTGCCCGCACGCCACGATCCGCACGATGCGGGCGTCGGCGGAGAAGTCGAGCAGCACCGCCGTCGCGAACAGCTCCGCGTGCGGGTCGCCCGCCGAGTCCACCGCCAGCCTCCGGTCCAGCCGGGCCGCCACCGCTTCCGGATCCGGCTGGTCCAGCACCGCCTCCCGGAACGCCCCCAGCAGCGCCGCGACCGTGGCCACGGCCGACAGCCCGTGCCCCTGCACGTCACCCATCACCGCCCGCACGCCGTAGGGGCCCGCCCGTACGTCGAAGAAGTCGCCGCCGACCAGCGTCCCGCGCTGCGCGGCCCGGTACAGCCCCGCGCACCGCACCGGCCCGACCCGCGCCGGCAGCGGCGGCACGACGGCCCGCTGCGCGGCCTCGGCAACGGTCCGCTCGGTGACCAGCTGCGCGTCCCGCCTGGTGCGGACGTAGGACAGCAGCACGCTCAGCACCGACACGAAGCACACGGTCAGAAGATCCGTACTGCCGGGATCATCGAGGCTGAAGACGGGCACGGTCAGCACGACCACCACCAGCGCGCCGAGCACCGCCGTCGCCACCGGGCCGTGCGCCAGCACGGCCAGCGGCGGGATGGCGCCCAGCAGAAAGCCGATGTCGAGCGGCTCCGGGCTGATCAGCTCCGCCGCGCACACCCCCACCAGCAGCGCCGACGGCAGCACCCGGGCCCAGCCGGGCGGCGGTGCGCCGCCCAGCCAGCCCCGCCGGTCCGGGGCCCGCCGCGCCAGCCGGCCGCGCACACTGCTCACACCACCACGCTGCTACGCCCGACCGGCCGCCGCACGCCGGGCCCGCACCGCCACCGGCGGCCATGAGCCCGGCCGGAAGGGCGCCGGCCTCGGCCGGACCCCCGAACACGCCTCTGGCAAAGGGCCGTTGAGCCGCCGCGGAAAACCGATGGACGGCCCGCCGGAGATCACGTAGCGTGTGGCGCGCCACGCCCGGAGACCAGCGGAAGGAGGACGAGCCGTGCAGTTCCCACCGTTTCCGCGCTCCCTCCCCGCCCAGCCGGCGTGCCGCGACTGACCGACCGGGAGCGCTCTCAGCAGCATGCGTCCCGGAGGACACCCCCATGACCGATGTGGTCATCCGCGCGCTCGACACGAGCGACGCCGAAATCTTCGACACCCTGCCCGACCCGCTGGGCGCCCGTGAGGGCCACCGGCTGACCCGGCACCGCCCCGACTGGAAACGGGTGGCCCTGCGCGACGGCCGTGTCGTCGCCCGCGGCGCCTGGTGGGGCGGCCCCGACGACTCCGAGCCCATCAACCTCAACTGGTTCGACGTGGCCGAAGGTGAGGAGGAAGCGGGCGCCGCACTCCTGCGCTCCGCCCCCTGGCAGGTCGGACTGGAAGTGAACCTGCCCGCCGGCTGGCGCGACGACCCGGCCCTGCGCGCCGCCGCCGAGACCCGCATCACCGCCGCCCGGAAGGCCGGCTACGAACTCCTCGTCGAACGCCTCCTGTACCGCTGGACCCCCGGCTGCGGTCTGCCCGAGCGGCCCGGGCGCCTGGAGTTCCGCGCCGAACCGGACGACGCCGTGTTCTTCGACGCGCTGCGCCGCATCCACTCCGTCACCCTGGACGCCCACGCGCTCAAAGCCATCGAGCAGGGCGGACTCGACCGGGCGGCCCAGGAGGAACTCGACTTCTTCCACTGGTGCCCGTCGCCGCGCGAGTGGTGGCAGGTGGCGTACACAGCGCAGGGCGACATGGCCGGCATCCACATCCCGGCCCACAATCCGTCGGGCCCCTGCATCGGCTTCATCGGCGTCCTGCCGGACCGGCGCGGTCACGGCTATGCCTACGACCTTCTGGCCGAGTGCACGCACTTCCTGGCCGAACAGGGGGCTGAGTTCGTCGCCGCGGCCACGGACCGCGGCAACTTTCCGATGGCGGCGAACTTCGCCAAGGCCGGCTTCCCGGTGGTGAGGGAGCGCCTCAACTTCGACCCGGCGTAGGAACCGGGCCGCCCGACCGCTCCGGCCGCGCGGACCAGGGCCTGTCGTTCAGCAGGTCCTGGGCCGCCGTGAGGATCTCCGTCACCCTCAGGCCGAACGCCGCGTCACAGGCGTGCGGGCGGCCGGTCCGGGCGGCGTCGAGCAACGCGTCCGCGGCCCGCATCAACGAGGGCACCGCCCCGTCGGAGCTGTCCGGCAGCGCCGTGACCCCGGCCTCCCCCCGAAGCTCCACGCCGGCACCCTCTGCGGCGGGCGGCGCCGTGAGGCTCAGGGTGAGGGTGCTCGACGCCCCACCCGCGTGGTCGAGGACGACATGGGCCGTGTCGCCGGGCCCGTACACCGCTGCCGTGACACGCCGTACGTCGCCGAGGACCGGCAGCAGCACGGACAGGGCGTGCGGGCCGACGTCCCACAGGGCGCCCTTCTCCCGCCGCCACGGCGTCGCGAAGGGGCTCTCGCTCGTGAACACCGCCCCGAGCCACTCGGCGCGCCCCGTGAACCAGCCCGGCACCGCTGCCTGCTCGGCGATCCACGCCGCCGGCCCGGGCTGGAAGCGGGTCGTGAAGAAGACCACCGAGGCGACACCGGCCTCCTCGGCGGCCTCGACCACGGCCCGCGCCTGCTCCACCGACAGCGCGAGCGGCTTGTCGAGCAGCAGATGGCACCCGGCCCGCGCCGCCCGGGCGGCGAGTGAGGCCTGCACCTCGGGCGGCAGTGCCACGGCGACGGCGTCCACGTCCGCGAACAGCTCGTCGACGTCGTCGTAGGCCCGGACGCCGTGCCGCTCCGCCAGTTCCTTCGCGGCCTCCGGGCGGCGGCCCCACACCCCCGCGAAGTCCAGCTTCTCGTGCCCGCTCAACGCGGGTGCGTGGGCCATCTGTGCCCAGGGTCCGGTGCCGAGCAGTCCTATGCGCATGCCGCCGCCTCTCCACGCTGCCAGGAGGAAGAGCGTGCCACACGGAAACGGGCGCCGGACAACAAGAAAGGCGAGGAGTGCTCTCCTCGCCTGTCTCAAGTTATAGCCCACGGGGGGACTTGCGGCAAGGCCCCCCGGCTGCCGCAAACTAACCGGCCTAGGGCCAGGACCTGCGGAAACGGGAGTATGACGTGACCCCTGCGACCACGAGCGCGTTCGATCTTCCCGACCGCCTCGCGCACAAGGCCGCCCCGGCGTCGATCGCCGGGGACGAACGGCACTTCGCCGCCATGGCCGACTGCCTCGCGCAGTCCATCGCCGAACTGTCCGACCGCCTGGAGGCCGAGCGCAGGGCACCCGGCGGCAAGGGCAGGCAGGCCATGGACCGGGACGCCGAGATCCACCGGCTCACGGCACGGCTGCGCGCGCTGCGCCGCTTCGGACTGGACCTGTGCCTCGGGCGGATGGTCCCCGCGGACGGCTCCGAGCCCGTGTACGTCGGACGGCTCGGCCTGACGGACAGCGAGGGGCGCCGGCTGCTGGTCGACTGGCGTTCCCCCGCCGCCGAACCGTTCTTCGGAGCCACCCACGCCAACCCGATGGACCTGGCGAGCCGCCGCAGGTACCGCTGGACCGACGGCCGGATCGTCGACTACTGGGACGAGGTGTTCACCGCCGACGGATTCGACGGGCATGCCGCGCTCGACGACCAGTCCGCCTTCATCGCCGGCCTCGGCGCCAACCGCTCGCCCCGCATGCGGGACGTGCTCGGCACCATCCAGGCCGACCAGGACGCCGTCATCCGCAAGGGTTCCCGCGGTGCCCTCGTCGTCGACGGCGGCCCGGGCACCGGCAAGACCGTCGTCGCCCTGCACCGCTCCGCCTACCTTCTCCACTCCGACCCGCGCCTCGGACAGCACCGCCGCGGCGGCGTGCTCTTCGTCGGCCCGCACCGGCCCTATCTGTCCTACGTCTCAGACGTCCTGCCCAGCCTCGGTGAGGAGGGCGTGCAGACCTGCATCCTGCGGGACCTCGTCGACGAGGGGGCGACGGCGGGGGAGGAGAAGGACCCGGAGGCGGCCCGCCTGAAGTCGTCGGCGGACATGGTGGGGGCGATCGAGAAGGCCGTCCGCTTCTACGAGGAGCCGCCCACCGAGGCGATGACGGTCACGACCCACTGGTCCGACATCCGGCTGAGCGCCGGAGACTGGGCCGTGGCGTTCGAGGCGGCGGAACCCGGCACGCCGCACAACGAGGCACGCGACCATGTCTGGGAGGAACTCCTCACGATCCTCGTGGACAAGCACGACGGCGACGTACCGGACGAGCTGCTCCGCAAGGCGCTGTCACGGGACCGGGAGCTGCTCACGGCCTTCAACCGTGCCTGGCCGCTGCTGGAGGCGACCGACCTGGTCGGGGACCTCTGGTCCGTTCCCGCCTATCTGAGGATGTGCGCGCCCTGGCTCAGCCGCACGGAGGTGCGCACCCTGCAACGCGAGGAGGCCCAGGCCTGGACCGTGTCCGACCTGCCGTTGCTGGACGCGGCACGCCAGCGGCTCGGCGACCCGGAGGCATCCCGGCGCAAGCGCCGGCAGGAGGCCGCCATGGCCGCGCAGCAGGAGCGTATGGCCGACGTCATCGACGATCTGCTGGAGGCCCACACCTACGACGACGGCGAAGGCGTGCTGGTCATGCTGCACGGGCAGGACATGCGCAACTCCCTGGCCGACGAGAGCGCCCTGCCGACCGCCCACCCGGACCGGCTCGCCGGACCGTTCGTGCACATCGTCGTGGACGAGGCGCAGGAACTGACCGACGCGGAATGGCAGATGCTGCTGCTGCGCTGCCCGTCGCGCAGCTTCACCATCGTCGGGGACCGCGCCCAGGCCCGGCACGGCTTCACGGAGTCGTGGCGGGAACGGCTGGAGCGGGTCGGTCTCGACCGGGTCGAGGTGGCCTCGCTGAGCATCAACTACCGCACGCCCGCGGAGATCATGGCGGAGGCCGAGCCGGTCATCCGGGCCGCGCTGCCGGACGCCAACGTGCCCACGTCCGTGCGCAGCGGCGGCGTCCCCGTCCGGCACGGATCCACCACGGAGCTGCACACCGTCCTCGCCACATGGCTGGCCGGACACGCCGAGGGGATCGCCTGTGTGATCGGCGACCCCACGTTCCGGCCGGTCTCACCCCGCGTCCGGTCGCTGACCCCGGAGCTGTCGAAGGGGCTGGAGTTCGACCTGGTCGTCCTCGTCGACCCGGAGAACTTCGGCGACGGCGTCGAGGGCGCCGTCGACCACTATGTGGCGATGACCCGGGCGACGCAGGAGCTCGTGATCCTCACCGACTCCTGACGCTCCCGGAAGGCACCCCTATGCGGCCAGCTCCTTGCGGATGCGGTCCAGCATGAACGCCGAGGACTGACGGGCCCGCTCCTCCCAGGCGAACACGCAGGCCGTGGCGACCCCGTCGAAGCCCAGCTCGCGCAGGGTGCCGAAGAAGACGTCCCAGTCGACCTCGCCCTGGCCGATGTCGAGATGCTGGTGGATCCGGGCCGGGGTGCCCGGCGGGTTCAAGATGTAGCGCAGGCCGCTGGAACCCTTGTGGTTGAAGGAGTCCGCGATGTGCACGTGCCGCAGCCTGTCACCGGCGTAGCGCATCATCGCGGCGATGTCCGCCGACGGGTCGGCGCCCGAGAGGTGGAAGGTGTGCGGTGCGCAGTACAGGTAGTTCACCCACGGCTTGTCGATCGCGCGGACGAGATCGACGGCCGGGGTGTTCTCCTCACAGAAGTCGTCCGGGTGGGCCTCCAGGTTCAGGGCGATGCCTTCGCGCTCGAACACCGGCAGCAACTCCTCCAGCGAGCGCCAGAACGCGGCCTCGCTCTCGGCGGCGCGCTCCGGGCGGCCGTTGAACTCCGAGTTCATCAGCGGGCATTCGAGGTCCGCGGTGATCTCGATCATCCGCTTCCAGTAGCGGACGGCCGCCTGCCGCTCGGTCTCGTCCGGCGAGGACCACTTGTACAGCGGCAGCACCGAGGACAAGCGCACGCCGTGCGTGCGCAGCGACTGCTTGAGCTCCCGCACCCGCGCGTCGTCCGCACGCGGGTGCACGAAGAACGGCATGAAGTCCGCGCGTGGCGACAACTCGATGTACTCGTAGCCGAGTTCGGCGACCGTGCGCACCATCTCGTCGATCGGCAGGGAGCGGAACATGTACGGGTCGAGGGCGATCTTCACGCGGTGTCTCCGTAGAACGCGGGCCGGGGCTTCATGTCGGTGGTGACGGCTCCGCCGCCGGCCTCCAGCGACCGGACGGCTGCGTCGGTGATGACAGTGGCGGCGTAACCGTCCCAGGAGGACGGGCCGGTGGGCTCGGTGCCGGCCGCCACGGAGGTGACCCACTCGCGGAACTCGGTGTCGAAGGCCTCCGCGAACCGGTCCTTCCAGTCCTGCAGCACGCCCGTGCCATGCCGGGCGGCCGTGCGGATCCCGACCGCGGCCGGGTCGGGCAGCCGGACCAGGCCGTCCTCGCCGACGACCTCGCACTGAATGTCGTAGCCGTACTGGCAGTTGACGAAGACCTCCAGGTCGATCCGGACGCCTGACGCCGTCTCGAAGATCATGATCTGCGGGTCCTTCAGATGCGCGAACCGCTTGCTCGTGGCGCGCGGGGTGACCACCTGCGCGGAGACGATCTCGTCGTCGAGCAGCCAGCGCAGCACGTCGATCTCGTGCACGGCCGTGTCCTGGGCGGCCATGGCGGAGTGGTACGACTCCGGCACGGCCGGGTTGCGGTGGGCGCAGTGCACCATCAGCGGAGCCCCGAGCGAACCGGTCGACAGCACCTCCTTCATCCGGCGGTAGCCCGCGTCGAAGCGGCGCATGAAGCCGACCTGCACCAGCCGGCGGCCGTGCGCCCGCTCGGCCTCCACGATCCGCAGACAGTCCTCGGCGGTCGTGGCCAGCGGCTTCTCGCAGAACACCGGCTTGCCGACGACGATCGCGTTCAGGACGTGCTCGGCATGGGTGGGCCCCCAGGACGTGACGAGGACGGCGTCCACGTCGGGGGAGGCGACCAGGTCCGCGCCGGTGGGCAGCGAGACGGCACCGGCCCGGGCGGCCACCTCGGCGGCGCGCCCGGCGTCCACGTCCGCCACGGCCGTGACGGCGGCACCGGTGACGACCTCGGTGAGTCGCCGGATGTGGTCCTGGCCGATCATTCCGGCGCCGATGACGCCTACATGTACGGTCATGCTCAACTCCTCGGAGGGTGGTCAGGAAAAGCGCGCACGGAGCTCCGCCTCGAGCGTTTCGAGCGTGCGCCCCTTGGTCTCGGGGACGTACCGCTTCACGAAGGTGCGTCCATGGCCGCTCCCTACCTGTCGAAGTTCGGCCGCCGGGTACCCGGCAGACCGCAGTCGGCCAGGAGCTCACGCGTACGGCGCAGGTCGGTGCAGACGTGGCAGGGGGCGGGAGCGGACCTGTGGCGCAGGTTGCCGACGGTGGTACGGGGAGTGGGAGGCGTTATTGCCATGGCGGTGTCCTTCGCGCTGCGTTTCCACTCGCTGGCGCGCGCTACTAGCGCGCTCTAGTTCGAGTACGATGACCCCTGTGTAAATGTCATGTCAATAGCTTGTCGCCGGGGGATCGCAGGATCCTGTAGGGGGTTGCGTGCGGGGCACCCCGTAAGGTGTGCGGCGTCGGAGGGTGGGTTCACAGGTGGATGCATCGGGCAGGCGGCGGCCCACGATGGCGGACGTCGCCGAGAAGGCGGGCGTCTCCCGAGCACTTGTCTCGATCGTCTTCCGCAACCAGGCCGGAGCCGGTCAGGAGACCCGGGAACGGGTCCTGCGCGTGGCCGACGAGATCGGCTACCGACCCGACAGCGCGGCCCGGCTGCTGGCCCGTGGTCGCAGCCGCACGCTCGGTGTGATGTTCACCGTGCAGCAGACCTTCCACACGGACCTCATCACGGGCATCTACCCCGAGGCCGAACGCCTCGGCTACGACGTGCTCCTCTCCGGGGCGACCCACGGCCGCAGCGAGGCCAAGGCGGTCGAGGCGCTGCTCAGCCACCGCTGCGAGGCGGTGATCCTGCTCGGCCCGGACTCCGAGCCCGCCTTCCTGGACGAACTCGGGCAGCGCACGGTCGCCGTGTCGGTCAGCCGCCGGGTGCCCCGGGCCCGGGTCGACTTCGTGCACTCTGCCGAGGGCAAGGGCGTCCGGCAGGCCATGGACCACCTGGTGGAGCTCGGGCACCGCCGGATCGTGCACATCGACGGCGGGCGCGGCCCCGGCGCGGCGGAGCGCCGACGGGCCTACCGGGCCGCGATGCGCCGCCACGGGCTGCAGGCCGAAGCGCGGGTGATTCCCGGTCACCACACCGAGGAGTCCGGCATCGAGGCCGGCCGCCTGCTCCTGGCCGAGCGGGACGGCGGACGGCCGCTGCCGACGGCCGTCCTCGCCGGCAACGACCGCTGCGCGATGGGTCTGCTGATGGCGGTGACCCGGGCGGGTGTGGAGGTCCCGCGCGATCTGTCCGTCGTGGGCTACGACGACAGCCACCTCTCCCACCTGATGCCGGTCGGCCTGACGACCGTCCGCCAGGACGCCCTGCTGATGGCCGAGCACGCCGTCCGCTTCGCCGTCGAGCGGCTGGAAGAGCGGGAACGGGAGCCGCGGGAGGCGGTGCTCGATCCCAAGCTGGTGGTGCGGGGGACGAGCGGCCCGGTCCCGGCAGGGCCGGGTCCCGCCTGACACGGGTGGTCCCGGCGCCCGGTACCGTCAGCGCGTGCCCTTCTCGGCGAACTCCGCGACGCTGTCGACGTTGTCCTTCGTGACGAAGGCCGGTCCGGTGAGGACGGGAGCGGTGCCGCCGCCGCTGACGTTGCCGTTGGTCTTGTACAGCCACAGTGCGTCCACCGCCAGGTAGCCCTGGAGGTAGGGCTGCTGGTCGACGGCGAACTCGATGCCGCCGTCCTGGATGGCCCGGACGAGGTCCTTGCTGAGGTCGAACGTGGCGACCTGCGCCTTGCTGCCCGCATCCTTCACCGACTGCACGGCGGTGAGGGCGACCGGGGCGCCGAGCGTGACGACCTGGTCGATGGAGGAGTCCTTCTGGAGCTTGGCGGTCAGCGTCGACTTCACCGAGGGCATGTCCGTGCCGTTGACGTACAAGTTCTCCGTCGTGCCCTCGAATCCCTTCTTCAGTCCGGCGCAGCGGGCCTCCAGCGCGACCTGGCCCTGCTCCTGTATGACGCAGACGGCGTGCTTGGCGCCCAGTTGGCCGAGGCGCTCGCCGAACGCCTGTCCCGCGATGTTCTCGTCCTGGCCGAAGTACTCGAGCATGCCGAGCTCCTTCCATTCGTCCAGGCCGGAGTTGAAGCCGACGACGGGGATGCCGGCCGCCTTGGCCTTCGCCACCACGGCCTTCATCGCGTCGGGCTTGGCGGCGGTGAGGGCGATGCCGTCGACCTTCTGGTCGATGGCGTTCTGTACGAGGTTGGCCTGGTTCCCGGCGGCGGGGTCGCTGGAGTAGACGAGCTTGATGTTGTCCTTCGCGGCGGCGGCCTGGGCGCCCTTGCGGATCAGGTCCCAGAAGGTGTCGCCCGGCGCGGCGTGGGTGATCAGGGCGACGGTCATCCGCGGGGTGGTGGCCTTGCCCGCGGCGGCGCCGGTGCCGCCGGCCTCGGACTTCTTCCCGCCGGAGCCGCTGGAGCAGCCCGCGGCGAGCAGGACGCCGACGACGGCGGCGGTCATGGGTGGTGTGGTGGTCCTGGGTGCGGACCCCTGCGTACGGAGACTGGAGCGCGTCACTAGCGCGCTCTAGTGGCAGGTACTATGCGGGCGTCTCAGGGGGTTGTCAACAGGTTTGTCAGGACGTACCAACAAAAGAAGACCGCCCGTACGCACCGGTGCCGAAGGGTGGGTACGGGCGGCCTCGGGCGTGACGGTCCCGGACCGTCACGCCCGGTTGCTCACTCCTCCGTGCTGATGTTGACCATCCAGGGGACGCCGAAGCGGTCCGTGCACATGCCGAACACGTCGCCCCACATCTGCTTCTCCAGCGGCACCGACACCGAACCGCCCTCGGACAGCTTCTCCCAGTAGCCGCGCAGCTCGCCGTCGTCGTCGCCGCTGAGGCTCACGGAGTAGGAACTGCCCTGCTCCGACTCCATGCCCGGCGGGTTGTCGGCGCCCATCAGGGTGAAGCCGCTGGTGGTTTCCAGCATGCCGTGCATGATCTTGTCGGCGTTCGGGGCGTCCGCCTGCCCGAACTCTCCGTAGCTGTTGAGGTTGAGCGTGCCGCCGAAGACCTCCTTGTAGAACTCCATCGCCTGCCGGGCGTCACCGTTGAAGCTGAGGTACGGGTTGAGGCGCGATGCCATGAGAACCTCCCAGAAGGGGGCAAAAGTCATTTTCGCGCAGCGTATCCCCGGGTACCCGCAACGGCTCGTCGAACGGCCCCCGCCCCCGGCGGGACGAGGTGCCGCCGCCATCGGCGCCCTCGCCAACTGCACTGTTACCGTTGCCCCTTGAGCAGAGGGGGAGGCGGCGGCTCATGTCATCGACGTTCCGCATCGGCGGAGATCTGGACGTACGCCGGCTCGGTTTCGGAGCCATGCATCTGCCCACCGGACCCGGCCCCGACCGGGAGAACGCCCTCGCGGTGGCCCGGCGGGCCGTGGAGCTGGGCGTCACGCTGATCGACACGGCGCACCTGTACGGCGGCGGAGCCAACGAGGAGCTCCTCGCCGAGGCTCTGCACCCCTACCCGGAGGGCCTGCTGATCACCACCAAGGTCGGTGTCGCGCGCACCGGCCCCGGCGGCGACTGGAAGCTCGACGGACGGCCGGAGATCCTGCGTGACCAGGTCCGGCAGGCCCTGCGCCGGCTGCGGACCGAGCGGATCGAACTGCTCCAGCTGCACCGCATCGACCCCGACACACCGCTCGCCGACCAGCTCGGCACCCTGCGGGAGCTCCAGGCCGAAGGCCTGGTCGGCAGGGTCGGGCTGCCGGAGGTCAGCGTCGAGGAGCTGGAGCGGGCCAGGGAACTCGTCGACGTCGTGAGCGTGCAGAACCGCTACAACCTGCTCGACCGGGAGCACGAGCCGGTGCTCGACGCCTGTGCGGCGGCCGGTATCGCCTTCCTGCCGTGGCGGCCCGTGGCCTGGGGGAAGACGGGGGCCGAGGGCGAGATCGCCGCCGTGGCGGCCGAGCTCGGTGCCACGCCCACACAGGTCTCGCTCGCCTGGCTCCTCGACCGTGCGCCGGTCGTCCTGCCGATCCCGGGCACGGCCCGGATCGAGCACCTGGAGGAGAACCTCCCAGCGGCCGGCCTGAGACTGACCCCCGCCCATCGCGCCCGCCTGGACCGGCTCGCCGAGGGCGCACAGGCCGACCCTGGCTGAGGGCCGGGGTTCGGGCGGTTCTCCTGCCTGGAGAGGGCCTGGGGTTCGGGCGCTTCTCCTGCCTGGAGGGTCCGGGATCTCCGGGCGGTTCCCCTGCCCGGAGAGGGTCCGGGATCTCCGGGCGGTTCCCCTGCGCCGGGGCAGGGCCTGCGGCGCCGGGAGCGTCGGATCCCAGGGGCAGGTCGCCGGTTCTCCGAGCCGTACGGAGTGCCGGAGGGCCGCGCTTGGTGCCGACGGCGTTCTCCGGCCCGCGTCGGCCCGGCCGAAGTGTGAGGGCTCGGGCCTCGTCGAACGTGCCGGTGTTCATTTCGCTCGTGGCCCGGCCCCACGAGGCACGGTGCGCGCTCGGCCCGTGCGCGGTCCGAGCACCGGTCTGGCCGGGGCATGCCCGGAAGGGAACGTCGGCAGCGGGCGCGAGGGCTCACGCCTCGTCGGGCGCGCCGCTGTTCCAGTCGTACGGGCCGCCGCCCTGCCACTCGATCAGTTCGGTGTCGTCGACGGCCGTGTCCGCCGTGGGCAGGCCCTCGCGGTGCAACAGGTCCAGTACGTCGAAGAGGCTGTAGGCGACGCCCATGCGCTCGCCGTGGATGGTCACCAGCCGTCCGCCGTCCGTCGCGGGCGGCTGCACGACCACAGGGGGTTGACCGTCCATAGCCCCACCATGCTCCCGAAACGGCCGGTTCGCAGCTCGGTGGCGTCCAGAAGCGGTACGGACCCGTTCTCCGGGCCGCGCCGGGCCGCGCTGTGCGCCGGTGACAAGGCGCGATCCGGAAGCTGAGTTCTCATCAGCACTGCCTGAGAGCGAGCGGGCCACCGCCCTAGCGTCCGTGGCATGGACATGAACCGTATGTACAGAAGGAAGTGGCGCGGCGCCGTGCTGGCGGTGCTGCTGAGCGCCGGAACACTCACGGCCGCCGCCCCGGGCGCCCACGCCGACGGGGCGCGCACCGAGACGCCCGTGACGTCGACGTCGCCGGTGACCGGAGTGACGGAGTCGATGGTGCGGGTGAAGGTGCCGCTGCCGGAGTCGGCGGGACCTCGCCCGGCCGCCTGCGACTGGCTGTCGTACCTGCGCTACCGCTCCGCCGCCGGGCCGGCCGCGTCGGCCGACGCCGACCGGATCCTCATCGCCCAGCCCGGCATCCTGGAAGGGGCCGGGGCCTTCGACAGCGTCGCCCGCAACACCGTCGAGCGCGCCGCCGATCAGGGGCGGCACATCGAGTTCTGGGCGCTGGACCGGCGCTCCAACTGCCTGGAGGACCGCACCGGCATCGCCTCCGGCGACCAGCACACCGCGGTCGACTACTACTACCGCGGCAAGCAGGTCGGCGGCCGGACCTTCGCCGGCTTCGCCGGCAACGCGCAGCTGGGCTGGATGGCGAAGCTCGGGATCGAGCAGACCGTACGCGACCAGTACGACCTGCTGACCGCCGAGTTGCCCTCCCAGGCGCAGCGCAAGCAGAAGGTGCTGTGCGGCGGGCACTCATTGGGCGGCGTGATCACCGGGTACTTCGCCGCGGCCGACTTCGACGGCAACCGCGCCACCACGGCGGACGCCGGGTACAACCAGTGCGCCGGCTACTTCGCCCTCGACACGACCGTCTCCACCTCACTGGCCGACCTCAGCGGCAGCATCCCGGACGACACCAACCTGCCTGACATCGGCCTGGGCCACGGCGTCGTGCAGGCCGGGCTGGACAGCGGGTTGCTGCCGCGCACCCTCTCCGCGCCGGTGCTGCTCAACCCCGAGACCATGACCCTGCTCGGCATCGCCGGTCTCGGCGCCCTCAACGACCTGGAGGGCGAGGCCGACCTGCCCCGCTACCTGCCCTCCGGCCTCAACGTCGAGGCCACCAACCGTTTCCTGTTCGCCAAGGACACCGCCGCCTTCCTCAGCGGCAGGCCCGGGGTGAAGGACTTCCGGCTCACCAACGGGGCCGTGCTCGGGGCCCTGCTGGACGACAACTCCGTGCCGCTGGCGTTCCTGCAGACCAGCGTGGGCTTCTTCGACGGCGGACCGGTGGCCGACAAGAGCTTCCCCGTCGCCAACGGCGGTGACCAGCAGGCCGGGCCGTACGGCACCGCGTACAAGGCCATCCCGGACCGGCCGCGGGGCCCGCTCTACACCTGGCGCAACTACGACCGTGTCGGCGACCCGGACGACCCGGGCTACCGCTCGGCCGACGGCACTCCGTTCACCGGCGCCCGCGAGGAGGTCACCGACATACGGCAACTGGCACGCAGCCTGGCCGAGCAGCCGCTGGACTTCACCGAACAGTACTTCCCGACCAAACTGGTCACGGACATCCAGCTGGCCACGTCCCCGCAGGTGAAGAAGCTCGTCGTCCATCCCGAGGGGCTCAAGGCCAACCCCGTGCTCACCGTGCTCGCCGGCGAGGGCCTGCTGGCCGGCCGGGCCCCGGCCGAACTGCACCCCGTGATCGCCGACGGCTACCAGCACCTCGACGTCCTGACCGCTGCGCCGGTGCAGAACGACGGCGAACCGGAGCCCGTCTCCACCAGCCTCGCCGACTTCGCACAGGCACCGCGCCAGCCCTAGGAGGTGTCCGTACGCACGCCCGGGGCCCGGGAGGATTTCCTCCCGGGCCCCTTCGTGTGACGACGGCTCAGAGCCTGCCCGCGGCGAACGTGGCCGCCTCCTCGGCGTCGTCCCGGTAGCTCAGGTGCGCCCCGACGTCGTTCCCGCCGTTCTCGCAGACGGGGTCGCCCTGGGCGCAGAGGTCGAGCGTGCGGCTCTGGTAGGTGCCGGTGACGCTCTTGCCGAGCGCCCGGATCGGGTTGCCGAACAGCAGCACCGCGGCGACCTTCGGCTCCACGGCCGCCGGCAGCGTGGCCACGATGGGGCTGCCGACCACCGCACCGGCGCTGCTGATACCGATCGAGTTGTCGACGACGTTCGCGCCCTGCGAATAGCCGACGAGAACGAACTTCTGACTCGGGCAGGCGGCGGCCTGGCTCTTCACATGGTTCACCAGGTCCAGATTGCCCTGCGCCGCCGATGTGGGGGAGAGGTCGGCGGGATAGTTCACCTTGTAGCTGGACAGCTTCTTGCCCGCTGCTTTCTTCTGCAGCGCGGAATACACCGGGTCGCCGACGATGAAGCCGAGCGTGCCCGGCTCGAAGGTGCCGCGGGCTGCGACGACCTCGACGTCCGAGCAGGCCGCGGCCATGGCCGGGGGAGCCGCGAGGGTGGTGAGTCCGGCCCCGCCTGCCAGTGAGAGCGCAGCGAGACATATACGGATACGCATGGGGGATCCTCCGCGTGGGAGGCGCGTGAAGCGCCTGCGAAAAAGGACGCCCCGAACGTATGGGCTTTTCCCCGCCTGTTGTTATGGACGGGATTATGGAAACCCCGCCGATTTTTGTCGCCGATTGAGTACGCCGCCGAAACCGGGCAGTCAGTTCTGCCGTGTATGCAGTGATTCCGCGCGCAATGCGAGAATGAGGTCGAGGCGGGTCTCCGGATCGTGCAGAGCGTCACCGAAGAGCTTGTCCAGCTGACGCAGGCGGTAGCGGACCGTCTGCGGGTGGATGTGCAGCCGTACGGCGACGTCCGGCACGTTGCTGCCGCTGAGCAGCCAGGCCAGCAGGGTCTCGGCGAGCCGGTCGCGCTGCCCCGCCGAGACTGTGTCGAGGGGCGCGAGGACGCGCGCCTGCAGGCGCTCCAGCAGCGGCTCGTCGCCGTACAGCAGCAGCGTCGACAGATGCTCCGAGCAGCGCACCACGCCCTGGCGGGGGAGCACCCCGCGGCCCATCAGCCCGAGCGCCCGGGTGGCCAGACGCAGCGACTGCGCGGCCTCGGTGACCGCGACCGCCGGGCCGATCGCGGCGGGCCGGCCGCGCAGCGCCAGCGTGAACGCCCGGCCACCGATGCCGCCCGCGCCCTCCGGGTCGGGCACCAGCATGCGCGGCGGGCGTGACCCCATGTCCACCAGCGCGCCCGCCGCCGCCAGCGGCCGGTCCTCCTCGCGCCGGTCCGGCGCCGCCGCGAGCGCCACGACGGCTACCGTCCGCGGCACCGGCCAGCGCGCACCGTGCGCCAGGTCCTGCACGGCCTCCAGCGCCACCGGCCCGTCCTCCAGCAGCAGGTCGAGCAGCCGCTTGCGGCGCCGCTCCAGCTCGTCGGAGCTGCGCAGCTGGGCCTCCGCGTAGCCGGACGCGGCCGCCTGGGCGACCTCGTGCACGGTCCGGAACGCCAGCTCCCCCAGCGCGGCCACGACCGCGGAGTCCAGCCCGAGTTCCTCCGCCGTACGGCCCATCAGCCGCCAGGCGCGCAGGCCGCCGATCCGCAGCGCGGACTGCAGCGCGTCCAGGCTGCGGCCCTCCAGGGCCTCACCCCGCCCCAGTTCGTAGTAGGTCGCCGCGATCGCGCCCCCGTCGTCGCGCGGGTCGGCGATGTGATCGACGAACAGGGTCAGCGCCTGCACGACCCCGGACCGCAGGTTCTGGCGGTAGGTCCCGTCGGCGGGCCGCGCGTACTCGGGGACCTGGCGGCAGACCTCCTCCTCCACCTCGTCGGCGACGGCCGCCAGATTGGCCCGCAGCAGCTCCGCCAGCTCGGGCGGGAGCTGTGGCGGCGCAGTGGGGCGGTCCGGCACGCCGTGCGGGGTGGGCACAGCCATCACGGACCCTCCTTTCGACCGGAAGCGGCTCACCCGCGGGCTGACGCCCGTGGGGCGAGTGGGAAGTCCCGTGTTGGACGGACGACCCCTCCGCTCCGTTCCGTGCCCCGACGGCACCCCCGTCACTCGGGCACACCCAGTGCACGGGCGAGGATAGGCCACGAGGCCGTGAACTCCGGCTTCCAGTGAGCCCAGTCGTGCCCACCGCCCCGGTAGAGGTGCGTGGTGGCCGGGATCCCCATCAGGGCCAGCGTGCGGGCGAAGCCCTGGGCCGAGGGCCACAGGGCGCCTTCCAGTATCCCGGGCAGCGGATCGCCGCCGCCCCCCACTCCACTGCCCTGCGACACGTAGAGCGCGGTGCCGCGCAACCCGGTGACGCGGGCGCGCGGGTTGAAGTCCCGCCAGGTCAGGAGGTTGAACACCGGATTGCCCCACAGGGACGCGGCCGGCAGGTTCTCACGGGCCACGATCGCGTCCATGATGGTGGGAACACCGGGGGCCGTGGTGTCGAGGATGCCGCTGTAGGAGGCCGCCGCGGTGAACGCCCCGGGGTGGCGGGCCGCGTGCGCCATCGCCCCGTAGCCGCCGGTGGAGACGCCCGCGACCGCCCGTACGCCGGAGGCCCGGTAGTCGCGGGCCAGCAGCGCCGGCACCTCCTTCACCTGGAACGTCTCGTAGTCGGGGCCGCCGCGCCAGACGCTCGGAATGCCGGTGGGGCCCGCGTCCGGCATCGCCACGATCAGATCGCGGCCGGCGGTGAACGCCTCGATGTCCGTCTCGCGGGTCCAGGACGTGTAGTCGTCGTGGGCGCCGTGCAGCAGGTACAGCACGGGGTACTTCTTCTCCGGGCGCGTCTCGAAGTCCGACGGCAGGATCAGCCGGACCGGCGCGCTGCGGCCGAGAGCGGCGGAAGGCACGGTCACGTCCCGTGTGCGGGGTCCGAGACGGGTGGCCGCCCGGGCAGGCGCCGTTGCCGCGGCTCCGAACAGGGCGGCGACACCGGCGGCGGCAGCCGCTCTGGCGACGGTACGCCGGGACACTCCGGCGGCGGGCTTCTGCGGCAGGTCGGGCATGACGGCTCCTCTGGTTCCATGTCAGGGGACGGCTCGGCGAGCATCCGGGTCAGGGGGACGGCTCGGCGAGCATCCGGCTCAGGTGGGTGGCGATCTCGTCGACGTGCGGCGGATCGAGCAGTGACAGATGGTGACCGGGCACCGGCACCACCTGCAGACGTGGGCACACCTCGTCCCAGCCCAGCGCCGGGTCCTCCCGCTCGTACGCAGGGTCGCGCACGGTGTGCGGGGCGGCTTCGGTGGCCCGGTAGAGGACCACCGGCCCGGCATAGCCGCCGGGGCGGTGCGACTCGCCGACGCCCATGTCGAGGTAGGAGGCGCGCTGGTGCTCCAGCGCCGCGGGCGGCACGTCGGCGGCCTCGCGCAGGGCCCGCAGCACGGTGTCGATCCGCGCCGCGTCGTCCTCCGTGGCCACGAGTTCGTCGTACGGCAGCTCCAGACGCACCCCGTAGGCGTCGGTGACGTGGCGGGCGAAGCCCTCGAAGTGCGCCCGGATCCGGTCCGCGCGCGTCAGCCCCGGGCGGGGGAGGGGCCGTACGGAGTCGATGAGCACGACCAGCCGCACCTCCCGCCCGGCCGTGGTCAGTTGCCGCGCGGTCTCCTGGGCGACGAAGCCGCCGAAGGACCAACCGCCCAGCAGGCAGGGGCCGTCGGGGTGGACGGCCTTGACCGCCTCGGCGTAGCGCCGTGCCTTCTCGGGCACGGTCCCGGCCTCCTCGATCCGCTCCAGTCCGTACACCGGCTGGTCTTCGCCGAGGCGCTCGGTGAGCGTCCGGTACACGCTGACCGGGCCGCCGGCGGCGTGGACGAGGAACAGCGGGGGCCGCGAGCCGGTGGAGCGCAGCGGCCGAACGGGGGTGTCGCCGCGGGGGAGGGCGCGCTCGACGCGGAGGGCGGCGTCCTCGACGGTGACGGCGGCGAACAGGTCGCGCAGGGGCACTTCGACGCCGAACTCCCGCTCCACCGCCGTGCGGACACGGACGGCCATCAGCGAGTCCAGCCCGAGATCGGTCCACGCGGTGCCCGGGGTGACGCGGGAGGGGGAATGACCGGTGACGGCGGCGATGTGGTGGGTCAACCGGGCCAGGACCGAGGAGGGCTCGGTCACCGCGGCGGGAGGTTCCTCCGGCAGCGGCTCGGTGCGAGCGGCCCGGCCGTCCGTCCACCAGTGCCGTACGTGCCGCCACCGGGGCAGCGGCAGGTCGATGACCCGCCCCGGAGGCACGGGAAGCCGCTGCCCTGCCGCGTACAGGGAGCCCAACTGCCCGGCGAACGCCGCCGAACCGTCGGCGTCCCGGCGCAGCGTGGCCAGGGCGAGAGCGCCGGGCACGGTGTCGGCGACGGCCCCGGCCAGCACCGGATGGGGGGAGATCTCCACGAAGGCCGTGTGGCCGTCGGCCGCGGCCGACGCGAGCGCCCGGTCCAGCCGTACCGGCCGCCGCAGGTTGGCCGCCCAGTGCGCGGCGTCGAAGAGGCAGTCCCCGCGCGGGTCGTCGAGGACCGTGGAGTGGACCGGGACCCGGGGCCGGCGTGCCCGGATGCCGGACAGCGCGTCCACCAGCTCCGGCAGCAGCCCGTCCACCTGCGGCGAGTGCCCGGCGCCCACCACTCGCATGGCCCGCGCCGCCCGGCCCCGCCCCTCCAGCCGGCGCACGAGCCCGGCCACCGCCGCCTCCTCACCGGTGACGACCTTCTGCCGGGGAGAGGAGTGCACGGCGACATGCACCTCAGGGAAGTCCTGCGCCAGCATGCACAGTTCGGTGTCGTCCAGGTCCACCACGGCCATCGCACCGCCGCGCAGGCCGCTCAGCAGCCGGGCCCGTACGGCGATGACACGCGCCCCGTCCGTCACGTCCAGGGCGCCCGCGCACACCGCCGCCGCCACCTCGCCCATCGAGTGGCCGATCACGGCGGCGGGCTCGACACCGTAGGAGCGCCACAGCTCGGCGAGCGCCAACTGAACTCCGAAGAGGACCGGTTGGGCGACCTCCAGACGTTCGAGACCGTCGCCCGAGGACAGGTGGTCGTACAGGGACAGGCCGCACTCCGGGGCGAGCTGCGGGTCGAGCTTCTCGACGGCGGCGGCGAACGCGGGTTCCTCGGCCAGCAGCCGCCGCCCCATGCCGGGCCACTGGCTGCCGTAGCCGGAGAACACCCACACCGGGCCGCGCCCCACCCGGTCGCGCTCACCCGTCGTCACCCGCGCGTCCGGTCGCCCGGCCGCAAACTCGCCCAGGGCGTCGACCAGGTCTGCCCGGTCGCGGGCGACCACAGCGGCCCGCGCGGGTCCTCGGCCGGTGCGCCCGGCCAGGGTCCGGGCCACGTCGGCGGGGTGCGCGGGACGGTCGCGCAGCCGGTCGGCGAGCCTGCCCGCCGTGTCGCGGAGACGCTCGACGTCGAGGTCGGAGAGCAGGTGCACGCGGGCGGCCGGTTCCTCCGCCGGTCGCACCGGGAGCAGACCGGGCGGCCCCTCCTCCAGCACCACATGGGCGTTGGTGCCGCCGAAGCCGAACCCGGAGACGCCCGCGACGGCCGTGCCCCCGTAGCGAGGCCAGGGTTCCGGCTCGGTCACCACCCGCAGCCGCGGATCGGTGAGAGAGCTGCCCCGCTCGCAGTGCAGGGACGGCGGGATGGTGTCGTGGTGCAGGGCGAGCACGGTCTTCACCAGGCCCGCGATGCCCGCCGCCGACTCCAGATGACCGAGGTTGCCCTTGGCGGATCCCAGCAGCAGCGGCTGGTCGGGGTCCCTGTCCGCGCCCAGCACCGCGCCGAGGGCGCCCGCCTCGATCGGGTCGCCCAGCGGCGTGCCGGTGCCGTGCGCCTCGACGTAGTCGACGTGCTCCGCGGCGAACCCGGCCTGCGCGTACGCCCTCTCCAGCAACGCCTGCTGGGCGGCCGGGTTGGGTGCCATGAGGCCGTTCGAGCGGCCGTCGGAGTTCACCGCGGTGGCGCGGACGACGGCCAGCACCCGGTCGCCGTCCCGTTCGGCGTCGGACAGCCGTTTCAGGATCACGGCCGCGCAGCCCTCGCCGCGGCCGATCCCGTCGGCCGCCGCCGAGAACGGCTTGCACCTGCCGTCCGGTGCGAGGGCGCCCGCCCGCCGGAACGCGACCGTGACGGCCGGCGACAGCAGCAGGTTGACCCCTGCGGCGACGGCCGTGTCGCACTCGCCTGTGCGCAGGCTGACGCAGGCGTGGTGCACGGCGACCAGCGAGGAGGAGCAGGCCGTGTCGACGGCCAGGCTCGGCCCCCGCGTGTCCAGGACGTAGGAGAGCCGTCCGGCCGCGACGCTCAGTGCGCCTCCGGCCGGCGCCCAGGGGTCGACGGCGGCCGGGTCGGCGCCCGTGAGCTGCCCGTACTCCGGCGCCGAGATGCCGACGAACACGCCCGTGGCCGTACCCGCCAGGGCCCCGGCCGGCACGGCGGCATGGTCGAGTGCCTCGCGGACGACCTCCAGCAGGATCCGCTGCTGGGGATCCATCACCGCGGCCTCGCGCGGGGTGATGCGGAAGAAGTCCGCGTCGAATCCGGCGATGTCGTCGAGATAGCCGCCGTACGGATGCGCGTCGGCGGGCGGGAACGCGGTGAAGTCGCGCCAGCGGTCCTCCGGGACGCGCCGGATCGCGTCGGCCCCCTCGCTGAGCAGCCGCCAGTAGCCGTCCGGGCCGTGCGCCCCGCCGGGCAGACGGCAGCCGACCCCGACGACCGCGACCGGCTCGGCCGGCCCTCCC
>NZ_POUC01000959.1 GCF_002891435.1 Streptomyces cahuitamycinicus
GCCCCACACCGCGCCCAGCAGCAGGGCCAGGCCCAGGTGGCCGTGCAGCTCGATGCCCCCGCCGAAGGCATCGAAGCCGAGCACGGACAGGGAGGCGGTCACGGACACGTCCGTCAGCCAGGCGAGCAACGGCAGGGCGAGCGCCGTCGCGAGCCCCAGCCGCAGAGCGCACCGCCCCGCGAAACGCAGCGCACCGGGCTCATCGCCGACCGGCGTCCGTGCTCCCGTCAGCACACCGGCCAGCAGCATCGTCAACCCCGCCGCCACCACCAGCAGCCACACCCGGCCGTCCAGCTCGGCCAGCCTGCTCAAGGTCACCGGCCGTTCGGACCCGGCACCGAGCAGGTCGTCCAGCGGGTCCGGCAGGAATCGGATCAGTTCGCCCGTAGCGCGTCCGTCCCACGGCACGAGCAGGCCGAGCGGGATGCCCAGCCACACCCCGTTCGGCGCCCCGAGCAGTGCCGCGCCGGCGATGCGCTCGGGACGGTCGTCGCCGATCGCCGCGTACGCCGCCGC
>NZ_POUC01000960.1 GCF_002891435.1 Streptomyces cahuitamycinicus
GGTGGGGGCGGTGCTCTCCGACGGAGCAGGGACGGTCACGGCGTCGCCGGTGCCATGGCAGAGCAGCGGCGGCACCGCGTCCGTCCGGCTGGTGTCCCGGCTGTCCCGCGCGCCCCACTCCTCCCACTCCAGCAGGGCGGGGAGCCGCTGAGCCGTCCCCGGGGCGGCGAACAGCAGGATCCGCCCCCGGAACTCCGCGACCGGGCCCGAGCCCGGGCCGTCGTCCCACAGCCGGTCGAGCATTCGCCGGCCGAACGTCGACGGCGCGCTGACGACGTCGAAGACCGCCCCGCAGGGCAGCACGACCGGTGCGTCCGGCCGCTCCTCCCAGAGGGCGAGCGTGCTTCGCGGATACGTTCCTGCCGAGGCGAGCCAGGCGGCCCCGTCCGGGGTGACATCGGAGGCGTTCCATGCGCTGCTCATGGGATCCAGGTCTACCCGGCGTGAGCGCCCGGTTCCCGAGGGTTGCGGGAAATCGGGACAGGAGGGGGTGGGAGGGAGT
>NZ_POUC01000961.1 GCF_002891435.1 Streptomyces cahuitamycinicus
CCCCTCTCCCCCGACCCCGTCCGGCGGCGCGAACGTCCTGTCGCGCCCAGCCTCGCGCCGCCGGACGGCCAGCCGTTCCCAGGGTGCGGACCGGTCCCGTTCGCAGCAGCCTGAAGGCATGGCACCTCCCATCGAGCACCCGCATGTCGTGGTCCACGCCCCCGCCCTGGACGGCTCGCGCCGGGTGACCCTGGGCGAGGAGCCGCTGGGCGTCGCGACCCACGCCGACGACGTCGCCGAGATCCTGCGCCTGGCCGATCTGTACGTCACGGACCTCGCGGAGAGCGACCTCGTCGAGTGGCAGGGCGGCGGGCCGGACGACTGGCCGGGACTGTCGGAGCACCACGAGACGTGATCGCGCCTACGGCACCGGTCGTACGCCTTGTACGGAAGCCTCAAATCAAGCTCTGAACCCGGCCCCGGGGGCTTCAACCGCCCCGGGGGCCGGGCACATTCTCGTCGTACGGGGCCCGCAGGTACGGGGGCGGCGGGCCTCGGTAC
>NZ_POUC01000962.1 GCF_002891435.1 Streptomyces cahuitamycinicus
GGGACGAAACCGGGTGCGGCGGCCGCGGGGCGCGGCGGGGCGAAACCGGGTGCGGCAGCCGCGGAGCGCGGTGGGACGAAACCGGGCGACGCGCGGGCCGCGGCCTGGTCGGCCGGCGCCACCACCCGTGCCGCCGCGTTGGCGTCGCTGCTCTGCGCGACTCTGCTCGCGGGGCTGGCCGCGATGTCGGGCGGCCCCATCGGTTCCGCCGTGCTGTCCCGCTTCGGCCCGGTGTGGTGGCAGGTCGCCGCCGCGACGCTGGCCTGGCTGGGGCTGCTGGCAATCCCGACGGCGGTGGCGGTACGGGCCTGGCTGTGCCGCTCGTCCCGGGCGCGGGAGCCGAAGATCGGCAGACAGCGGGAGACGGCGGCCGAAGGCGCCCGCGGGCAGCGGCGGCTGCCGAAGCGCGGCTGCGGTTGGTTCACGCGCACCGGCGTCGCCGGGATGGCAGGGGTGACCGGAGCCGCCGAGGACGCCCGGGGCGCGGGCC
>NZ_POUC01000963.1 GCF_002891435.1 Streptomyces cahuitamycinicus
AGTCCCGCAACAGCGGCAGACGGGCCCCCGGTCGGAGTCCGTGGAACTGACCACCGAGGAGAGAGCCGCCTTCGCCGATCTGGTGCGCCAACTCGGCGACAGAGGCGTCTAGTTCTAGGAGAAGTGCGGGCCGCCTAGGAGAGTTGCGCCGCCCGCCGCTCCATCGCCTCACGCGCCGCGTCCTCGCTGACATACACCTCGCACATGTGCCGCCCGTCCGGCGTCGCCGTGTGCTCGACCTCCCAGAGGGAGACCTCCTCGCCGTCGCGCAGCAGGAACGCGTGCTCGTAGAGCGAGAAACCCAGGTTTGCCCGGCCTCCCCGGCCCGCGCGGCACGGGCGGCCGAAGGCCTGGGCGATCTGGTGCCCCGACGCGGTGGCCAGCAGGGCCGCCGTCTCCGCGCCCGGCCGGTCCGCGTTCTCCGCCCGGCGCAGTAAACGACGCGCGTGGTCCGCGGAGTCCTCAGCGGCGTAGGCGGGCCGGGGGGCGG
>NZ_POUC01000964.1 GCF_002891435.1 Streptomyces cahuitamycinicus
TATAAGAGACAGACCCCACGCCCTCCCCCTGCCACGGCGCGTGCGGCCGCCTCGGGCACGGCATCTACGACGCCTCCAGCGACCCGGACCGCATCCGGGAACTGTTCGCCGCCGCTCCCCGGGCGACCGGCTACGGCATCGCCTGCGGGCTGCCCCCGCACCACCTGATCGGCCTCGACCTCGACGTGAAGAACGGCACGGACTCCTCGGCCGCCCTGCGTGAGCTGGCACTGCGGCATCTGTTCACGATCCCCCCGACCGTGGTCGTCGTGACGCCGTCCGGCGGGCGGCACCTGTGGCTGAGCGGACCGCCCGAGGTCGTCGTCCCCAACTCGGCGGGCCGGCTCGCCCCCGGCATCGACATCCGGGGCGCGGGCGGCTACCTGGTCGGCCCCGGCTCCCGCACGGACCAGGGCGTGTACGCCGCCGCTCCGGGCACCGCACACCCTGTCCCTTATACACATCTGACGCTGCCGACGAACTC
>NZ_POUC01000965.1 GCF_002891435.1 Streptomyces cahuitamycinicus
GCGCTGGTGGAGTGCGAGGCGCTCGTGGAGGGCGCGGACCTCGTCCTCGACGGGATCGTCGGGATCGGCGGGAAGGGCGGGCTGCGGCCGGACGCCGTGCCGTTGGCGGCTGCCGCCGGGCGGTCGAGGGGGGCCGTCGTCGCCGTCGATCTGCCGAGCGGTATCGACGCCGACACCGGCGAGGTGCACGGGGCCGCCGTACAGGCCGATCTGACCGTGACGTTCGGGACGCACAAGCCGGGACTCCTGATCGACCCCGCCCGGGAGTACGCGGGCTCGGTCCGGCTCGTCGACATCGGGCTGGAACTGCCCGCCGAGCCGGAGCTGGAGGCGTTGCAGCACCTGGATGTGGCCCGGCTGCTGCCGGTGCCGCGGGCGGAGAGCGACAAGTACCGGCGGGGCGTGGTCGGGATCGCCGCCGGGTCGGCGCGGTATCCGGGGGCCGCTGTGCTGGCCGTGTCGGGCGCGCTGCGGGGCGGGGC
>NZ_POUC01000966.1 GCF_002891435.1 Streptomyces cahuitamycinicus
CGTCAGGCGAGGACGCGCACCCCACCACCCTGCGCAGACCACCGCGGGCGCACACCCAAACCACACGACACCGGAGAGGCTGACACCACACCGTGCACGAAGAACTCATCGCGCAGGCCCAGGCGTGGCTCACCGAGGACCCCGACCCGGAGACCCGCACCGAGCTCGCCCGGCTCATCGACGCCGAGGACCACACCGAACTCGCCGCCCGATTCAGCGGCACCCTCCAGTTCGGCACCGCCGGCCTCCGCGGTGAACTCGGCGCCGGTCCCATGCGTATGAACCGCTCGGTCGTCATCCGGGCCGCCGCCGGCCTCGCCGCGTACCTCAGGAAGCAGGGCCCCCCCGAGAGGGAAGGGGAGGCCGGCCTCGTCGTCATCGGCTACGACGCCCGCCACAAGTCCTACGACTTCGCCCAGGACACCGCCGCCGTCATGACCGGCGCCGAGTTCACCGCGGAGGCCGGCGGTGCCGAACTGGAG
>NZ_POUC01000967.1 GCF_002891435.1 Streptomyces cahuitamycinicus
GGCTTTCCCACGGCACATCTGGGGGGCGGATGGCCATAGGGGAGGCCGGTCCGGGTTCGGTGCGGCATGGTGCGCAGCCCAAGAGGCTGGAAGAGACCATGCGCGTTCGGCTCGGCCGGGAATGTGTGTACGTACCGTCGTGCCGCTTTGGGCTGTATGTGGCGCTGCGGCACTGGTGCCCGCCCGGCGGACGCGTGCTGATGTCGCCGGTCAACGACGACGTGATCTTCTTCGTGGTGCTCGCGGCCGGACTGCGGCCGGTGCAGGCGCCGTTGAACCCGCTCGACGCGTCCATCGACATCGATGCCGTGCCGGACGAGGTGTGGGGCTCGGTGTCGGCCGTGCTGACCACGAACCTGTACGGGAACCCGGACCCGGCGCCGCGCCTGCGGCAGAAGTGCGACGCCCTGGGGATCCCGCTGTTCGAGGACGGGGCGCACGCGATCGGCAGCCAGGTGGGGGGCAGGCCGGTCGGGGCG
>NZ_POUC01000968.1 GCF_002891435.1 Streptomyces cahuitamycinicus
GCTCCCCCACCAGGTAGCCGACCGCGCCCGGGTGGCCGTCCGGCCGGTGCACCCCGTCGCCGAAGTTGAGCAGCGTGTTGGTGGTCCCCCGGTAGCCCATCTTGTGGTTCAGACCGACCAGCACCACGTCGTTGCGGGCGCCGAGCGCGCCGCCGTCGTCGAGGAGCACCTTCGGCACGATGAACAGCGAGATCCCCTTGACCCCGGGCGGGCCGCCGGGGATCCGGGCCAGCACCAGGTGGACGATGTTCTCCGCCAGTTCGTGGTCACCGCCGGAGATCCACATCTTGGTGCCGAACAGCCGGTACGTCCCGTCGTCCTGCCGCTCGGCCCGTGTGGTGATGTCGGCCAGCGAGCTGCCCGCCTGCGGCTCGGACAGGCACATGGTCCCGAAGAAGCGTCCCCGCACCATCGGCCGGACCCAGGTGTCGACCTGCTCCGTGCTGCCGTACGCCAGCAGCAGGTTGGCGTTGCCC
>NZ_POUC01000096.1 GCF_002891435.1 Streptomyces cahuitamycinicus
GTCCGTGGGGCTGCCGGTGGGGCTCGGGGAGGGGCTGGCCGCGCCCTTGCCGCCGGCGATCTCGGTGGCGAGGACCGGACGGAAGTAGAGCTTGGCGGTGGTGCCGACCTGCTTGCGGGCCTGCTCCGAGTTGGTGCCCTTGGGAATGTTGACGATGATGTTTTCCCGGCCCTGCGTCTGGACCTCGGACTCGGAGACGCCCAGACCATTGACACGGCGCTCCATGATGGAGACTGCGGTGTCCATGTTGGTCTTGTTGATCGCCGCCTCGTTGCCGGCCTCGGGGACCGCGCGGAGCGTGATGCTCGTACCGCCGGCGAGGTCGATGCCGAGACGCGGCTTCGTGTGCCCCGAGGCGAACATCCCACCGGTGAGCGCCGCGATGGCGATCAGGATCAGGGCCAGCGAGCGCCCCGGCTTGCTCTGGGCGCTCGCGTTCCTGCCCTTTTTAGGTGTGGCCACCTTCTCGTACTCCCTCTCGGGCCACCTCGCTCCGGATCGGCGGACGGGCGGCCATGACATGGTGTCGGGACTCCGTGCGAGCTGGGCGTGTCCCGGGGCGCGCGGGCAGGACCCACGCACCCCGGGACACGACTACTTCGCTTCGGAGTCGCCGTCGGTCTTCTTCGGCTCTGCGTCCGGCTCGGCCTTAGCCGCCTCGTCGGCCGGTTCATCGGCCGCGTCCTTCTTGCCGAGGTCGACGGCCTTGTCGTCAGCGGGGGCGTCGGCCGCGGAGTCACCGGTCTCGGTGAGGGAGGAGGCGTCGTCGGGGACGATGTCGGCGTCGGACTTCAGGTCGTGCTCGACGCCGTGGACGATGCGGTTGTACTCGTCGTCGGTGAGGACGGCGCCGATGGCGTTCTTGGCGAAGAGGAGATCGACGCCGGGCCCGGCGTCGACGAGGACGGTGTCCTCGTTGACCTCCTTGACCGTGGCGTACATGCCCCCGATGGTGCGGATACCGCTGCCGGGCTGCATCTGGTTCCGCATGTCGGCGGCGGCCTGCTGCTTCTTCTTTGCCGACCGGGTCATCAGGAACATGGCCCCGATGAGCACGATGAACGGGAGGAGGGTCAGGAGACTCACGGGTCGGTACTTCCTTCACACGACCGCGCTGTGAGCGGCCAGATGGTTGGGGGTGTGTACGCCGCCGACAAAGGCGGCATCGGCGGAGTCTAAGCGAGTCCGCGCGCAGGGAACAACGCTCAGCATGGCACCGGGGTTCCTGCTCCGGCCAATGACCTCGCCGCCCGGAGCCGTGACGGCGCCGTCACGCCCCGAACAGGTCCTGTTGTCCGTTTCCGGTGGTCTGGGACCCCGGCGGGGTGAGGCCGAGATGCGCCCATGCGGCGGGGGTGGCGACCCGGCCGCGCGGGGTGCGGGCCAGCAGCCCCTCCCGTACGAGGAAGGGCTCGGCGACCTCCTCCACGGTCTCACGTTCCTCCCCGACCGCGACAGCGAGTGTGGAGAGGCCGACCGGGCCGCCGCCGAACAGCTTGAGGAGGGCTTCCAGCACACCCCGGTCGAGTCGGTCGAGGCCGCGCGCGTCCACCTCGTACACGGCGAGTGCCGCCTCGGCGATGTCCCTGGTGATCAGGCCGTCGGCCTTGACCTGCGCGTAGTCGCGGACGCGGCGCAGCAGGCGGTTGGCGATGCGGGGCGTGCCGCGGGAGCGTCCGGCGATCTCGGCGGCGCCCTCCGGCTCGATCTCGACTTCGAGGAGGCTGGCCGAGCGGTGGATGACCCGCTCCAGTTCGGCCGGTTCGTAGAACTCCATGTGCGCGGTGAAGCCGAAGCGGTCGCGCAGCGGGGGCGGCAGCAGGCCGGCGCGGGTGGTGGCGCCGACCAGGGTGAAGGGGGGCAGCTCCAGGGGGATGGCCGTGGCTCCCGGGCCCTTGCCGACGATGACGTCGACGCGGAAGTCCTCCATCGCCATGTACAGCATCTCCTCGGCGGGCCGGGACATGCGGTGGATCTCGTCGAGGAAGAGGACCTCTCCCTCCTGGAGGGAGGAGAGGATCGCGGCGAGGTCGCCGGCGTGCTGGATGGCGGGGCCCGAGGTGATGCGGATGGGGGCGTCCATCTCGGCCGCGATGATCATCGACAGGGTGGTCTTGCCGAGGCCGGGGGCGCCGGAGAGCAGCACGTGGTCGGCCGTCGCGCCACGCGCGCGTGCGGCGCGCAGCACGAGGTCGAGCTGCTCGCGGACCTTCTCCTGGCCGATGAACTCGCCCAGGTCCTTGGGGCGCAGGGCGGCCTCGACGGCCTGGTCCTCACGGTCGGCGACGGAGTCCACCAGGCGCTCGGCGGCGTCGGCGTCGGTCGTGTCGTCCCAGTTCATGGAGTGTGCCTCGGAATCTCGGTACGGGGGTGCGGACGGCTCGGACTAGCGGGCGCGGTTCAGCGTCTGCAGGGCCGCCTTCAGCAACTGCCCCACCTGGGGCGTGCCCTTGGCGGCCTCGGCCTGCGGTGTCACCGCGGTCACGGCTTCGTCGGCCTCCCGGGTCGCGTACCCGAGGCCGATCAGGGCCGCGTGCAGCTGGTCGCGCCAGCCCGTGCTGACCGGAGCCCCCACGGCCGGGGGGCCGACGGGCGCGCCGAGCCGGTCCTTCAGCTCCAGGAGCAGTTTCTGGGCGCCCTTCTTGCCGATGCCGGGGACGGCGGTGAGGGCCTTCTCGTCGGCGGTGGCGACGGCCCGGCGCAGGGCGTCGGGACTGTGCACGGCGAGCATGGCCTGGGCCAGCCGGGGGCCCACACCGCTGGCCGTCTGGAGCAGCTCGAAGACCTGCCGCTCGTCGTCGTCGGCGAAGCCGTACAGGGTGAGGGAGTCCTCGCGGACGACCAGGGAGGTGTGCAGCTTGGCCGGCCGGCCCATGCGGAGCGTGGACAGCGTGTTCGGCGTGCACTGGACGGCCATGCCGACACCGCCGACCTCGACGACCGCGGCGTCCGGAGCGAGTGCGGCCACTGTGCCGCTGACGAAGGCGATCATGCCGTCCGGCCTTTCGGTGCTTTGGCGGTGTGCAGGGCGACGGCCTGCTGGAGTCGGTTCTGCGCGGGAGCGCGCCAGATGTGGCAGATGGCGAGGGCGAGGGCGTCGGCCGCGTCGGCGGGTCTGGGCGGTGCGCTGAGCCGGAGCAGGCGGGTGACCATGGCGCCCACCTGTGCCTTGTCGGCCCGTCCGCTGCCGGTGACGGCCGCCTTGACCTCGCTCGGGGTGTGCAGCGCCACGGGGATGCCGCGGCGGGCGGCGCAGAGCATGGCGACGGCACTGGCCTGTGCGGTGCCCATCACCGTGCGGACGTTGTGCTGGCTGAAGACGCGCTCCACGGCGACGAATTCGGGCCGGTGCTCGTCGAGCCACTGCTCGATGCCCTGCTCGACGGCGACGAGGCGGTGTCCGAGGTCGGCGTCCGCGGGCGTGCGGACGACGCCGACGCCGATCATCGTGAGCGGCCGTCCGGCGACGCCCTCGACGACGCCGACACCGCACCGGGTCAGCCCCGGGTCCACCCCCAGTACGCGCACGCGCCCTCCCCTTGTTGCGGCTGAACCGCCGCCGCTCTCGCGGACCTGGCTGAGCACCGTCGTGGTTCCTCGATCAAGGGTCGCGGTCCGTGGGCGGTGATCTTTGGCTACGCCAGGCTATCCGTTGCCACCGACAACGACAGCGGGCCGGGAGACATGTGTCCCCCGGCCCGCCGAGATCGCGGCATTCGCGGCGCGTTACGCGTCGACCTTCTCCATGACCTCGTCGCTGACGTCGAAGTTGGCGAAGACGTTCTGCACGTCGTCGCTGTCCTCCAGCGCGTCGATCAGCTTGAAGATCTTCTTGGCGCCCTCCTCGTCCAGCTCGACCTGCATGGTCGGGACGAAGTTGGCGTCGGCGGAGTCGTAGTCGATGCCGGCGTCCTGGAGGGCGGTGCGGACCGCGACCAGGTCGGTGGCCTCGCTGAGGACCTCGAAGCTCTCACCGAGGTCGTTGACCTCCTCGGCGCCCGCGTCGAGCACGGCGGTCAGCACGTCGTCCTCGGTCAGCTCGCCCTTGGGGACGATCACGACGCCCTTGCGGTTGAACAGGTACGACACCGAGCCCGGGTCGGCCATCGAGCCGCCGTTGCGGGTCATGGCGACGCGGACCTCGGAGGCGGCGCGGTTGCGGTTGTCGGTGAGGCACTCGATGAGCACCGCGACACCGTTCGGGCCGTAACCCTCGTACATGATCGTCTCGTAGTCGGCGCCACCGGCCTCGAGACCGCCACCGCGCTTGACCGCCGAGTCGATGTTCTTGTTCGGGACCGACGACTTCTTGGCCTTCTGGATGGCGTCGTAGAGCGTCGGGTTGCCCTCGATGTCGACGCCGCCCATGCGGGCCGCGACCTCGATGTTCTTGATCAGCTTCGCGAAGAGCTTGCCGCGCTTGGCATCGATCACGGCCTTCTTGTGCTTCGTCGTAGCCCATTTAGAGTGGCCGGACATCTGCCTGTCTCCTTCGCGTAACCCATCTCAGCAACGAACGCAGGAATCCTACAAGGACTCGGCTGCCCGGTTCGCGCGCACCATGTCGACGAACAGGGCGTGGACGCGGTGGTCGCCGGTCAGTTCCGGATGGAACGACGTGGCCAGCGCGGTGCCCTGACGGACCGCGACGATGTGGCCGTCGTGCTCGGCGAGCACCTCGGCCGCGGCGCCGACGGACTCCACCCAGGGGGCGCGGATGAAGACGCCATCCACCGGGTCGCCCTCGACGCCCTGGACGCCGACGGCCGCCTCGAAGGACTCGTTCTGCCGGCCGAAGGCGTTGCGGCGCACGATCATGTCGATGCCGCCGATGGTCTCCTGGCCCGAGCGCGGGTCGAGGATCCTGTCGGCGAGCAGGATCATGCCCGCGCAGGTGCCGTAGACGGGCATGCCGTCCCGCACGCGTGCGCGCAGGGGCTCCATCAGGCCGAACAGGACGGCCAGCTTGGAGATGGTGGTGGACTCGCCGCCGGGGAGGACGAGACCGTCGACCTCGGCGAGTTCTTCGGGGCGCCGCACCGGCCTGGCCACGGCATCGGCCGCGGCCAGGGCGACGAGGTGCTCCCGTACGTCGCCCTGGAGGGCCAGGACGCCTATGACGGGGGTGTCGCTCATGGGTTCCTGTGCCTTACCAGCCGCGGTTGGCGTAGCGCTCGGCCTCGGGGAGGGTGTCGCAGTTGATGCCGACCATGGCCTCGCCGAGGTTGCGGGAGGCGTCCGCGATGATCTTCGGGTCGTCGTAGAAGGTGGTGGCCTTCACGATGGCGGCGGCGCGCTTGGCGGGGTCGCCGGACTTGAAGATTCCGGAGCCGACGAAGACGCCCTCGGCGCCGAGCTGACGCATCAGGGCCGCGTCGGCGGGGGTGGCGACACCGCCGGCGGAGAACAGCACCACGGGGAGCTTGCCGAGCTCGGAGACTTCCTTGACCAGCTCGTAGGGGGCGCGCAGCTCCTTGGCGGCGGCGTAGAGCTCGTTGTTGTCGTAGCCGCGCAGGCGGGCGATCTCGTTCTTGATCTGGCGCAGGTGGCGGACGGCCTCGACGACGTTGCCGGTGCCGGCCTCGCCCTTGGAGCGGATCATCGCGGCGCCCTCGGCGATGCGGCGCAGGGCCTCGCCCAGGTTGGTGGCGCCGCAGACGAACGGCGTGGTGAAGGCCCACTTGTCGGAGTGGTTGACCTCGTCGGCCGGGGTGAGGACCTCGGACTCGTCGATGTAGTCGACGCCGAGGGACTGCAGGACCTGGGCCTCGACGAAGTGACCGATGCGGGACTTGGCCATGACCGGGATCGAGACGGCCTCGATGATGCCCTCGATCATGTCCGGGTCGGACATGCGGGCCACGCCGCCGTCCTTGCGGATGTCGGCCGGGACCCGCTCCAGGGCCATGACGGCGACGGCGCCCGCGTCCTCGGCGATCTTCGCCTGCTCCGGAGTGACGACGTCCATGATGACGCCGCCCTTGAGCTGCTCGGCCATGCCGCGCTTCACTCGGGCGGTACCGGTCTCGGGAGCCTGGTTTTCGGAGATGGACACGGGTGACCTCGCTGGTGGGAAAGGGGGTTTCTGCAGCACTGAGGAAACGCGAGAGAACCAGGCCACAGCAAGGGCCAATGGGAACGCCGTGGATCCTTTTGTGTCGGTCGGCCGGAAAACGCCGTGTGAACGGGGCTCAGGCGGCCCGGTCCACCAGGGCCACCGGAGGCTCGTCGTCCATTTCGAAGGCCATCGGGAAGGGCGCGTGACCGGCCAGGCGGAACCAGCGCACCTTGCGGTGCCGGCGCAGGGCCCGGGCCGCCCGTACGGCGTCGTTGTGGAAGCGCCGGGCCATCGGCACCCTGCGGACCGCCTCGGTGAGTTCGCGGGCCGCTTCCTCTCCCCCGGGCGCCTCGCGCACCGCCTCCACCTGCGGGGCCTCCCCGAAGACCGCCCTCAGCGCCTGGCTCAGGTCGCTCTCGGCGACCTCCCGCTGTTCCTCCTCGGCCTGCCGGGCGGCGTGCGCGGCCTCGTACAGCACGATCGAGGCGGCCGGGTCGAGGACCCCGGAGGTCGCCAGTTCCTGCGCCACCGAGGCCCGGCGCAGCAGCTGCGCGTCCAGGGCGGCCCGGGCGGCGTCGATACGGGCGTGGAGACGGTCGAGCCGGCCGGCGGTCCAGCTCAGGTAGAGCCCGACCGCGACCAGGGCGACGGCGATCCAGATGAGAGTGGTGGTCACGGGCGGCAAGGCTAGCGGCACGGGCGTCCTCGCCGTTCACCCCGCCCCGCCGGTGGCCGGCCGCCGGCCCGGTGTCAGTCCCGGGCGAACCCCAGCCGCCCCCAGAGCCCGGTCGTGCGCTCGTCCTCGGCGACCGCCGCCGCTCCGGCCGTCACCGTCTCGTAGACGGACAGGATGTCAGCGCCGACGGTCGACCAGTCGAAGCGCCGCACGTGGGCGCTCCCCCGCTCGCGCAGCTCCGCCAGCCGCTCCGGGTCGGCCAGGAGCCGTAGGGCCGCGTCGGCCAGGGCGTCGGCGTCCTCGTTGGGGAACAGTTCGCCGGCCGCCCCGCGGTCCAGGACCTGGGCGAAGGCGTCCAGGTCGGAGGCGAGGACGGGGGCTCCGGCGGACATGGCCTCGACGAGGATGATGCCGAAGCTCTCACCGCCGGTGTTGGGCGCGACGTACAGGTCGACGCTGCGCAGGAAGCGGGCCTTGTCCTCGTCGCTGACCATGCCGAGGAACTCGACGCGGGACCGCAGCCCGGCCGGCAGGGACTCCACGGCCTCCTTCTCGTCGCCGCGCCCGGCGACCAGCAGCCGGGTCTGCGGGCGGGTGGCGAGGATCTTCGGCAGGGCCCTCATCAGCACCGGGAGTCCCTTGCGGGGCTCGTCGATGCGCCCTATGAAGCCGATCGTGTCGCCCTGCCACTCGGCCTTGGGCTCGGCCTCGGCGAAGAAGTCGACGTCGACGCCGTTCGGGATCACGACCGCGTCGCCGCCGAGGTGTTCCACCAGCGTGCGCCGGGCGTACTCGCTCACCGCGATCCGGGCGCTGATCTTCTCCAGGGCGGCCTGGAGGATGGAGTACGCGGCGATCATCGCGCGGGAGCGCGGGTTGGAGGTGTGGAACGTGGCCACGATCGGCCCCTGGGCGGCCCAGCAGGTCAGCAGGCCCAGCGAGGGCGAGGTCGGCTCGTGGATGTGGATCACGTCGAACGCGCCGTCGTGCAGCCAGCGGCGTACCCGGGCGGCGCTCAGGAAGCCGAAGTTCAGCCGCGCCACCGACCCGTTGTACGGCACCGGCACCGCGCGCCCGGCCGAGACGACGTACGGCGGCAGCGGGGTGTCGTCGTCGGCCGGGGCCAGGACGGACACCTGGTGGCCGAGGCGGAGGAAGTACTCGGCGAGGTCACGGATGTGGAACTGGACGCCGCCCGGTACGTCCCAGGAGTACGGGCAGACGATGCCGATCCTCACGGGCGTCCCTTCTCGGGGTCGAGGTCCGCGAGCCACAGGCGCTGCAGCATGTGCCAGTCCTCCGGATGGTCGGCGATCCCTGTGGCGAAGGCGCCGGCCAGCGCCTGTGTCATGACGGACGTCTTCTCGTCGCGCGTGCCTGACTCGGGGACCTCGACGGGCGGATGGACGCGGCCCCGCATGACGGGCGAGCCGTCGTACCAGAGCGTGACGGGCAGCAGCAGGGCGCCCGTCTGCTGGGCGAGCAGGGCCGGTCCCGCCGGCATGCGCGCCGTGTCGCCGAAGAAGTCGACCTCGACACCGGAGGCGGACAGGTCGCGGTCGGCGACCAGGCAGACCAGGCCGCCGTCGCGCAGCCGCCGGGCCAGGGTGCCGAAGGCGGTGCCGCCGCTGTGCGGCAGGACCTCCATGCCGAGGCCCTCGCGGTAGGCGACGAACCGGTCGTAGAGCGTCTCGGGCTTCAGGCGTTCGGCGACCGTCGTGAACGGGATGCCGAGCTTCGTGGTGACCCAGGCACCGGCGAGGTCCCAGTTGGCCAGGTGGGGCAGGGCGAGGACGACGCCCTTGCCGGCGGCCAGGCCCTCGGTGAGGTGGTGCAGGTCCTTGACCTCGACCCCGCCCTTGATCCGCTCCGCGCTCCAGGCCGGGAGGCGGAAGGACTCCATCCAGTAGCGCAGGTAGGAGCGCATACCGGCGCGGGACAACGCGGCGAGACGCTCGGGGCTCGCGCCGGGCACCACGCGCGCGTAGTTGCTCTCCAGACGCCGGACGCCCTTGCCGCGCTGTTTCCAGGCAAGGTCGGCGATGGTCCGGCCGAGCCGCACGGCGACCGGCTCGGGGAGCTTCCTGACCGTGCTCCAGCCGAGGCCGTACAGCGCGTCCGTCAGCCGGTCCTGTGCGCTCACGTGGCCGCCTCGCTCCCGTGGGAGGCGTTCTGCTGGTTGCCCTCATTGTCCTGCGGGGCGGCGTCGTCCTGTGCAGCCTCCGCCTCTTCGGCCTCCGCGGACTCCCGGCGGACCGTGACCACCCGCTGGATCAGCGTGACGAGGCTGCCCACGGCGACGATCCACAGGGCGACGGGCAGCAGGTACTGGATGCCGGGGACCCCGAACGCGTGCAGGCCCGCGAGCCCGGCCGCGACCAGGGAGATCACCAGGCGCTCGGCACGCTCGACGAGCCCGTTGACCGCGACCGGCAGACCGATCGACTCGCCCCGGGCCTTGGTGTACGACACCACCTGGCCGCTGGCCAGGCAGAAGATCGAGACGGCGCACAGGACGAGATCGTCGCCACCACCGGCGTACCACAGGATGAAGCCGCCGAAGATAGCGCCGTCGGCGACCCGGTCGAGCGTGGAGTCCAGGAAGGCGCCCCAGCGGCTGGTGCGGCCGAGCTGGCGGGCCATGTTGCCGTCGACGAGGTCGGAGAACACGAAGAGCGTGATCACGACCGTGCCCCAGAAGAACTCGCCCATGGGGTAGAAGACCAGCGCGCCCGCGACCACACCGGCGGTGCCGATGAGCGTGACGGTGTCGGGGCTGACGCCCCGCCGGATCAGAAACGCGGCGAACGGTGTGAGGACACGCGTGAAGAATGCACGCGCGTACTTGTTCAGCATGGCCTTCCCGAGGGTCGGTGTGGCCGTCTGGCCCCTGCTGGCCACCGGCTGGCCCATCGTAGTCACGCGCGCGCGGGGGCGAGGTGCGGGCACCCGCACCCCTTTCGGGGGAACCCGCGAGCCGCTGGTGGGCGGCGCGGTCACGTCGTTCGTATGGACGCACCGTGACGGGAGTGGGAAGGTCGAATGACCGCGGGCGTCGCCGGAGCCGCACCGCACCGCACGCGGATCCCGCGTGTCCGCGCCCACAGGGACCTCACCGTGCACGGGAGGCAGGATCATGGGCGACAAGGCACAGACACACCCTGGGGCCGCCGGCAGGGCACAAGCGGCCGACCACCCTCAGTCCGTACGGAATGTGGTGCTGGTCGGCCACTCCGGATCGGGCAAGACCACGCTGGTGGAGGCCCTCGCACTCACGGCGGGGGCGGTGAACCGGGCGGGCCGCGTCGAGGACGGCGGCACCGTCTCCGACTACGACGACATCGAGCACCGGCAGCAGCGCTCGGTACAGCTCTCCCTGGTACCCGTCGAGTGGGACGGCATCAAGGTCAACCTTCTGGACACCCCCGGATACGCCGACTTCGTCGGTGAACTCAGGGCCGGTCTGCGGGCGGCGGACGCGGCCCTCTTCGTCGTCTCGGCCTCGGACGGTGTGGACGGCTCGACCCGCATGGTGTGGGAGGAGTGCGCGGCCGTGGGCATGCCCCGGGCCATCGTCGTCACGCACCTGGAGGCGGCGCGGGCCGACTTCGAGGAGATGACGCGGATCTGCGCGGAGGCGTTCGGCGCGGACGACCCCGACGCGGTCCTGCCGCTGTATCTGCCGCTGCGCGGCCCCGAGGCGCCCGACGGGCACGCGCCCGTCACCGGCCTGATCGGGCTGCTGTCGCAGAAGCTGTTCGACTACTCGACCGGCGAGCACAAGGAGTCCGAGCCGGGCGAGGACCAGCTGCCGGTGATCGAGGAGGCCCGCAACCGGCTGATCGAGGGGATCATCGCGGAGAGCGAGGACGAGACCCTCATGGACCGCTACCTCGGCGGGGAGCCGGTCGACGTCAAGACGCTGATCGAGGACCTGGAGCGGGCCGTGGCGCGCGGGGTCTTCTTCCCCGTCCTGGCCGCCGCCCCGGCCGGTGAGGGCGCCCGGCAGGGGCTCGGCACCGTGGAACTGCTGGAACTGATCACGCGCGGCTTCCCGACGCCGCTGGAGCACGACACGGTGCGGGTCACGACCATCGACGGCAAGCCGCGCCAGCTCAAACCCTGTGACCCGGACGCTCCGCTGGTCGCGGAGGTCGTGAAGACCTCCTCGGACCCGTACGTGGGCCGGCTGTCGCTGATCCGCCTGTTCTCCGGCACCCTGCGCGCCGACCAGACGGTCCACGTCTCCGGGCACGGGCTGGCCGACCGCGGGCACGAGGACCACGACGTCGACGAGCGGATCGGTGCCCTGTCCACGCCGTTCGGCAAGCAGCAGCGCCCGGTGTCGCACGTCATCGCGGGCGACCTGGCCTGTGTGGCCAAACTGAGCCGCGCCGAGACCGGGGACACCCTGTCCGCCAAGGACGACCCGCTGCTCATGGAGCCGTGGCGGATGCCCGACCCGCTGCTGCCGCTGGCCATCCAGGCGCACAGCAAACCGGACGAGGACAAGCTGTCCCAGGGCCTGGCCCGGCTGGTGGCCGAGGACCCGACGATGCGGCTGGAGCAGAACCAGGACACCCACCAGATCGTCCTGTGGTGTCTGGGCGAGGCGCACGCCGACGTCGCCCTGGAGCGGCTGCGCAGCCGGTACGGCGTCCAGGTCGACGTCGTCCCCCACCGGGTGTCCCTGCGCGAGACGTTCGCGGACAAGTCGGCCGGCCGGGGCAGGCACGTCAAGCAGTCCGGCGGGCACGGCCAGTTCGCGATCTGCGAGATCGAGGTCGAGCCGCTGCCCGGCGGGTCCGGCATCGAGTTCGTCGACAAGGTGGTGGGCGGCGCGGTGCCCCGGCAGTTCATCCCGTCGGTGGAGAAGGGCGTACGGGCCCAGGCTGCCAAGGGAGTGGTGGCCGGATATCCGCTCATCGACGTACGGGTGACCCTCCTGGACGGCAAGGCGCACTCGGTGGACTCCTCCGACGCCGCCTTCCAGACGGCCGGCGCCCTGGCGCTGCGGGAGGCCGCGGCCGACGCGCGGATCCATCTGCTGGAGCCGGTCGCCGAGGTGTCGGTGCTGGTCGGCGACGACTTCGTGGGCGCCGTGATGAGTGACCTGTCGGGGCGGCGCGGCCGGGTGCTCGGCACCGAGCAGACACCCGGCGGGCGCACCCTGATCCGGGCCGAGGTGCCCGAGATCGAGATCGGCCGGTACGCGATCGACCTGCGGTCGATGGCGCACGGCACGGCGGGGTTCAGCCGCCGGTACGCGCGCCACGAGCCGATGCCGCAGCAGGTCGCGGACCGGGTGCGTGAAGAGGAGCGCAAGGCCTCGTAGTTGGCGCCGGGCGCCATCAAGTGCCCCCTGACGGCTCCTCTCCGCGGGGGCGGGCGGCTTGACAGGCCACCCGCCCCCGCCTGCCGGTCCGGACGGATACGCTGATGACCTGATCAACAGGTGTGCGGAGCGCGGAAGTCGGGAAGGCCGCAGATGCGGATGCGGCAGCGATGGGGGCGGCAGTGACGGACGGATTCGACTTCAGCCCTGGGGCCCAGGTGCCCCTGGCGGGTGCGAGCGGCCAGACGGCGGCGACCTACGCGCTGGCGGCGGCGGCGTACCGGGACGACGAGGTCACCAAGATCCTGGCCGCCGACAACGAGTGGCACCAGTCCAAGGTGACTCCCCCGCGCTCCTGGGCGAAGATATTCCGCCCCCGGTTCGGCGAGGCCTTCTCCCGCGCGGTGATCGACCGGATGCTGGGTGCGGGGCGCAAGCCGGTCATCCAGTCCTTCGGCATCGAGCCCCAGGTCGTCGTGGAGCACTGCCTGGCCTCCCACCGCATCCGCCGCGACCGCGACAACTGGCTCTCGGCGATCACGGTGATCTGCGGAGTGCTCTTCCTGCCCGGCTTCCTCGTGTGGTTGCTGGTGTTCACGCTGCGCACCACCATGGCCAAACGCGAGGACAAGCGCGCGGGCGCGCTCGCCACCATCCTGCTGGTCGCCGTGGGCGCGCTGGCCGTGCTGTTCCTGATCCGCACGCCGTTCACCGGATTCTGGGCCCTGTACGGACGCGCGGCGGTGATCATGCCGGTCGTCGGCTGGTTCTGGGCGAAGCAGATCTGCGAACGGACCGCCCGCGACCTGCGCGACCGCTGGTCGAGCCTGCTGTCGGGCGGTGGCGTGGGCGCCAAGATCCCCGAGGCCGTCCCCGGGAACCCCGGTGACGCGGCCGAGCAGGTCCGCAAGGAGCTGGCCCGGCTCGCCGCCGAGCAGCGGTCGAACTCGGTCTTCTACGCCGGCCCCAAGGGCATACTCGGCATGGGCACGCGCTGGGGCAGCTGGCAGCTGGCCGAGGAGCTGGTCTCCGCCGATCCGGGCAAGGATTTCCACCCGTTCCGCAGCTGGGACGTCATCGTGGCGATCCAGGGCGGTCTCGGCATGCTGGAGCGCACGTCCATCAACACCGGCGGCTTCCCCAAACCGTCCATCACGCACTGGGTCGTCACGCCGATCGGCGAGAAGGCGACGGAGGTGTCCCGGCCGAGCGGCACGGACGTCGACGCGTACACGGTCCGGACGCACGCCGTGCAGGACATCTGCAACAAGCAGCAGTTCGGCAGCGGCGACCGGCACTACCTGGGCGTGCAGTGGACCCTGTGGGACGGCCACCTGGTGATCACGATGCTGATCACGGTGACCGTGCTGCACGACACGCTGCGCATCGAGGTCACCGGGCACGCCCTGGGGCCGGTCAACCCGCTGTTCAACGAGAAGCCGGCGGCCAAGGAGAAGTCGGTGCAGAAGTCTCTCCGGTTCTGGGAGACCCGCACCGTCAAGCTCCCGCTGATCGACGCCGACGAGGTGGTACGGCTGGCCGCGCGCGCCCCGCTGACCTGGTATCCGCCGCTGCTGAACTGGCTCGGCGGCAGCCTGACGCTGCCGGAGCCGTTCGGTCTGCGGCACGCGTGGGCCGACCAGCCGTGGCGGCACCGGTTCATGGCCGACGACGCGCTGCGGGCGGCCACGCCCGTGCTGCGGGTGGTGCATGCGGCGGCGCTGAAGGTGCTGCGGGAGAACGGGGTGGACGTGGAGAAGTTCGGGTCCAGGTCGTCGGCGCTCAGCGGGGCGGTTCAGGAGGCTTCACCGAAGAAGGCGGACGTCTACGACGCGTAGGCAGGTCGGCGCCGCCGCGGGCAGTCGTGCCGCTGGGGCGATGGGGGTCCCCCCTGCTCGAGCGAAGCCGAGAGCTTGGGGGAGGGTGGGCGCGGCGGCACCCCGCAGCGCCGGGCTGCGCGCCCACCCGGCAGTGCGACAAGCCGGCTGTGCCGGCCGATGCGCCTCACGAAGGCCAGGACTCCGCCAGCATCTTCCTCGTGTCCGCCAGCAGCTGCGGCAGCACCCGCGTGTGCCCCACCACCGGCATGAAGTTCGTGTCGCCGCCCCAGCGCGGCACGATGTGCTGGTGCAGGTGCGCTGCGATACCCGCGCCGGCGACCGTGCCCTGGTTCATGCCGATGTTGAAGCCGTGTGCGCCGGAGGCCGTGCGCAGGGCCGCCATGGCCTGCTTGGTGAGTTCGCCCAGCTCGGCGGTCTCCCCCGCCGTGAGGTCGGTGTAGTCGGCGACGTGCCGGTAGGGCACGGTCATCAGGTGCCCGCCGTTGTACGGGTAGAGGTTGAGCACCGCGTAGACCTGCTCGCCGCGCCGGACGACGAGCCCGTCCTCGTCGGACTTGGCCGGGATCGAGCAGAAGGGGCAGCCGTCGCCGGCGCCCGGGCCGGTGGGCTTGTTCTCACCCTGGATGTAGGCCATCCGATGGGGCGTCCACAGACGCTGGAACGCGTCCTGCGTCCCCACTCCCAGCTGCTGCTCCGGCTCACTCGTCATGCAGTGCAGCATATGGCGTCGAGCTGAGGGGACGACAAAGGCCCCCGGGAGCTCCCAGGGGCCCGTGCGGCGCGGGATCAGACCTGAGCGCGCTCCTCCACGACCTTCTGGATCTTCGCGATGGCCTCGTCGAACGGGATGCCGTTCTCCTGCGAGCCGTCGCGGTAGCGGAAGGACACCGACTCGTGGGACATGTCCTCGTCGCCCGCGATGACCATGAAGGGCACCTTCTGCTTCTGGGCGTTGCGGATCTTCTTCTGCATGCGGTCGGAGGAGGAATCGACCTCGACGCGCAGGCCCTTCTTCTTGGCCGCCGCGGCGAACTTCTCCAGGTACTCCACGTGCGCGTCGCCGATCGGGATGCCGACCGCCTGGACGGGGGCGAGCCACGCCGGAAAGGCACCCGCGTAGTGCTCCAGGAGCACCGCGAAGAACCGCTCGATCGAGCCGAACAGCGCGCGGTGGATCATGACGGGGCGCTGCTTGGCGCCGTCGGGACCCGTGTACTCCAGGTCGAAGCGCTCCGGGAGGTTGAAGTCGAGCTGGATGGTCGACATCTGCCAGGTGCGGCCGATGGCGTCCTTGGTCTGGACGGAGATCTTCGGGCCGTAGAAGGCGGCGCCGCCCGGGTCGGGGACCAGGGGCAGGCCCTGCTTCTCGGCGACCTGGCGCAGCGTCTCCGTGGCCTCTTCCCAGGCCTCGTCAGAGCCGACGAACTTCTCCGGGTCCTTGGTGGAGAGCTCCAGGTAGAAGTCCGTCAGGCCGTAGTCGCGCAGCAGGCCGAGGACGAAGGTGAGCGTCTTGTCGAGCTCCTCCGACATCTGCTCGCGCGTGCAGTAGATGTGGGCGTCGTCCTGGGTGAAGCCGCGGGCCCGGGTCAGGCCGTGCACGACGCCCGACTTCTCGTACCGGTAGACGGTCCCGAACTCGAAGAGGCGCAGCGGCAGTTCACGGTAGGAACGCCCGCGCGCGTCGAAGATCAGGTTGTGCATCGGGCAGTTCATGGGCTTGAGGTAGTAGTCCACGCCCTCGTCGAGCTGCATGGGCGGGTACATGCCGTCGGCGTACCAGTCCAGGTGGCCCGAGGTCTCGAAGAGCTTCCCCTTGGTGGCGTGCGGGGTGTAGACGAACTCGTAGCCCTCTTCCTCGTGGCGGCGCCGCGAGTAGTCCTCCATGACCCGGCGGATGATGCCGCCCTTGGGGTGGAAGACGGCGAGGCCGGAGCCGATCTGTTCCGGGACGGAGAACAGGTCGAGTTCGCTGCCGAGCTTGCGGTGGTCGCGCTTCTCGGCCTCGGCGAGGAACTCCAGGTGTGCCTTCAGCTCGTCCTTGGTGGGCCAGGCGGTGCCGTAGATGCGCTGGAGCATGGGGTTCTTCTCGCTGCCGCGCCAGTAGGCGGCCGCGTTGCGCATCAGCTTGAACGCCGGGATGGCACGGGTCGACGGCAGGTGGGGGCCCCGGCAGAGGTCCTTCCAGCACAGGTCGCCGGTCTTGGCGTCCAGGTTGTCGTAGATCGTCAGCTCGCCGGCGCCGACCTCGACGTCCGCGCCGTCGTCGTGCGAGGCGGAGCCCTTGAGGCCGATCAGCTCCAGCTTGTACGGCTCGTCGGCCAGCTCCTCACGGGCGGCCTCGTCGGTCACCACGCGGCGGGAGAAGCGCTGACCCCGCTTCTGGATCTCCTGCATCTTCTTCTCGATGGCCTTGAGATCCTCGGGCGTGAACGGCTTCTCGACGTCGAAGTCGTAGTAGAAGCCGTCCTTGACGGGCGGGCCGATGCCGAGCTTGGCCTCGGGGTGGAGCTCCTGCACAGCCTGCGCCATGACGTGCGCGGTGGAGTGGCGCAGGATGTTCAGGCCGTCCTCGGAGGAGATCTCGACGCCCTCGACCTCGTCGCCCTCGGCCAGGGCGTACGACAGGTCCCGGAGCTCACCGGCCACGCGCGCGGCGATGATCGAGCGCTCGCCGGCGAAGAGCTCGGCGGCCGTAGTGCCCGTCGTCACCACGCGTTCTTCCCGCTCGGAATCGCGCTGGATGATCACACGGACGTCTGACACCGGTCTCTCCTGACTGAAGGGGGCCGCGGGCGCCATACCGGAGCGCGCGCACGAGTAAGGATCGTACCGACCCGGGACGGCCCTTCGCGAAATCAGTCCCCGCAGTCCCCTCCGCAGGCCTCCTCGAAGAAGTCGAGGTTCTCGTGGAGCTCCTTCATCAGGCGGTCCCGCTCAGCGTCGTCGACCTGGACGGGGACGACCCCGTGGGCTCCCGTGAGGCGGCGGAACCCGTCCCGGCTCTCCAGCCGCCCCTGCACCCGGACCGGGAGCCCGACGAGGTGGGCGTGCCCGGCGATCCGGTACGCCTCCTCGTCGAGGGTGATCCGGACGTATCGCACGTCGGCCCCGGCCAGCACGCGCAGCCGTACGGTGCCGTCGCCGCGCGGCCCGGACCGGCGCAGCCGGACCACCGCTCCCGTGATGCGCACCGTGACGGCGGGTTCCTCGCGCCGGTAGCGGGCACCCGCCTCACGCAGCACGGCCAGGTCGCCGGGCGAGAACTCGACGGGCTCGGCTGAGGGCGCGCAGCCCTGAGGGACACCGGCCGCCGGGGCCCACTCGACGGCGATCCGGGCGCCCTCCGTGCCGCGGACGAGGGCGACGAGGGCCTCGGTGAGCTCGTGGCTCACGCCGGCCTCGACCGCCGCGTCGAAGGCGTCCATGCCGCCGGTGGCCCGCTGGTAGTCGATGGCCTCCCGGGCTGCGAACAGGGCCTGGTGGAGGCGCACCGCCAGGGGGCGGCCGCCCGCGACGGGCACGAAGGCGGTGAGCCGGCCGTCGGTGGCGGAGCCGACCAGGACGTGTCGCAGGGCCGCGGCGGCGGAGCGCCGGTGGCGGGCGCCGTGGTAGCCGGCCCGGGCGCGGGCGGCGAGGGCCGCGGCGAGCAGCATCCGGCGGGCGGCGCCGCGCAGCCGGTCCTCGACGGTCCAGGACGCGGCGCCGGCGGGCCCGGCGGGGACATCGTGCCACCAGCGGATCTCGTCGCTGGGGACGGCGAGGGAGACGAGGACCTCGCGGGCGGACGGCGAGCCGCTGCGGGACAGGGCGAGCAGGGCCTCGCCCAGCAGGTCGTCGCTGTCGGGGAAGGCGCGGCTCTCGGGCACCAGGAGGCTCGTGCCGGATCCGCCGGGTCCGGGCGGGGTCCAGCGGCCGTAGCGTCCGGGGGCGCCGCCGCGCCGCTGCCAGCCGTGCCGGCGCAGCAGGGCGCTCAGCACGGCCGGGTCGACGTCGACGGGCTCGGGCGGAGGGCCGCCGCTCCGGAGGGTGTCGACGGGGTGGGGCCGCACGGGCCTCAGAGGCTCCTCGGTCGGGCGGTGCGTCACGGTTTCCCTCCCGTCCCGACCCGCGTCATGATCTCGCACAGGGCCCGGTCGTCGAAGATGCGTGAGGTCGGTATCCGCACGGTGGTGCGGCGGCGGCCGGTGATCGGCTGTCCTGCGAGGTTGGTCCAGTAGCAGCAGTGCCTCAGGTCGAGCCGCTCGTGGCCGGCGCGCAGCCAGTCGTCCTGGGCGCGCGGCACCAGCATCACCACGAGGATCTTGTGCACCGACACGGGTGTGCGGGCCAGTTTCGCCAGGTGGTCGTTGTCGAGCGTGAAGGCGAAAGTGCGGCCCGGCGGGTTGGGCGGCACCTGGTACGTGGCCTTGAGCTGCACCTTGATGGTGACCTCGTCGTCGACCGTGTGCCCGGGGGCGCTGTGGCTGACGTGCCAGTCGATGCCGTTGTCGGGAAAAGGCTGGGAGAGCGAGCAGCCGGCGGCCGCCGCGACGGCGTGCAGATAGCCGACCTGCAGTGTCTCCATGCAGGCGGTGGTGGCGAGAGTGCCGCGGGAGGGAGCCGTGCGCTCGGGCAGCAGCCCGCCCCGTTCGGGCTGCGCTATGGCCATGGCCAACAGCCTTCCAGAACAAGTGATTCCCCGTGGCGGGCCGCTGAACTGCAACAACCCGTACTCCTGTTGTCTCCTTCCGGCGTACAGCGCAAACAGGCCGGGTATCACCGGATCGGGCAGCGGACGGTGCGTCAACTGCCGATGGTGAACGAGGGGTTGTGGTGGCTATGACGACGTGCTGGTACGAGGGGCCGCTGGCCGCCTTCGACACGGAGACGACGGGCGTGGACGTGGAGACCGACCGGATCGTGTCGGCCGCCGTCGTCGTCCAGGACGCGCCGGGCACCCGGCCGCGGGTGAGCCGCTGGGTGGTGAACCCGGGCGTGCCGGTGCCGGCCGAGGCGACGGCGGTGCACGGGCTGACGGAGGAGCACCTGCGGCTCAACGGCCGCTGGCCGGCGCCGGTGATGTACGAGATAGCGCAGGCGCTGGCCGAGCAGGCGCACGCCGGGCGCCCGGTCGTGGTGATGAACGCGCCGTTCGATCTGACCATGCTGGACCGGGAGTTGCGCCGCCACCGTGCCTCGGCGCTCGGCCGCTGGTTCGAGTCGGCGCCGCTGTCCGTGCTCGACCCGCGGGTTCTGGACAAGCACCTGGACCGCTACCGCAAGGGCCGCCGCACCCTGACCGACCTGTGTGCGCACTACGGCGTCGCCCTGGAAGGCGCGCACGACGCGGCGGCCGACGCCGTGGCGGCGCTGGAGGTCACCCGGGCGGTGGGCCGCCGGTTCGCGTCCCGGCTGGAGCGTCTCGCCCCGGGCGAGCTGCACACCCTGCAGGCGGTGTGGCACGCGGCGCAGGCGCGGGGCCTGCAGGCGTGGTTCGCGCGCAGCGGTGTGGAGGAGGCGGTCGACCCGGCGTGGCCGCTGCGCCCGGACCTGCCGGCGGCGGCCTGAGCCGCGCCGTCCCGAGCATGAAAAAACCGGTCCGTCTGCGACGGACCGGCTGTTTCCGGTGGGCGATACTGGGTTCGAACCAGTGACCTCTTCGGTGTGAACGAAGCGCTCTCCCACTGAGCTAATCGCCCGGGAACGCACTGAACAATACAGCTCCGGGCACGCTTCCTTCAAACCGCTCGCAGGTGCCGGAGGAGTCCGCGACGCCCCGACCGCATCATCAGCGCGTGGTTGGCGCGGAAGACGGGCCGTCCCGGTACGGCGAGCCGCCGCAGCAGCGGCTTGTGCACGCTGACGGCCTGGTCGTACCGCGCGAGACTGCCCGTGCCGTGCGGTGTGACCGTCCAGCGTGCCCAGCCCTCCATGTCCCCGGACAGCGTGGTCTCCAGCACGCCGGCCGCGGGATCGCGCCGCACCTCCCGCGCCGTGAAGGTCATGCCGTACGGCACGACGGAGCGGATGCGGATCACCCCGGTGGTGTCGTCGAGCCGGGTCACCTCCCGCACCTGGGGCCACCAGCGCGGGTAGTCCTCGGGGCGCTCCAGCACGTCGTACACGGTGGCGGGAGGTGCGGGCAGGGTCCACAGGCTGCGGAAGCGGTAATGGTTCCAGTCCATGGCGGAAGTCTGCCCAGTCGCGAGGCGGACCGTCTGAGTACGCGCCTGAGTATCCGCACTCATGCCGCGCGAGGTGACGCGGACCACACTGCGAGCCATGACCCACCTTCCGCCCCCGGCCGAGGAATTGCGGCTCCTCGATGCCGAACTCTGGCAACTGGACGCACGCCGAGCCCAGTTGCTGACCCGTCGTGCCTGGCTGGTTGCGGCCCTGCACCAGACGGGGCAGCCGTCGCGGGCCCAGGCCTCGGCCCAGCCGCCGCCCGCCGCTGCGCCCCGCCCGGAGACGGCCGCGCCCAGCGTTCAGAACCTGCTGCTGGTCCTCGGCGGCGTCCTGCTGACGCTGGCGGCGGCGGTGTTCACACTGGTCAGCTGGGGGCACCTGGGGATCGCCGGGCGTGCCCTGGTGCTCGGCGCGCTCACGCTGGCCACGCTCGCCGCGCCCGTGGCACTGCTGAAGCGGGGGCTGCGGTCGACGGCCGAGTCCGTGGCGGGCCTCGGGCTCGCCCTGACCGTCCTGGACGCCTACGCACTGCACGCGGCGGCCCTCTCCGGGACGGACGGCACCGCGTACGCGGCCGCCGCGTCCGCGGTGCTGACGGTGACCTGGTCTGCGTACGGCCTGCTGCCGGTCACGGCCGCGCTGCGCCTGCCCCTGCCCTGCGCGCTGGCCGCGGCCCAGTTCCCGCTGCTGCTGTGGGCCCTGTCCGCCGGCGCCAGCGCGTACGCGATCACGGCCGCGATGCTGGTGACGGCCGGGCTCGACGCGGTGGCGGTGCTGCGGCTGACGGCCGGCGCCGCGCGGATCACCGCGGTCGTCGGTGCGTACGGCATGGGCGGCTGGGGTGTTCTCGGTGCCGGGTGGCTGTCCTTGACGGCCGGCGGTCCGGGTGACGCTGCCCGTGCCGGTGCACTGCTCCTGCTCGCGGCGGCGATCGCCCTGGGTACCGCCCGGCAGGCACCGGGCAGCAAGCACGCCCTCGGCCTCGCGATCACGTCCGGGCTGCTCGTGGTGGCCGCGCTCGGCGGGACGGCCCGTTCCGGGGTGACCTCGGAGTGGGCGGTTCCGGCTCATCTCGCCGCCGGTGTCGCCCTGTTGGGGACAGTGTGGGCCGAACGGCTGCCGGACGTCATGCGCAGGGGCTTCGTCTGGGCCTCCGGTGTCGTCCAGGCGCTGGCGGTGCTGTGGACGCTGCCCGTCGTCGCCGTGGTGCTGCTGGGTCCGGCCGGCCGGCTGGGCCGGGTGTGGAGTGGCGCTCCGGCGGACGCCCGTGCGGCGGTGGCCGCCGATGTGCCCTGGCCGCCGGACGCGGCAGTGGCCCCCCTGGTGCTGCCGGCCGTGGCTGCCGTTCTCGCTCTGGCGGTCCGCCCGCAGCAGTGGCGTGGGCGTGCCCGGCTGGGTTCCGTGGGGCTGCTCTGGGCCACGGCTCTGATGCTCCCCGCGGTCTTCGAGGCTCCGTACCCGGCGGGGATGCTGGTCCCGGGCGTCATCACGGCGGTCGCCCTGTACGCGTGCCGGACCACGGAGGGGGCCGCGCAGGTCACGGCCCTCGTCCTCGCCCTGGTCACGGCCGTCGGCCTCACCCTGGTCTCGCTCGCCTCCCAGTCCGCGACCCTGGTCGTGCTGGCCGCACTGACAGCGCTGTTCGCAGCGGCCTCGTGGCGGGCGGGCGTCGCCCCCTTCACGGCTCCGGCCGCTCTCGTGCACGCCGCCGCGCTGGCCGCGGCGTCGGGTGCCGCGGCGGACTGGCCGCCGGCCCGAACCGCCCTGCCGGTACTGGCGGTCGCAGGTGCCGCCGCCCTGCTGGCGGCGCGCCTCGGCCCGTCCCGGACGACGGTGCCCGTCGAGGCCGTGGGTGCCGCCGTCGGTCTGTTCGCCGTGGCTCTCGCCGTCACCGACCCGCCGATGCTGGCCCTGGTGCTGGCCCTGTGCGGGGTGATCGCCGCGGGGACTGCCCTGCGCGACGGGCGCCGTCCCGTCGGCTACGCGGCCACGGCCCTGTTCGTGCTGGCCGCGTGGGTACGTCTGGCGGCCTGGGACGTCGGCACGCCCGAGGCGTACACGCTCCCGGTGACCGTCCCGGCGCTGCTCGTCGGCGCCCTGCGCCGACGCCGCGACCCGCAGGCCTCCTCCTGGACGGCTTACGGCCCGGGACTCGCCGTCACGCTCCTGCCGAGCCTGATCGCGGCCTGGGCGGACCCCCACTGGACGCGGCCACTGCTGCTGGGCGGTGCGGCGCTGCTGGTCACGCTGCTGGGTGCCCGGCACCACCTCCAGGCGCCGCTACTGCTCGGCGGCTCGGCCCTCGCCCTGGTCACCCTGCACGAACTCACCCCGTACGTCGTGCAGGTGACGGGGGCGCTCCCCCGCTGGGCACCTCCCGCCCTCGCCGGGCTCCTGCTGCTCGCCCTCGGGGCGACGTACGAGCAGCGGATCCGGGACGTCCGGCGGGTGCGGGCGGTCCTGGGGAGGATGGACTGACAGCTTCCGAGGCCGTCTCGACTGCGGACAAGTCCCGTGATGTCATACGTTCTCCGATCGGACGCCGCGTCGGCGGCACGCTCGGGCAGGGGACGGGGGGCATCATGACGGACCTGGGG
>NZ_POUC01000969.1 GCF_002891435.1 Streptomyces cahuitamycinicus
GATCTTCTGGTCGTGCCGGTCCACCGCGGTCTCCCGCAGCGGCTGGCCGTCGTCGGTGACGTGCGGCAGGCCGCTGCGGGCCGCGACCACCAGCGGGTCCGCCCAGTCGGGCGGCGTACGCCGCCACAGCGGCGGCAGGCGCTCGTCCGCCTCGTCCGTCAGCTCGCCGCGGACGCGCCGGACCGTCCGCCAGCCGCCGCCGCCCTCGTCGACGGCGAAGGCGACCCGGTCGGCGTCGAACGAGGTGATCGCGTACCGCAGCGCCACCCGGGCCACGTCGTCGAGGGTGAGCGTCCCGGCGAGCGCGGCCGCGAAGTCGCCGAGGCTCTGCAACTGCTGGGTGACCTGGCTGGTCTCGGCCGCCACGGCGAGCACCCCGACGGTGCGCCCGGCACCGTCGCGGACCGGGGAGTAGCCCCGGGTGAAGACCGCGTGCTCGACCGCGCCGGAGCGGCGGTGCAACGGGAACG
>NZ_POUC01000970.1 GCF_002891435.1 Streptomyces cahuitamycinicus
CCCCAGCGCCGTATCGATCGCCAGGAATTCCCCGCGGATTTCTTCAACACGGCTCGTGCGCGACGCACCCTGCAACCCTTCACGCAGCAGCGCAAGCACTTCACCGTCGGCGCGCCCGCGCTGGCATTGATCTTCATACAGCACGACGTCGTCAAACACACCGCCAAGAATCTGCGTCTGCTTGCGGATATCTTCGTCGCGGCGGTCGCCAGCCCCGCTGATCACCACCATGCGCCGCTGCGCCGGCATGGTGGCTACCGCGTTACACAGTGCCTGGATGGCATCCGGGTTATGGCCGTAGTCGGCGATGAGCGTGGCGCCCTTGTAGTCGAACAGGTTGAAGCGCCCCGGCGCGGTGGCGGCGTCGTTCACAAACGTCGCCAGCCCGCGGCGGATCACCGTCCAGTCGATGCCAAGCGCCCATGCCGCCGCAATCGACGACATCGCGTTTTCCACCTGGAATCCGAT
>NZ_POUC01000971.1 GCF_002891435.1 Streptomyces cahuitamycinicus
GTATTGGTCCGGATTACCATATGTTGATTGAGGAAACATCGCAGCCGGGTAATATCAAACTCACTGGCATGGTGCAAGATGCTCAGCAGAATAAACTGGTAGTGCATCCTTATACCGTGCGGTCGGATAAACTGCCTGAATACACTACTGATGTGAATCAGTTATATGATGCTCTGTATAACAAAGCGGGTGTAAATGGGCTGTTTACTGATTTCCCTGATAAGGCAGTAAAATTCCTTAATAAAGAGTAATGCTACTGCAGGATGGCGTTCATGCGCCATCCTGTCTCATATCAAATTTTTCCATTCACCACGAGTTGTTCCGTACACGTTTGTAGTAAAAACAGTGGACTGCCTTCTACCGGCTTTTCTTTAGCCAACAACGAAATCTGTCGATAGAAGGTTGGTTCGTGAGGAACGGACACAATTCACCTGCAATGCTTTTCAGCGTTAACTCTGGTTGTAAGG
>NZ_POUC01000972.1 GCF_002891435.1 Streptomyces cahuitamycinicus
GTGCTGGTGCTGGCGGCCGGGGTCGCGGCGGTGGTCCGCCGGACGCGGTTCGGGCGGGAGCTGCGGGCCGTGGTCGACGACCGGCGGCTGGCCGTGCTGGGCGGTGTCGACGCGGACCGGGTCGCGGCCACGGGGTGGGCGTTCGGTTCGTTCACGGCCGGTCTGACGGGTGTGCTGCTGGCGCCGTACGTGCGGCTCGACCCGTACGGTCTGTCGCTGCTCGTGATGGAGGTCGTGGCGGTCGCGGTGGCGGCGCGGATGCGGAGCCTGCCGGTCGCGGTGGTGGTGGCGCTGGGCGTCGGGGTGGCGCAGAGCCAGCTGACGCGGCTGCACCCGTCGGGCTGGGCCGAGCCGCTGCTCCAGGCGGTGGGCACGAACCTGTTCGTCGTCGCGCTGCTGGTCGCGGCACTGGTCCTGCCGGGTACCGGGCAACGGGACGCGCTGCCGCACACGGCCACCGCGC
>NZ_POUC01000973.1 GCF_002891435.1 Streptomyces cahuitamycinicus
GCCAACCTCTCACTCGCCGCGCTCGCCCACCCCCTAGGCGGCCTCGACACCGTCTTCTACGACCAGCGCCCCACCTTCGGCTGGCACCCCGGCCTGCTCATCGAAGGCGCCACCATCCAGGTCCCGTTCCTCGCCGACCTGGTGTCCCTCACCGACCCCACCAGCCCCTGGACCTTCCTCAACTACCTCAGGTCCCGCGAACGGCTCTTCCCCTTCTACTTCGCCGAGCGCCTCCACATCCAGCGCGCCGAATACGACGCCTACTGCCGCTGGGTCAGCGAAAACCTCCCCGGCCTGCACTTCGGCCACCAGATCGACGCCGTCCGCTGGAACCCCGAACGCGACGTCTTCGAGGTCGACTTCACCCAGCTCGACACCGAAGGAGAAGCAGAAGCCCTCGGCCGGACCTACGCACGCAACGTCGTCCTCGGCATCGGCACCGAGCCCTACGTCCCCGACCCC
>NZ_POUC01000974.1 GCF_002891435.1 Streptomyces cahuitamycinicus
AACTAGATGATGGCGTCTTAAATACGTATTTTCTTCAATGGGTGGATGATAAAGATCCTATTTTGAGTGATCTTGCCCATCGCTTCTTGGATCGGGTTCCTTTAAAATCAGCACGCATCACCGATCAAACTCGGAGTCTTCTACCTGAATTAAAACAATTGGTGGCTGAAGCTGGTTTTGATTCTGAATATTATACTGCTGAAAATGACAGTTATGACTTACCATATGATGCCTATGATCCAACCTCTAAAAAACCACGGACTCAAATTGAACTAATGCAATCGGATGGTAGCCTAGTCGAACTTTCGACCGTTAGTGATTTAGTACGAGCAATTTCAGGTAAAGTTTCTCGTGACGAGCGCTTCTTTTTCCCCAAGGAAATGCTTATAGATAGTAACGAGAGTTTGTTTACAGATACTTTTGAGGCTTTTCAAGCTCATATCAAAAACAATATAATT
>NZ_POUC01000975.1 GCF_002891435.1 Streptomyces cahuitamycinicus
AGATGTGTATAACAGACAGGTGTACAGCCCCGTCTCTTACAGGCGTCGCTGCTGGTGACACGCCAGTCGCCGCCGCCACGCTGGCGGCATGCACAGTCCTTCCCCCCAGCGGCACCGGCCGGTCTCCTCCGGTCCCGTCTCCCCCGCCGAGTTCGCCATGGCGTTCACCTCGACCCCGCGCGGCGCCCGCCTCGCCCGGCTCTTCGTCGCGCAGTGTCTGGACTCCTGGGGCCACCCCTACGACAGCGACGTCAACGAGACGCTGACCCTGATCACCGCCGAGCTGTGCGCCAACGCCGTCCGGCACTGACGCGTGCCCGGACGGGACTTCTGCGTCCGGCTGGCCGCCGAGGCGGACGGCGGGCGGCTACGCGTGGAGGTCTCCGACACC
>NZ_POUC01000976.1 GCF_002891435.1 Streptomyces cahuitamycinicus
GTCCAGATCGGTCAGTTGCTCGAGCCGTTTACGTTCTTCGGGGCCAGGATTGATGGCAGGATCGCTCAGCAGTTCTGCGCGGATATAGGCATGTGCCGCGCGGTTGGGATTACCTGAGCCTAGCGTGTTCGTCAGCTGTGCTGCAATCTTGGGCTGCAGCATGAAATTGATGAATCGGTGCGCTAATTCAGGATGCGGGGCAGTTCTGGATATGACAAAGCTGTCCCCAGTCATGCCGTTACCTTCCTTCTGTAGCGCTTCCTTGATGGAGAACGGCCGTTTTGCGTTCAGTGCATCCGTTTTGGCCTGGAAGATATCGTTGGAATATCCAAGCGCCACCCAGATGTTTCCGACCGTCAACTCACGGATATAGCTTTGACTATTGAATGCTGCCCAGTACGGCATGGCTTGCCGAATGGCTTCAATCGCCTCGCTCAACTGCGCTGCGCTCGTTG
>NZ_POUC01000977.1 GCF_002891435.1 Streptomyces cahuitamycinicus
CATCGGGTGAGCACCAGCGATCGGGGCGGCTCGGCGACCGGCTCGGGCAGTACCAGCGGCCCGGAGCCCGGCGTCAGCGTGCCGAGGATCCGGGGGCCGCGGGCGCCCGTCCCGCCGGCGACGGTGCCCGGCAGGCCGTGCGCGCTCAGCCAGCCGATGAGGGCGAACGCGATCGCCTCCTTGTCGTCGGAGGGCGCGCCGTAGTCGTCGGACGGCCCCACCTCGACGCCGGGCAGCGCCCTGCGCAGCCCGTCCATGATGACCGGGTTGCGGCAGCCGCCGCCCGACACGACCAGCGCGGCCACCCCGGCGGCCCGGACGCCGTCCGCGACCGTGCGCACGGTCAGCTCGGTCAGCGTCGCCACCAGGTCGGCGTCGGACGGCCGCACCCCCGCCGTGGCGAGGGCCTGCTCGACGTAGGCGAGGTGGAACAGCTCCTTGCCGGTGCTCTTC
>NZ_POUC01000978.1 GCF_002891435.1 Streptomyces cahuitamycinicus
CACTTTGGAGGGTCCGGCAATGATAGGTCTCAAGTTGAATACGACCTCCCGTCCGCACTCGATAGCGCCGATGACTTCTGGCTGACCCAGACGGGCGAGACACACAAGGGCCATTGGTAAATTCAACGCGCACGCGGGGCGACCCGCCCCCCGCTCAAAGTACTGATCGTCCTCGCTTTCCATGGGTAGGGGCACGCTGGCTGGCTGTTGTTCCTGCGCATCTGTGAGGCATTCGTCTTTCACGCTTTGAGCCCCGTTCCGGTGTCATCTTGTAATGTTTTTATCGACGCCGAAGCAAATGCCCGGAGCTGATCGACTGCCATCGGCTTCCCGTACAGGTATCCCTGCGCCAGGTCGATTCCCGAGCGCAGCACCACATCGTGTTCGACAGCGGTTTCGACGCCTTCCGCCACAACTCTCGCACCATACGTATGCACTAACGCGGCTACCGAC
>NZ_POUC01000097.1 GCF_002891435.1 Streptomyces cahuitamycinicus
CCGGGCATCCGCCCCCTGCCGCCGCCCGGGCCCGCCCGCAACGCGGGCCACCTCGGGCGACGAGGTGTCGAGCGGCACTGACCAGGACCGTACGAGCCCCAGCTGCACGGCCTGGCGCGGCAGTACGGCATCCAGCAGCCAGTCGGCCGCGACCCGGACCCGGTTGCCGGGCATCGCGGCGAGGTGGTAGCCCCGCGTCACCGCGCCCGCCGGGACGCCGGACAAGGTCACACCGAGCGGATTGGCGGCGGCCTTCGCCCCGCCCAGATCGACGACGAAACCCAGGTCACGATGACGGTAGGGCTTGTGCGCCCCGCCGAGACCGAGCGACGCGGCGACGTTCTCCGCCGCGACCTTGCCGTGCCGCCAGGCGTGCTGCGCGGTCATCGGCGTATAGCTCCCGGGGTTCTCCAGATCAGGTACGGCGGCCACGTCACCGCACGCGAACAGCTCCGGCCTGCCCGGCACCCGCAGGTGCGGGTCGACGAGCAGCCGCCCCTTCTCCATCGGCAGCCCGAGAGACTCGACCAGCGGGTCGGGACGTACGCCCACGCACCACACCAGCGTGCGGGTCTCGACGAACTCGCCGTCGGTCAGCACGACCCCCTCGTGCGTGGCCTCCTTCACGGAGGTCCCCATCCGCACGTCGACGCCCCGCTGCCGCAGCACCCGGTCGGCGGTGGCGGACAGCTTCTCGTCCATCTCGGGCAGCACGCGCGGCGCCACGTCCAGCAGCATCCAGCGCGGCCGCATGCCCCGCCGCAGCGGGTGCTTGCGGACCTGCGCGTCGGTGAACATCTGCCCGTGCGCGGCGACCTCCGTGCCCGTGTACCCGGCACCGACCACCACGAAGGTGCACCGCGCGGCGCACGCCTTCGGGTCCTCGGAGGAAGCCGCGAGCTCCACCTGCCGGGTCACGTGATCGCGCAGGTACAGCGCCTCGGGAAGCCCCCGGAAGCCGTGCGCGTGCTCGGCGACCCCGGGAATGGGCAACAGCTTGTTGACGCTGCCCGCGGCCAGCACCAGCCGGTCGTAGGAGAGCGAGCCCTCCTCGCCCTCGGGACCGGTGTAGTGCAGGGTGCCGTCGTCGAGGTCGATCCGGTCGGCCTCCCCCAGCACCAGCCGGACGTCCGGCAGCGAATCCGAGAGGGAGACCGTGACCCGGCGCGGCTCCAGGATGCCGGCGGCGACCTGGGGCAGCAGTGGCAGGTACAGGAAATAGTCGGTCGGGTTCAACAGGATGATGTGGGCCCGGCCCCGGGTGATCCGGGACAGGGTGCGGGCCGTGCGGTACCCGGCGAAGCCGGCACCGACGATCAGGATGCGGGGTCGACTCACGTCGCTCGCCTCCGGCGCTGTCGCGTAGCTCGGGAGCCTTCCGCGTCCCCCCGGCCTGGGGACCCAAACGTCGGCCGGGGTGCACAGGCCCCTACGCCGCCGGTTTCCGGCCCCGCGCCCGGGTAACCCGGTGCGGGACACGAACCGCCGACGTCGCGGAGGCACGCCCCCATGCCCGAGTACGGATATTTCCTCTCGTGCGAGCAGTACGGACCAGCCGAGCTGATCGAGCAGGCGCGGATGGCCGAGCAGGCCGGATTCCAGGCGCTGTGGATCTCGGACCACTACCACCCCTGGAACGACGAGCAGGGCCAGAGCCCGTTCGTGTGGTCGGTCATCGGCGCGCTGTCGGAGGCGGTGTCCCTGCCGGTCGAGACGGCGGTGACCTGCCCGACCGTGCGCATGCACCCGGCGGTGGTGGCGCAGGCCGCGGCGACCAGCGCGGTGATGACGAACAACCGCTTCCGGCTCGGCGTCGGCTCGGGCGAGGCGCTCAACGAACACATCCTGGGCGACCACTGGCCGCCGGCGCACGTGCGTCTGGAGATGCTGGAGGAGGCCATACAGGTGATGCGCCGCCTGTTCACCGGCGAGGAGGTCAACCACCACGGCCCGCACTACACGGTCGAGAACGCCCGCCTGTACACCGTCCCGGACGAGCCGATCCCGATCGACATCTCCGGCTTCGGACCCGCCGCGACCCAGCTGGCGTCCCGCGTCGGCGACGGCTACATCACGGTCATGCCGGACGAGGCGATGGTGGAGCAGTACCGCAAGGGCGGGGGCGGTGGAAAGCTCGTCAGCGGCGGCACCAAGGTCTGCTACGACACCGACAAGGACGAGGCCGTACGGACCGTTCACCGGCTCTGGGCGAACGAGCAGCTGCCGGGCGAGCTGGGCCAGGTCCTGCCCTCGCCCAGGCACTTCGAGCAGGCGCAGCAGCTGGTCACCGAGGACATGGTGCGCGAGAACCGGGTGTGCGGCGACGACGTGGACGAGCACGTGGCGGAGCTGAAGCAATTCGCCGACGCGGGCTTCGACCGGGTCTATGTGAACCAGATCGGCCCGGACCAGCGCGGCTTCTTCGACTTCTACCGCACAAAGGTGCTGCCGCAGCTCCAGCAGTCCGTCTGACCGGTCAGACGGACCGGCCCGCCTGACCGAAGCGAAAATCAGGAGCTGGAGGGACAGCGGGCCGCCTAGAGTCGCCCGCATGTCTCTTCGTCTACGTATGCGTGCCGCCCTGCCGGAAGCGATCCGGGCCCGGGACAAGGCCGCGGTGAGCGCCTTGCGCGGCACCCTGTCCGCACTGGACAACGCCGAGGCGGTGCCGGTGGACGAGACGGTGCCCCACGCCGCCGCGCTGGAAGCCTCACCGGTCGGCGCAGGCGCCACGGAGGCGGCCCGGCGCGAGCTCGGTGAGCGCGAGGTGGTGGAGATCGTGCGCGCCGAGGCCGCCGAACGACTGGAGGCGGCGGCTTACTTGACCGCCCCCGCACACGCGGACCGTGCCGGACGGCTGCGTGCGGAGGCGGCCGTGCTGCTGCGCTTCCTCGACGGCGCCGAAGGCACCGCGTAAGCAAGCACCACCGAAGCCACCGCGCAAGGCGCCTAGCGGCGGGCGGGCGCGGTCAGTCGGCGGGCCGCCAGGGCGGCTGCCCCCGCGGTGAGGGCCGCGCCCATCCAACCCCGGTTCCGCGCCAGCCACTGCTGCGGGCTGTCGCCCGTCGCTTCGTCGTCGAAGCGTCCGTGCGCGCCGTGGTCCCGTCCCTGCGGGCCGTCCGCCGGGGACCACAGGTTGGCCGGGCCCTCGGGCCGGCCCTCCTCCTGCTGCGCGTCGACGTTCGTGCGGGCCAGGTAGCGTTCCAGCAGCCCGGGGACGACCGCGTTGGCGAGGAGCGTGGCGGCCGTGGAGCCGCCCACCCAGTACTCCCGGCGCCGCGCGTGCGACGACGCGTGCACGATCGCCCGGGCCGCGACCTCCGGCTGGTAGACGGGCGCGACGGGCCGGGCCCGCCCCGGCATCCGGTTCAGCACCCAGTCGAACTGCGGGGTGTTGAGGCCCGGCAGCTGCACCATCGTCGTCCGCACCCCGCTGCGCGCGTGCAGCAGCTCGCAGCGCAGCGATTCGTTGAAGCCCTGGATCGCGTGCTTGGCCCCGCAGTACGCCGACTGCAGCGGGATGCCCCGGTAGGCGAGCGCGGAGCCGACCTGCACGATGGTGCCGCGGTCGCGCGGCAGCATGTGGCGCAGGGCGGCCCGGGTGCCGAACACATAGCCCAGGTACGTCACTTCGGTCACACGACGGAACTCGTCCGGGGTGACGTCCGTGAACGGCGCGAACACCCCGGTGAAGGCGTTGTTGACCCAGACGTCGATGTGGCCGTACGCGTCGACGACCTGTCGGGCCGCGTCGTCGACGGCCTTGGCGTCGGAGACGTCCACGCCGACGACGAGCGCCTCGCCCCCGGCGCGCTCCACGTCGTCCGCCGCGGCGGCGAGTCCCTCTTGCCCGCGGGCGAGCAGGGCGACCTTGTCGCCCCGGGCGGCGAAGGCCCGGACCGTGGCCCGTCCGACACCGCCGCCGGCTCCGGTCACCACGACCACGCGGCCGCGCTGGTGCGTTGTTCCTGTCTCGCGCACCCGGCGTCACGCCCCGCGGTGAGGTACGTCCGGGTTCTGCGACGGCCGCGGGGGCACGGGGCCCGGGGTGGCCGCTTCGGCAGGCGGGGCCGGCGGCGCGGGCGGATACGGCATGCCGCCGACCGCCCCGGCCGCGTTCCGCCGGGTGCTGTCCAGGCCCGGCGCCGGATCGGCCGCGTGGTCCGGGCCCGGCCGGGACGGCCGCGCCATGCCGCGCAGCACGTAGGCCAGGGCGCCCAGGATCACGGCGGTGATCAGCGCGGCGGCCCAGTCGGGCAGGCCGAGGGCGAGGGCCAGCCCCACGGCGAGCGCGAGGGCCGCGCCCGCGTACAGGGCGAGCGCGCCGGAGGCGGCGTACAGGGCGGCCTTGCGGCGCTGCTTGCGCGTCTGCTCGCGCAGTTCGTCCCGTACGGTCTCGCGCGCCACCTGTGCCAGCTCGTCGACCAGGTGCTTGTCCAGATGCTCCAGGTGATCCAACGGCTTCATGCCCGGCCGGGTACCCTCGGCCCCCTGCGCGTAACTAGGCTCGGTCGCATGGAGATTCTGGGTGCCACACTGCGCGTCTGCGTCGACGACCTCGAGACCGCGATCCCCTTCTACGAGCGGCTGGCGGGCGGCAGAGCCCAGCGCTTCGAGCGGGGAGGTGTCCAGGTGGCGGCGATCGGCTGCTTCCTGCTGATGAGCGCTCCCCCGGCCGAACTGGAGGTGCTGCGCAAGGTCGCGGCGACGATCGCCGTGACGGACGTCGAGGAGACCCACAAGGTGCTGACCGAACTGGGCGCCCACATCGTCGCGGGCCCGATCGCCTCACCGGCGGGCCGCAACCTGATCGCCCTGCATCCGGACGGGTCGGTCTACGAGTACGTGGACCGCCAGGCGTAAACGCCGCAGGGGGCTCAGCGCGGCCCCGACCGGGTGATCATCTCGGTGGTGATCGCCCAGCGTTCGTGGTCGCGCCAGGCCCCGTCGACGAAGAGCATCTTCGGCGAGAAGCCCTCCAGGCGGAACCCGCAGCCGCGGGCCAGGGCGATCGACGCGGCGTTCCGCGGCTGGACGTTGATCTCCAGCCGGTGCAGCCGCAGCGGGCCGAACGCGTACCGCACGACGAGGTCCAGCCCTTCACGCATCAGCCCGCGGCCGGCGGCGTGCGCGAAGGCGCCGTAGCCCAGCGCCCCGGACCGGAAGCCGCCCTCGACGATGTTGTTGATGTTGATGAACCCGCCGATGGCCCCGTCGCTCTTCTCGCAGACCAGGAACCCGGCCTTGGACGGGTCCTCGATCAGGCGGCCCGCGTAGGCGGTGTACGCCTGCGCCGTCGTGGGCGGGAACAGCCACGGGTGGTGCAGGTCCTTGCTCTCCCGGGCGCGGGCGGCGAACTCGGCGCCGTCCTCGTAGGTGAAGGGGCGTATGCCCACCCGGGGGCCTTCGGCGAGGTGGCGGGATGCGTGGTGCGGCACCCCGCCACAGTAGTCGCGTCGGCTGTGCCTCCCCAGTCGGGGCGTCAGGAGCCGGTGACCGGCGGCCGGAGTACCCCGGTGTCGCACGGCCGGCTGATCACGGTCACGGGCTTGATACCCCGGTTGCCGAAGCCGGGTGGGCATGATCGGCGGATCCGACGGCAGTGCCGTGCAGCTCGCGACGGCTGCCGTGGACCACCGCCTCGACGCGCCCATTCCGATGATCACCTGGGTCTCCGGGGGCGTCCCGCGTGACGATCGAGGGTTTCCTGACCGGATTTCAGCAGCCGGGCCGCTCAGCTCAGGGCCGGTTCGTCCAGCGTCAACGTGCCTGCTCCGGCGTCCAGTTCGCCCCGGATCCCCAGGGGCATGGTCAGCGCGCCCGCACCGTGCCCGAACCCGAAATCCTCCACGACCGGGACACCCAGGCCGCCGAGCCGGTCGGCGAAGACCGCGCGCAGCCCCTCGCGAGGACCGCACGCCACCCAGGAACCCAGCAGGATCCCGGCGGCCCCGTCGAGCCAGCCGGTGCGCAGGAGCTGGGTCAGGTACCGGTCCAGGCGGTACGGGCTCTCGCCGACGTCCTCCACGAGCAGCAGCCCGCCCCGCGCCCCGGGGTGGGCGTGCGGGGTGCCGAGGTCGCTCGCGAGCAGGCTCAGGCACCCGCCCAGGGTGACGCCCCGGGCGCGGCCCGGGACCAGTGCGGCGCCGCCCGGGGGCACGGCGGTCAAGGTCCGTACCGACTCCGGCTCGAAGAGGGTGGCCCGCAGATGTTCCTGGGCCCGGACGTTCTTGAGGAAGTCGACGCCGGCGGCGGCGGGCCCGTACAAGGTTACCAGGCCCAGGCGGGTGGCGAAGGCCTGGTGCAGGACGGTGACGTCGCTGAACCCGGTGAACACCTTCGGGCCCGCCGCCCGCATCGCCGCCCAGTCGAGCAGGTCGACCATGCGCTGTGCCCCGTATCCGCCACGGGCGCACAGCACGGCCGCGACGGAGGGGTCGCACCAGGCGCTCTGCAGGTCCGCGGCCCGCTCTTCGTCCGCCCCGGCCAGGTAGTCCAACGTCCCGTGGTGTCCGAGCACATGGGGTGTGACCACGGGATCGAGGTCCCAGCCGCGCAGGATGTCGAGGCCGGCCTGGAGGCGTTCCTCGGGGACGGGCCCGCTGGGCGCGACGACGGCGACGCGGGCTCCGGGGGCGAGCCGGGGCGGTCGTACCAGGGGGTTCACTCGGCGAGCTCCAGGGTGGGGATTCCGGGCACGTCCAGGCGGAACACCTGGGCGTAGAGGGCGAGTTCGGCCTCCAGGGCGCGCACCAGGGTCTCGGCCTTCCGGAAGCCGTGCCCCTCCCCCTCGAAGGCGAGATATGCGTGCGGCACCCTCCGGCCCTCCAGGCGGGCCAGGAACCGCTCGCACTGGGCGGGCCGGCAGATCACGTCGTCCAGGCCCTGGAGCAGCAGGAACGGCACGGTCAGGCGGTCGGTGTGGGCGGCGGGCGAGCGTTCCGCGTACCGGGCGGGCACCTCGGCGAGCGGCCCGATCAGCCCCTCGAGGTACCGCGACTCGAAGTCGTGGGTCTCTCCCGTGCTCCATCCGGCCAGGTCCAGGATCGGGTACTTGATGGTGCCGCAGGCGTAGACGTCGGTGGTGGTGAGGGAGGCGGCGGCGGTCCAGCCGCCCGCGCTGCCGCCCCGGACGGCGAGCCGTCCGCGGTCGGCCGTGCCCTCGGCGGCGAGGGCCAGGGCGACGGCGGCGCAGTCCTCGACGTCCACAACGCCCCACTGCTCGCGCAGCCGCTCGCGGTACGGGCGGCCGTAGCCCGTGGAGCCGCCGTAGTTGACCTCTGCGACGCCGATGCCGCGCGAGGTGAAGTAGGCGATCTCCAGGTCGAGCACGAGCGGGGCCCGGCCGGTGGGCCCGCCGTGCGCCCAGACGACATAGGGCGGCAGTTCGTCGCCGGGCGCGACGCAGCCGGGGTGGTGCGGCGGGTAGATGTGGGCGTGGATGTCGCGCCCGTCGGGGCCGGTGAAGGTGCGGATCTGCGGTTCGGGGTAGTACGCGGGATCGACGGCGTCGTCGTGCTCGGCGCCCACGACCCGGGCCCGGCCGGTGCGGGCGTCCAGCTCCACGACCTCGTAGGCGCTGCGCGGGCTGGCCCCGACGGCGACGATGCGCTCGCCATGGGCGGCGACGGTGGGGGTGAACTCGGTCCAGGGGCCGGCCGCGTCGACGACCTCGCCGGTCTCGGGGTCCAGGATGCCGAGGGCGGTGGCTCCCCGGCCGTGCACGACGGCGATCAGACCGCTCTCCAGCGGGGTGAACCATCTCGAGCCCAGCTTCCACAGCGCGCCGCCGAACTCCTCCTCGCGCGGGCACAGGGGCCGTCCGTCGAGGTAGAGGTTCCACCAGCCGGTGCGGTCGCTCGCGTGCAGCAGACGGCCGTCGTGGGTCCAGTCGGCCTGGGCGATGGACTCGCCGGGGCCGCCGGCCACGGCCTGGGCGTCGCGCAGGGTGCCGTCGGGCGCGACCTCGGCGAGGAGCAGCTCGGTGCCGTCCCAGGGCATGCGCGGATGGTCCCAGGCGAGCCAGGCGGCCCGCCGTCCGTCGGGCGAGAGCTTCGGCCCGGTGACGAACCGGTGCCGGCCGTCGGTGAGTTCGCGTACGGCGCCCCGGTCCCCGGCCGCGGATCCGTCCAGCGGCACGGCGGCCAGGACGCGGCGCACGTCGGTGGGTCCGTCACCCGTGAACTCCTCCAGCACGCACCACACTTCGCCCCGTTCGGGCAGCGGCAGCGGCTCGGCCCAGCGCAGGCCCGCGCCCACGGTCGACACGGGGGTGAGCGGAATGGGTTCACCGCCCGGCTCGCAGCGGTACAGCCGCTGGTCGGCGAAGTTCACGAACACCACCAGCGGTCCGGCCTCACCCGCGAGGGCGGCCCACGGGTGGCCGCCGTACTCGATGACCCGGCTGCGCACGTTCCAGGGCGCGGGCAGCAGCGACTCCTCCCGGCCGTCGGCGTGCCTGCGTACCAGGGTGCGCCGGCCGCCTTCGGCGGGGCGCGGCTCGGTCCACCACACCTCGTCCCCGACGAAGCCCACGTACTCCGGGTGCCCGTCGTGCGCGGCGGTCAGGGCCGCGTCGATGGGCGAGGGCCACGACCCGTAGGCCAGCGTCCGCACCGTCTCCCCCACTCTTCCTAGGCCGTCCGCAGGAACCGGTCGAGTACGCGGACACCGAAGTGCAGCGCCTCGACCGGTACCCGCTCGTCGACCCCGTGGAACATGGCCGCGTAGTCGTAGCCGTCCGGCAGCTTCAGCGGGGTGAAGCCGTAGCCGGTGATGCCGAGGCGGGAGAACTGCTTGGCGTCGGTGCCGCCGGACATGCAGAACGGCACGACGTGGCCCTCCGGCGCGAACTCCTCGACGGCGGCCCGCATGCCCGCGAACGTCGGCGAGGCCACCGGCGACTCCAGGGCGACCTCACGATGGTGGAACTCCCAGTCCACGTCCGGCCCGGTGAGCCGGTCGAGGGTGGCGCGGAACTCCTCCTCGCCGCCGGGCATGTACCGGCCGTCCACGTGCGCCACGGCCTCCCCGGGAATGACGTTGATCTTGTAACCGGCGTCCAGCATGGTCGGGTTGGCGCTGTTGCGCAGGGTCGGCTCGACCAGGGCGGCGACCGGGCCGAGCTTCTCCAGCAGCGCGTCCACGTCGGTGAGGTCGGTCTCGATGCCGTACAGCGCGGCGAGTTCGGTGAGGGCGGCGCGGACGGTCGGGGTCAGCCGCAGCGGCCACTGGTGCGCGCCGATCCGCGCGATCGCGCCCGCGAGGCGGGTCACGGCGTTGTCCCGGTTGACCTTGGAGCCGTGCCCGGCGCGTCCGCGGGCGGTGAGCTTCAGCCAGGCGGTGCCGCGTTCCCCGGCCGCGATCGGGTAGATCTGCCGCCCGCTGCCGTCGTGGAAGGTGAAGGCGCCCGACTCGCTGACGCCTTCGGTGCAGCCCTCGAACAGTTCGGGGTGCTCGTCGGCGAGGAACCCGGACCCGTCCTCGGCGCTGGCCTCCTCGTCCGCGGTGAACGCGATGACGATGTCCCGGCGCGGTCGCGCGCCCTGCCGGGCCCAGCCGCGCACGACGGCCAGGATCATCGCGTCCATGTTCTTCATGTCGACGGCGCCGCGACCCCACACCACCCCGTCGCGGATCTCCCCGGAGAACGGGTGCACGCGCCAGTCGGCGGCCTCGGCGGGCACGACGTCGAGATGGCCGTGGAGCAGCAGGGCGTCGGCCGAGGGGTCGGTGCCCTCGATCCGGGCGACGACGTTGGCCCGCCCCTTGGTGCGTTCCAGCAGGACCGGTTCGATCCCGGCGTCGGCGAGCCGTGCGGCGGCGTACTCGGCGGCGGGCCGCTCCCGGCAGTCGCCGCCGCCCCGGTTGGTGGTGTCGATCCGGATGAGGTCGGACGTGTACGTCACGACCTCGTCCAGCGCGCGTTCGTCCACCTGCTCAGCCATACTGCTCCTCCACCGCGGCCGAGACGATCGTGGTGACCGCCTTGAAGGCGCGGATGCCGTCGTACATGGTCTCGCTCGTGCAGGCCACCTTCCGCTCCGCGATCCGGTCCACACCCGGCACGACGGTGGCGGCCATCGCCAGGTGCTCCGCGTCGAACTCCACGGCCACGGTGAAGGGGCCGCCGGGCACGGGCTCGTGGCGCACCGCCAGCGCGGCCGCCTCCTTGGCCGCCGCCCGGATGTCGGCCGCGGTGCGGGCGGGTGTTCGGCACACCGCCGCGTAGCGCGACACATGGTCCTTCACCGCGACCTTCAGCGCCTCGGGCGCGTACCCGAGCGCGTCCTCGCAGGCGATGTCGTCCCCGGTGACCAGCACGACCGGCACCCCGTACTCGGCGACGACATGGGCGTTGAGCAGCCCCTCGCTCGCCCGTACGTCGTTCAGCCACACGCCCGTGATGGAGTTGGCCAGGTAGGTGTGCGCGAGGACGCCCTCCATGCCGGCGCCCGCGTGGTAGCCGACGAACGCGATGCCGTCGACGTCGCCGTGCTGCACGCCCTCCACCATGGACAGCGCCTTGTGCCGGCCGGTGAGCATCTGGGCGCGGTCGTCGAGCTGCTCCAGCAGCAGGTTGCGCATCGTGGAGTGCGCCTCGTTGATGATCACCTCGTCGGCGCCGCCGTCGTAAAAGCCCCGTACGGCGGCGTTGACGTCGGAGGTGAACAGCGAGCGGCAGCGCTCCCACTGTGAGGCGCCCGGCATCACGTCGTCGGGCCAGGTGACGCCGGTGGCGCCCTCCATGTCGGCGCTGATGAGGATTCTCATGACGAGCCGTCCAGGGCGGAGATCTTCATGGTTCGTCACGTTACGCGCTGGGGGCGGAACCGGCTACGAGGTGGTCACCAACGGATCGGCAGGTCGGCGAGGAACGCGGTGAGGCGGTCGGCCAGCAGCCGGTGATCGCGGGCCGAGTAGTGCCAGTGGCAGCCGTTGAGGTCCAGGCCGGTGGTGTCGAGGGGCCAGTAGCGGACCCGGCGGTCGCCCGCGCCGGTGCGTTCCCGGACGACGTGTTCGACATGGCCGGCGAACGGGCCCGTGCCCGCGGCCAGGATGGTGGTCGCGGGCCCGTAGCGCCCCCGCAGCTTGGCGAGGAAGCCGCTGTAGGCGCTGCGGTAGGCGGCGGCGAGGCTCTCGTCCGTCCAGGGCTCGCCCGGGTTGACGGGGGTCGAGAAGTCGTTGGTGCCGAGGTTGACCACCACGAGTTGCGGCCGCCAGGTGCCCGGGTTGCGCCAGACGTCGCCCGGCACGTTCAGCAGCGCGCGGTCGTAGAAGGTGCGGTAGTTCACCTCCGGGGAGCCGCCGTTGTAGTTACGCACCATGCCCTGGCCCGAATACGCGTTGACCTGGTAGTCGGCGCGCAGCCCCCGGGCGGTGAGGGCGCCGTAGCTCACGTCGGCGTTGGTGGTGCGCTTGAGCTGCTCGCCGTCGCAGTCGCGGGAGCCGGAGAGGTTCCCGTAGCCGGCCGTGAGGGAGTCGCCGATGAACTCGATCTGGCGGCTGCGGGCGGCGGGCCGGGCCAGGACGGCACCGCCGGGTGCGGCGACGAAGCCGCCGAAGGAGCTGGTGCTCCAGGGGGTGTCGTTGCGCTTGACGAGCCGGACGGTGTGCACGCCCTCGCGCAGGCCCCTGACCCAGTGGGTGGTCCTCCCCGGCGTGACGAGGGTCGCGACGGTGGCTCCGTCGACCTGCACGTCGTAGTCGGCGGCCGGGTCGTCGAGCACGACGCCCACGCCGGTGCCCCGGACCCGGCCCTCGAAGTAGACGCCGGGCCAGCTGTACTGGAACGCGTCCCCGACGGCCTTGACCCGCCCGGCGGTGTGCACACTGTCCCGTACTCCGCGATGGTCCGGTGCGGCGGCGGTCGTGACGGCGCTCGTGCCGATCAGCGCCGCCGACACCGCTGACGCGGCCAGCATCCGTAACCAGGGCATCGGCATGACGGTCCTCCGCGGGGCGAGGTGGGTGCAGGGACGGGCCAGAGTGACCGTACACCGACAAATCCGCGACCCACCAGACGGCGTCCGGCTCAGCGCCGGAGCCGGTCGAAGCCGAACGGCACGAGCGCCTCGGGCCTGCGGCCGGTGACGACGCACTCGGCGAGCCGGTGACCGGTGACCGGTGACCGGGCCCAGGGTGCCCCCGAGCATGCCGTGACCCGTGGCGGCGAAGGCGTTGTCGTGCCCGGGGCCACGGTCGATCACCGCAAGCCCGTCGGGCAGGAACGGCCGCCCGCCCACCCACGGGTCCCGGATCAGGCCGACCAGGTCGTCCGGGTCGTCGAACCAATGACCCACCTGACCGCCGCGCCGCTCAGGGACCAGCCGGACTGGTCGGCGCCGCAAGACACGGTCACCGCCTGGTGCGAGAGCGGCTTCAGCCTCGTCCGGGCGTCCGCGGCGCTGCACATCCACCGCAACAGCTCACCGGCCGTTCGCCGCGGGAGCACCGGACGGCCGTTGCGCTGTACCTGGCCTGTCTGACCGACCGGCTGGGCGGCGGCGCGGACCGCTGACCGCCGACCGCTCGCCTCAGGCCGTACGCCCCGCCACCAGCCAGTTGGAGGGCAGCTCGATGCGGGTGCCGTCCGGGCGGTACTCGGTGCTCCTCAGCGGCAGTTGACCGCTCGCCAGCACGGTGAGACCGGCCGAGCGCAGATACTCCGGCACCGCCTCGTCCGAGACCTCGCCGGGAGTCAGGCCGTGCCGGAAGACCGGCGCGAGCTTGGGCGGCGGGCCGTCCGGGCCGCCCGCCAGGCCCGTCAGCACCTGCTTGGCGGCTCCGGAGAGCTCCACCAGGCAGGCGCGGCCACGGTCGCCGACCAGCGTGGCGATCCCGTCGGCCAGGGACTGCCGGTCGTCCGGCTCGCACTGGTGCAGGACGCCCCGCATGTAGACGTTGGTGTCGCCGAGCTCCGCGTGCAGGGCCTCGGCCTCGTCCTTCCCGGCGGCGTCCAGCTGCCGGTAGGCGGCCTGCCCCGCCGGGTCACAGCGCCGGGCGTGGTCGAGGGCCGCGGCGGACAGGTCGACGCCCAGGACGTGCGGGAAGCGGTCGGCGAGATAGCGGGTCTGGGTGCCGTTGCCGCAGCCGAGGTCCACCAGCGGCAGTGCGGGATCGGTCAGATACGGCTCGAACAGGGCGAGGTGCGGGCCCACGGTCAGGATCGGTTCCGCGTCCCAGAACACCGCCCCCGGTTCGGCGGGCGCCTCACGCCAGAAACCCTCCCAGGCCTCCCGGTACCGACTCGTCACGCTCATGGCCCACTCCCCAGGGGTACGTACGAATGCCGCCGTGCGACGGGCGAGTACGGTGTATCGCGCCCGGGGCGCGGCCACAAGAACGGGGCGCGTTCCTTCACCCCGCCTTCGACACCGCGGTGTTCGGCGACCCTGCCGAGGATCTCACTGTGCGGCCCTCAGCAGGGTGGCAACCCGGGAGCCACCGAGGCACCCAGCCGCCACAGCTGCCGCCACGGCTCCCGCCGAGGCGGCGGCGAGACCGAGCCACGGCCACAGCGACCAGCCCACGTCCAGGGAGAGCAGCAGAGCGGGGGTGGCGAGGGCGGTCACCCCGACTCCCATCAGCACTCCGAGGAGCGTCACCTGACCGGCGTACACACCGGTGAGCCAGGACCGGAACCGCCGGTCGGCGCCCGCGGCGGCCAGCGCGGAGAGGTCCGGCCGCATCTCCTGAGTGGCGAGGCCCACCGTGAGGAAGGCCAGTGTGGCCGCCACGAGCATCAGCACGAGCGCGCTGCCGAGCGTCGTGGCCCTCAGCACCTCGGCGGCGACCGGGCCCCGCTCCACCTCCAGCGTGAAGTAGCCGCTGCCGATGTCCGAGGCGAGCGCTCCACGTGCCCGGTCCTCCTGCTCCGAGGAGATCGAGTCGTCCGGCGCGGGAAGGTAGTAGTAGGCCGAGTTGGGCTGTTCGACACCGCCGAGAGCCCTGAGACCGACGGCACTGACGTAGATGACCGGCAGGCTGCGGTACTCCGAGCGCCGCTGGGCCACGACCGCGTCGAGGCTCTCGGTGTACAACTCCGTTCGGCCCGTGTCCAGAACGGGGGACTTCGGCGCCGTCACGGTCAGCCGGCCGCCCGGCGCGAGCCGCTCGTCCAGGACGACGGCTCCGCCGCCGGACAGGATCCCGCGCTCCCGGGCGGTGGGGTTCCTGCCGAGCACCGTGGACAGGTCGGCCGCACGGATCACCATGACGGCGGAGGGCCGGTCGGGCAGCGGTGAGGCGGCCTCGAACTCACCCCAGTAGGACCACGCGGTGCCGTCCGGGGCCGTGCCCCGCGGCGCCGGCGGGCTGGCGATTCCCATGGCCGTCAGGCGCTCGCCCCCGAGAGCCTCCTCCATGGCGGCGACGGTGGCGGGCCCGGGCACCTTCGTGGCGTAGGTGAAGGCCGAACCGTGCGGGGAGGCGGGCTCGTACGACTTGCCGACCTCCGCGGTGAGCCCTCCCATGGCCGCCAGGACCAGCCCGGTCAGCACCGTGAGACTGGCCACCACCGTTCCCATGGTCGCGGAGCGGGACGCGGAACGTGCCAGCAGGCGGGCCCCGATGCGCTGCATCAACCGGAGACCGTCGGCCCGGCCGGCGCTCGACGGCAGCAGCCGCCGCACGAGGAGGCCCGTTCCGATGACCAGGCTCAGCGCCCCGATCATGACGGTGAAGGGAGCCTTGAGCGACGCACCGGCGACGGCCAGCAGCAGACCGCAGGTCAGCAGGGCGCCGAGGGCCACCTGCCCGCGACGCGGCGCACGGTCGTCGAAGTCGGCCTGGTCGCGCAGCGCGGCGACCACATCGCCGCCGACGCCGCGTGCCGCGACGCGGGCCGCGATCGCCGGAGTGAGGATGCCGAGCAATGCCAGGACAGCCGTCGACCAGGCGTCCAGCCGCAGCCCACCCCAGATTTCCCCGTTCCGCTCCGCCGCCCAGGGCTTCAGCAGCCAAGCACCGGCCACACCGGCCCCGAGGGCGAGTCCGGTGGCGATGAGGCCGACCAGGACCCCCTGGCCGGTGATGACCGATCGCCTGGTCCTCGGTCCCGCGCCGGCCGCGGCCAGCAGGGCGAGTTCACGTCGGCTGCTGCGTACGACGATCGCGTAGACCGCCCCCATCACCAGGCCGAGTTCGCCGAGTACCAGGACCGCCAGTCCGATGACCCAGGCGGTAGCGGACTCCTCGGGAAGCAGGGAGTCGGGGGCGTCGCGGGCGACGTCGAAGGCGGTGGACCGGGGTTCGAGGCGCCAGCCCTGCTCCGTCATGGCCCGCTGCGCCCGGGGCGTGAGCGCGTCCGGGGTGTGCCACACGACGACGGTGCCGTCCTGGGCGGCGGCCATGGAGCTGTCCTGCCCGGGTTTCGGGAGAGCCGGTGCCTGGCCCGCGACGACGGCCGGGAGGGCCACCACGAACTTCCGCAGGGTGTCGGTGGGGATCGCGGCGATACCGGTGACCTCGGCCGTGGCACCGCCCTCGCCGAGTTCCACCCGGTCACCCAGCCGGGCCCCGAGCCGTTCCGCCACGCTCGGCGAGAGGGCGACCTCGCCCGGTGCGCGCGGCGCCCTGCCGTCGGTCAGCACGAACCGGCCCCGGTGGAGGGGCTGGTCGAGCTGGAGTCCGTAGCCGTAGGAGTCGACCTGGAGGCCGTCCGACGAAACAGCGAGCGGGCCGTCCACCTCGGGGACGACCTCGATGTCCTGGCCGACGGCGCTCGCCAGCGCCTGCGGTCCTTCGGCCAGGGCCCGTTCGGCGCCCCGTTCGGCTACGAAGTCGAGGTTGCGCAGTACTCCCTGCGACTGGCCGATGAGTGTGCCGACCCGTTCGTCCTCGGGGATCTCGCTGGTGGCCCGCAGAGTGACCAAGGTGACGGCCAGGGTCAGCGGAACGAGCAGCGCCGCGGTGAGGGCGAGGGTGCGCTTGCGGTCGCGCCGCACACGTCGCAGGGCGACCCGGAGGGCGATTCTGCGTGCGCTCACGCGGCGGCTCCGGTGACTTCCCCGACGACGCCGTCGCGCATCCGGACCACGCGGTCGGCACGGGCGGCGACCGCCTCGTCGTGGGTGACGATCACACAGGTGGCCCCGGACCGCACCAGCGCCTGGAGGCTGTCGAGGACCTGTCCGGCACTCTCGCTGTCCAGCGCCCCGGTCGGCTCGTCCGCGAGGATCAGTCCGCGGCCACCCGAGAACGCCCGGGCCAGGGCGACGCGCTGCTGCTGCCCGCCGGAGAGCGAGTCCGGGTAGCGGTCGGCGTACGCGTCCATGCCGACGGAGGCGAGCGCCTCTCGCGCCTGCGCGCGGGCCTTGCGGCGGGACATCCCGTCGAGTTCGGCGGGCAGGGCCACGTTTTCCGCGACGCTGAGGATGCGCACCAGGTTGTAGTCCTGGAAGACATAGCCGATGTGACGACGCCGGTGCTGATAGAGGTCCGCTTCCGCGAGTGTGTCGATGCGCACCCCGGCGACGGTGACCGTGCCCGTGTCCGGGGGCTGCAGTCCGCCCGCCATGGTCAGCAGGGTCGACTTGCCGCATCCGCTGGGTCCCATGACCGCGGTGAGGGTGCCTTCGCGGGCGGTCAGACTCACCCCGCGTACCGCCTGAACCTCGACCTCGCCACTGCGGTAGCGCCGGGTGACGCCGTCCAACACCAACACCTGTGCACCTCATTCATCCGTACTCGACGATGGCTGCGAAACTGGCTGACGGCTGCCGGGCTGCTTTCCTCAGCCCGGCAGCCGTCAGTCGTGCCTCACCGCCGTTTCACACCGGTCACCGGTGCTGGAAGCCCGACTCGCCCACGCCCCACGTGCAGGTGGAGGTGGTGAACCTGGCTCCCGAGAAGGACCCGCCCTTGTAGGGCGAGTACACGGCGAAGGGCGACAGGTCGCACTCGCCGTAGAGACGGACGTCGTGGGCGCCGCTGTGCGAGCAGCCGCTGGCCCATGCGTTGCCGCCGTTGCCGGAGTTGTGCCCCTGGTTGCTGCAGGACACGGTGCCCGCCTGGGCGGGCAGCACGGTGGCGGCCGTCACGCCACCGGCGAGCGCGGCTCCTACGGCCAGAGAAGCCAGAAGACGCTTCATGAATTACCCCCTCAAGATCCGCTGATCGGCGCTTCCCGAACAACGGACCAGGTCGTACCCGGCCGGGCTCTCCGACCGTCATACGTCACTTTTGCAACTCACGGCGCGTTCGCCTATCGGACCTTGGGGTATTACCCCGAGGTCCGATAGCGCTTTCTGGTATCTCTGTGCTAGAAGGGCCGCTTCCACACGGGATGCGACGCCGAGCTTGCGCATCAGGCTCGTGAGGTGGGCCTTCACCGTGCGCTCCGCGATGCCGAGTCGATGAGCAAGTCGCCGGTTCGAGTCGCCCGTGGCAAGCAGGGACAGCACCTCCAGTTCACGTCTGGTCAGTTCGCTGAACCGTGGTCCGTCTCTCCCCTGATCCGCTCCCATTGAATTTCCCCCGATTCGTCGTGCTTCAGGTGTACGGCATGGTGCTGGTGCGCCTGGGCGGACGAATCGTAGTCTCCTGGGAACCGCCGATACACAGGTTGCGCGCCGGGCGCGAAAACCAGCCACTAAAGCAGCTCGAATTAGGTGGTTGACCGTTAAATGATCTTTGGGGACTCGTCGTGTCCCGCTACGCGACGTCTCAGCGGCGCGGCAGCGTCAGCTCGAACCAGACCGTCTTACCGGCCTTGGTCCGGCTGGTCCCCCACTCGCGGGCCAGGGTGCTGACGACCCGCAGGCCGCGCCCGGCCTCGTCGAGCGGGCCGGCGCTGAGCAGCGTCGGCAGCTCGTGGTCGTCGTCGTGCACCTCGCACAGCAGGGTGTCACCGCGGACCAGGCGCAGTCCGACGGGGCGGGCGTGCGCATGCCGTACGGCGTTGGTGACGAGTTCACCGGCCATCAGCTCGGCGGGCGCGACGAGCCTCGCCAGGCCCCACGCATGCAGTTGCTCGCGCACCGCCGCGCGGGCCCGGCCCACTTCGGCCGGGTCCAGGGCGAGGCGCCATTCGGCCACGTCGTCCGGCTCGATGCCGTTGAGCCGGGCCATCAGCAGCGCCACGTCGTCCTTGCGGCCGCCCCGCCCCGCCTCGGCGAATGTCACAGCGAGCGCCCGGATGATGGTGTCGCAGGCGTCGTCCATGGACGCGGCCGGGTGCGCTGCCGACTCGCAGAGGGCCGCGAGACCCACCCCGATGTCCTCACCGCGCACCTCGACCAGCCCGTCGGTGCACATCACCAGCCGGTCGCCGGGCTCAACGCGCACGCGCACCGCCTCGAAGGGCACTCCCCCGACGCCGATGGGCGCGCCCGTGGGCAGGTCCAGCAGTTCGCTGCGGCCGTCGCCCGCCCGGACCACGACGGGCGGGATGTGCCCGGCGTTGGCGAGATGGAGCTCACTCGCGATCGGGTCGTAGACGGCGTAGAGGCTGGTCGCGAGGTAGGTGTCGCCGAGGCGCTGGGCGAGGTCGTCGAGGTTGCGCAGCAGCTGGGCGGGCGGCAGGTCGAGCCCGGCCATGGTCTGCACGGCCGTGCGCAACTGGCCCATCATCGCGGCCGAGTTCAGTCCGTGGCCCATGACGTCGCCGACGACGAACGCCGTGCGCCCGCCGTGCAGTTTCACCGCGTCGAACCAGTCGCCGCCGACCCTGCCGAGCTGCGTTCCGGGCAGATAGCGGGTGGCGATGTCGCAGCCCGCCATGCGGGGCGGGATGTGCGGCAGCATGCTGTCCTGGAGCGTCTCGGCGACGTTCTCCTGGAAGGTGTACATGCGCGCGTTGTCGAGCACGAGGCCCGCGCGGGCGGCGAGTTCGGCGCCGGTGACGCGGTCCATGTCGTTGAAGACGGGCCGCTCCGGGTGGCGCAGCAGGATCATGAAGCCGAGCACGACGTTGCGCGCCTTCAGGGGCACGACCAGCATGGAACGGCCCGTGATGAGGGGCCGGATGTCGCGCTTCTCGAACTGCGCGGCGATGGCGTGCCCCATCTCCTCGCTGATGCGCGGCACGAGGACGGGTTCGCCGCTGGTCATGCACCGGAAGAACGGCGTGTGCGCCGGGAACGGCATGGCCTCGCCGACGGGGACGACGTCGTCCCAGCGGCCGGGTTCATCGGTGTGTTCGAGGGCGACCCGGTGCCACATCGTGGTCGTGTCGGGCACACCGTCCGCGAACTCCTCGCCCGCGACGACCTGTTCGCGCAGGTACGTGCCGGCGACGTCGGTGAAGCGGGGCACGACCGCCCTGCTGACCTCGATGATCGTGCGGGACAGGTCGAGGGAGGTGCCGATGCGGCCGCTGACCTCGTTGAGGAACTCCAGGCGCTCACGGACGGCGGCGTATTCGAGGTCCTCGCCCTCGTCCCGCAGCTCCTGAGGCACAGGTTCACCGGCAGCCACCGCCCGCGCGGCCCGTTCGCGGCGCGCCTTGCGCTCGGCGCGCCGGGCCACGCCCCAGTCGGGGGTGACGGGAACCCGCTCGTTCTGGCTGAACTCCAGGATCGGGTAACCGAGTTCGAGGATCTGCCCGACGATCCGGGCGCTCTCGCCGACGCTCATGCTGGGGAGGATCTCGGGGAGGCGGCGGGCGAGGTCCTCCGAGCCGGGGAAGTCGGTGTGCAGCGCGAAACCGGGCGCGATCCGCTCGAACACCCCGTCACCAGCCCGCAGCCCGTCCGCGTCGGCGGCCAGCACGAGCAGCCGCTCGGGCCCGGGACCCACCAGCGGGTAGGCCCACCACAGGACGCCGACGCGGCCGTCCCCGGGCGCGGTGAGCCGGGCGCGGCCCGCCGCCGGGTACGAGAGCCCTCCGCCGAGGGAGGATCCGAGGTCAGGGCCGAGACCGTCGCAGGCGGCGTACGAGGTGGCCCGCTCTTCGCGCAGGGCGCCGGAGACGGGGAGCAGGTCGAGGGCGGTGCGGCCGATCGCCTCTTCCTTGGAGGTGCCGAACAGGCGTCGTGCGCCGCGGCTCCAGTGGGACACGAGGCCGTCGCGGTCGACCACGACGACGGCCAGGGGGACGCGGCCGGGCTCGGCGGATTCCGTCGCCGTGCCCTGCTCAGCCCTTTCGGTCCCACGGTCCATGGCCCAGGCCCTCTCTCCCCCACGGACGCAAGATCTGTGCCGGCGTCACCACCGTACGGCGCCCGCCGGTGGCGATGTGAGGCAATGCGGGAATTGCCCGCGGGGTGCGCACCGGCGTACGAACCCGCGCGCCGGTGCGTCCGCTTCTCGGCCGGTGCCCGTTCAGTCCTCGTGACTCAGCTGGAGATCCCGCTCGGTGCGGTCTCCTCCGGCGACCTGGAGCACGGTGGCGACGGGCGGGTAGCCGGCGGCGATGACGGTGTACTCGCCGGAGGACAGGTCGACGAAGCGGAACGTGCCGTCGGCACGGGTGGTGAGGGTGTCGACGACGTTGCCCGCCACGTCGAGCAGCGTCACGCGCGCGTCCTCGACAGGCCGGCCGCCCCCCGCCCGGACGGTGCCGCGCAGCACGGCGCCGCCGGCCAGTTCGATGTCCCGGCGGGTCTCGCGGGCGGCCTGGACGGTGACGGGGACCGCGGCCGGGCGGAAGGCGGGCGCGCCGGCGGCGAGGGTGTACTCGCCGGCGACCAGCTCGGTGATGACGTAACCGCCCTCCCGGCCGCTGCGGGTGGTGGCCACGACCTCCCCGTGCACGTTGGTGAGCGTGACGGTGGCGTCCCGTACGGGCGTGCCGTCGGCGGTGACGACCGTGCCGATCAGGTTTCCGGCGCCGCCGAGGACGATGTCGAGTTCGACGGGGCGTTCGCCGACCGTCACGGAGACCGCCTGCGGCTGGTGGCCGCCGGCCGTGGCGATCAGCACGTACGAGCCCGGGCCCGGCGTGGCCAGCGCGTAGCGCCCGTCCTCGCCGCTGGCGCCCCGTCCGGTCTGCTGCCCGGTGGCGTCGATGAGCGTGAGCGCCGCGCGGGGAACGACGGTTCCGTCGTGGTGCTGCACCGAGCCGCACACGGGCCCGCCGGCGGCGTAGGCCCGGGCCTGCGGGATCCTCCCCGGCGCCGTGCCCGGGTCGGTGACGGAGGCGTTCTGGGACACCAGGGGTTTCTCCTTGAGGAAGAGGGCGATGACCAGTCCGAGGACGAGCACCGGCACCAGGTAGAGGAAGATTCGCGGCATGGCGTCGGCGTACGCCCGGATGTAGTCGTCGCGCAGGGCCGGGGGCAGTGCGTGCACGAGCTGCGGGGTGATGGACTGGGGGTCGGGCAGCCCGGTGCCCGCGCGGGCGGGCAGGCGCTCGGCGAGGGCGTCGGTGAGCCGGCCGGCGAAGAGGGTGCCGAAGACGGCGGCTCCGACACTGCCGCCGATCTGCCGGAAGTAGTTGTTGGCGCCGGTGGCGGTGGAGAGGTCGGCCGGGCGCACGGAGTTCTGCACGGCGAGGATCAGCACCGGCATCACCATGCCGATACCGGCGCCGAGGACGGCCATCCAGATGCTGTAGTGCAGCCGGGGCGTGCCGGCCTCCAGGCGCGACAGCAGCCACATGCCGACGACCGAGAGGAGGCCTCCGAGGACCGGGTAGGCCTTGTAACGGCCGGTGTGGCTGATGAGCCGGCCGACGATGATCGAGGCGCCGACGATGCCGGCCATCATCGGCAGCATGAGCAGGCCCGACTCGGTGGCGGAGGCCCCGTCGACCATCTGCAGGTACGTCGGCAGATAGCTGGCGGCGCCGAACAGGCCCACCCCGGTCACCAGGCCGACCAGGCCGGTGACGTTGAAGACGGAGTCCCTGAACAGCCGCAGCGGGATGAGGGGTTCGGGGGCGAAGTGCTCCGTGACGAGGAAGAGGACGGTCGCCGCCGCCGCTCCGGCCGCGAGGCCGAGGATCATGCGCGAGCCCCAGGCGTACTCGGTGCCGCCCCAGCTGGTCAGCAGGATGAGGCAGGTGGAGGCGGCGCTCAGCAGCAGCGCGCCGAGAACGTCCAGCCGGGCCTTGACGGCCGGTCTGGGGAGCTTCAGCGCGACGGCGACGACGGCGAAGGTGACCAGGCCGAAGGGGACGTTGACGTAGAAGCACCAGCGCCAGGAGAGGTGGTCGGTGAAGTAGCCGCCGAGCAGCGGCCCGGCCACGGATGCCAGACCGAAGGCGGCGCCGATCAGGCCCATGTAGCGGCCGCGCTGCCGAGGCGGCACGATGTCGGCGATGATCGCCTGGACGCCGATCATGAGGCCGCCCGCGCCGACGCCCTGCAGGGCGCGGAAGGCGATCAGCTGGTCCACGGTCTGCGCCCGGCCCGCGAGCGCGGAGCCGGCGACGAACACGACGATCGCGAACTGGAAGACGCCCTTGCGGCCGAGGAGGTCGCCGAGCTTGCCGTAGATCGGCAGTCCCACGGCGGCCGTGAGCAGGTAGGCGGTGATGGCCCAGGACATCCGGTCCAGGCCGTGCAGTTCGCCGACGATCTTCGGGAGCGCGGTGGCTACGATCATCTGCTCCAGGGCGGCCAGGAGCAGGGCGAGCATGAGCGCGAAGAAGACCAGCCGGACCCGGCGGGGGCTGGGCCCGGTGTCCGGATCCGGGGG
>NZ_POUC01000979.1 GCF_002891435.1 Streptomyces cahuitamycinicus
ATGCAAGCATGGGGCGGAATTGCCGGACTGCAAAACTGCATGGACGTCATGTTTGATGAAGCGGTGCAAAAACGCGGTATGTCGTTGCCGATGTTTGGCAAATTAATGGCGACCAACGCCGCCGATATTTTTGGTCTGAAACATAAAGGACGTATTGCCCCCGGCAAAGATGCTGACCTGGTCTTTATTCAGCCTGACAGCAGCTATGTTCTGAAAAATGAAGAGCTGGAATATCGCCATAAAGTCAGTCCGTATGTTGGCCGTACTATTGGCGCGCGTATTACCAAAACGATTTTGCGCGGCGATGTTATTTATGACATCGAGCATGGCTTCCCTGTGCCGCCAAAAGGTCAGTTTATCCTTAAACATCAGCAGTAATCCGGTGTGATTTAATGCCCGTCGTCACGACGGGCATTCTCTATTTTAAGGTGTGGATATGTTCCCTGTTATTA
>NZ_POUC01000980.1 GCF_002891435.1 Streptomyces cahuitamycinicus
CAGCGCAAGTGGACGGTGGCCCGGTTGAGTGAGATGGTCGGGCTGCCCCGCACCGTGTTCGCGCGGCGCTTCACCGAAGAAGTAGGCCGCCCTCCGATGTCCTACCTCATCAGCTGGCGGCTGAGTCTCGGCGCTCAACTGCTCCGGGAGACCGACGTCACACTGGCGACGATCGCCCGCGAGGTCGGATACTCGACGGAGTTCGCCTTCTCCGGAGCGTTTACCCGCGAGTATGGCGTCTCACCTGGCCGCTTCCGCCGCAGCCCGGCAACCTTGGTCCCTCCCGTCGACTGATGCCCTGGCAACGTTCGCGCTACATGCCGCTCACGGATGCGGACGTGTCGCGCATGCGGAAGGCCACCTCAGCGGCCGGGCTAATGCCCAGGCCACGCCCCAGATCGAGGCACCCTTTCGACGCCGGGTGTTCCTTGAGTGAAGGGTGCCCGAT
>NZ_POUC01000981.1 GCF_002891435.1 Streptomyces cahuitamycinicus
GGGGTGAGGGGTGTCGTACCCGGGTACTACCGTGGCCGCATGAGCTATGTGATCCGGTCCGTCCGTGCCCATGAGTGGCCTGCGGCGAAGGAGCTGCGGCTCGCGGCGCTGCGGGACCCGGTGGCGCACCTGGCCTTCCTGGAGACGTACGAGGAGGCCGCGGCCCGGCCGGACTCCTTCTGGCAGGAGCGGACGGCCGGTGCCGCCGAAGGGGCGGACGCGAGGCAGCAGATCATCGCCGAAGGGCCCGACGGGCGGTGGGTGGCGACGCTGACCGTGCTCGTGGAGGAGCCCGGGACGACGGACTGGGCCGGGTTCCCGGTGGAGCGGAAGCAGGGGCACGTGGTCGGCGTGTTCGTGCGGCCCGAGGAGCGTGGGAGCGGGCTGACGGAGGTGCTGTTCGACGCGGCCCTGGAGTGGTCATGGGGGCGGGGTCTTGAGCGGGTG
>NZ_POUC01000982.1 GCF_002891435.1 Streptomyces cahuitamycinicus
ACACTGCGCGGGGCGATGGACCGGCGCTGGTGGGGGGTGCTCGGGCCGCTGGTGGTGCTCGGGCTGATGGCCGGTGTGGGGTGGCGGATCCTGACCGCGGGGGGCATCGGGGCCAACATCGGAGCGGGACTGCTGATCATCTTCGGCACCCCGGTCGCCGCCGGGTTGCTGCTGTGGGCCCTGGCCTGGGCGTTCTGGCTGGCCACCCAGCGCCACGGGCACGAGAACGGCGGCGACATGGGCAGGATCGCCTCCCGCGGGGTGTAGCACCGGGCCGGTCGTAGCGCCTGGTCCGGTCGCAACACCGGTCCAGTCGCAACACCAGTCCGATCGCAGCACAGGGCCCGTCTTGGCCGAAACCGCACGGCAGGCGCCCTGCGGGAGGAACAACGCCCGTGTCCCCTCGGGAAGTTCGCCTAGGTTGGGGGCCGGTCCCCCTTCC
>NZ_POUC01000983.1 GCF_002891435.1 Streptomyces cahuitamycinicus
CTGGAGCGGCAGGCGCAATGCGTGCGCGAGAGCAACCGGCGCGGTTTCTTCCGCACCGACGAAGCGTTTCACGCCACGCTGGCCGAGCTGTCGGGCTACCCCGGCGTCTGGCAGATCATCCTGGAAGTCAAAACGCAGATCGACCGTTACCGGCTGCTGACCCTCCCCTTGGAGGGTCGCATGACCGAGGTGCTGGCCGAGCACCGCGCCGTGATCGACGCTCTCGCGTCCAACGACCCGAAGCGGGCTGTTCGCGCCATGCGCGAGCATCTGGACCACGTACTGCCGGTGCTGGAAATCACACGCCGGCTGCGGCCCGAATACTTCACCGTTTAAGCGCGGCGCCCACGCCGGTGCATCGGCCGGCAGATACGGGGCGGCGGCGCCCCACCCGGTGGTGTTTCGCGCCGCCCAGGCAATTCAAATCGACAGGCAGAGCT
>NZ_POUC01000984.1 GCF_002891435.1 Streptomyces cahuitamycinicus
CTTACGAGCAGTCGCTGGTGGGTACACCGGTTGCTGATCCGAATAAACCGCTGGAAGTGGTGCGTACCATTCACTCCTTCGACCCGTGCATGGCCTGTGCGGTACACGTAGTGGATGCCGACGGCAACGAAGTGGTTTCAGTGAAGGTTCTGTAATGCGTATTTTAGTCTTAGGGGTCGGCAATATTTTGCTGACCGATGAAGCCATCGGTGTGCGGATTGTCGAAGCGTTAGAGCAACGATACATTCTGCCGGATTATGTTGAGATCCTCGATGGCGGCACGGCGGGAATGGAGCTGCTTGGCGACATGGCAAATCGCGATCATCTGATTATTGCGGATGCCATTGTGTCGAAAAAGAACACGCCGGGAACGATGATGATCCTGCGGGATGAAGAAGTTCCGGCGTTGTTTACCAACAAAATCTCTCCGCATCAG
>NZ_POUC01000985.1 GCF_002891435.1 Streptomyces cahuitamycinicus
GTGTACGAACGCCTCGGCGGCGGCGAGCAGCCGGCCGAAGTCCCCCTCGAACCAGGCCCGCATCGCCTCGCCGGAGTAGCTGGTGGTCAGCGTCTGCCCGCTCGCGGTGCGGGCCGGGGCCGCCGAGAGCAGCGCGTCGGAGCGCAACCAGTCGCCCTCCTCACGCACCGCGTAGGCGAGGTTCTGGGTGGCCCGGGGCAGCGCGAGCAGCTGCCCGGCCCGGCTGAACTCGACGATGGCGTACAGCTCGTCCAGGCCGGACCGGTCGCCCGCCTGGTAGCGGGCGGTGGCCGCGGTGATCCGGGCGTTGGTGCGGGTCTCGGTCAGCCCGAGCCGCTCGCCGATCTCCGCCGCCGTGTCGGCCGCCTCCACCGCCGGATCCCGCTCGTAGTTGAGCATGTGCAGCCGGCCCAGCTCGGCGAAGGCGTCCGCCT
>NZ_POUC01000986.1 GCF_002891435.1 Streptomyces cahuitamycinicus
GCCTGGATGACCGACGGCGACCGCGTGACCGAAGGCGCGTCGTCGACCGCGTTCATCATCACCGCCGATAAGCGGCTGATCACGCGTCCGCTGTCGAACGCCGTGCTGCCGGGCATCACGCGTGTGTCGATCCTGGCGCTGGCGCGCGAACATGGCCTGACGCTGGAAGAACGCGCCTTCACCGTGGCCGAAGCCCAGCAGGCCGCCGAGGCGTTCTACACCAGCGCGTCGACGTTTGTGATGCCGGTGGTGTCCATCGACGGCGTGCAGATCGGCAGCGGCCAGCCGGGCCCGCTCACGCAGGCGCTGCGCACGCTGTATCTGCGTTTTGCCGGCGTGGACGTTGCCGAACCCGTCGACCAGATGTGACGTAAGCGGTTGCGCCAGCGCGGTAGAATCGCCCGCTCTGTTTTTTGCAGCAAGGCGAGAC
>NZ_POUC01000987.1 GCF_002891435.1 Streptomyces cahuitamycinicus
ATACCGGATGGCCCCGCATCGGCGTTTGCTTACCATCATTCGCCGGGTGAGCTGGCGCCAGTCGCTGGGCGATAAAATCGGCGGCGTGTTTATCAATCACCTCCGCGCCTTTATCCCAGCAATATTGTCTTTCTTTTATCCCGAGACGAAAACGCGAACGAAATGTCGATCGCGCCAGGCGGGCAAAGAGCGGTTCAAGCGCATTCATCAGTATACCGAACGTCCTAACGTTTGTGTTAATTGCTCAAGCGCGGCGATACCTGCCAGAGCGTTTCCCGCAGGATCCAGCTCCGGACTCCAGACGGCAATCGCCATTTCATGCGGCACTATGGCGACAATACCGCCGCCCACGCCGGATTTAGCTGGCAATCCCACCCGCCAGGCAAACTCTCCGGCATTCTGATACATCCCGCTGGTCGCCATTAGC
>NZ_POUC01000988.1 GCF_002891435.1 Streptomyces cahuitamycinicus
GGCATCAAGAGATCAGATCACCTGATCACGACGAACGGGAAGGCCTTATGGGCTCGTCATTCATTGCGGCCAACGGATTGTGGACGCAGCATCAAGAGGAGGCGGCCGCCAAGCTGGTCGCCCAGCTCGACGACCTGAACCTGCGTCAGGTCCGTATCAGCTGGGGTGACCAGCACGGCATCCTGAGGGGCGAGACCCTCGAGGTCGATGCGTTTCGCTCGGCGCTCAAGGAGGGCAAGGACTTTCAGACTGCAACACTGATCTTCGACAGCACCAACAACCCCGTGGTGCCGCCCTTCGAAGCCGACGGGTTCGGTGACAAGAGGCTGACCGGTCTACCCGACGCGGTTCTGGTTCCGGATCCGACGACGTTTCGGGTCCTTCCGTGGGCCGACCGGACGGGCTGGGTGCTCTCGGAGATGTAC
>NZ_POUC01000098.1 GCF_002891435.1 Streptomyces cahuitamycinicus
GCGCCCGCCCGCCCGCACCGCGGACGGGCCTCAGCGGCTCCCGGGCAGCGTGCGCGCCAGGTAGGGGGCCGTCCGGCTCTCCTGCGACCGGGCGACGTCCCGTGGCGGGCCCGCCGCCACGATGCGGCCGCCCGCGTCACCACCGCCGGGGCCGAGGTCGATCACCCAGTCCGCGCGCGCGACGACGGACATGTCGTGCTCCACGACGATCACGGTGTGCCCGGCGTCGACGAGGCCGTGCAACTGGCGCATCAGGACGTCCACATCCGCCGGGTGGAGGCCCGTCGTGGGTTCGTCGAGGAGGTAGAGCGTATGGCCGCGTCGGCCGCGCTGCAGTTCGCTCGCCAGCTTGATGCGCTGGGCCTCGCCGCCGGAGAGCTCGGTCGCGGGCTGGCCGAGGCGGAGGTAGCCCAGGCCGACGTCGAGCAGGGAGGCGAGACTGCGCGCCACGGCCGGGGTGTCCGCGAAGAACTCGGCCGCGCTCTCCACCGTCAGATCCAGTACCTGCGCGATGTTCCGCCCTTGGTACGTCACTTCCAGCGTCCCAGGGTTGTAGCGGGCTCCGCCGCAGTCCGGGCAGGGCGCGTACGTGCTGGGCAGGAACAGCAGCTCCACGCTGACGAACCCCTCGCCCTGGCAGGTCTCGCAGCGCCCGCCCGCCACGTTGAAGGAGAACCGCCCGACGCCGAAGCCGCGTTCGCGGGCCCCGTCGGTGGCCGCGAACACCTTGCGTACGACGTCGAAGAGGCCCGTGTACGTGGCGAGGTTCGAGCGCGGTGTGCGGCCGATCGGCTTCTGGTCGACCGAGACCAGCCGGCCCACACCGGCCGAGTCCTGTGTGATCTCGCCGACGAGCGTGGACTTGCCGGAGCCGGACACCCCGGTCACCGCGGTGAACACGCCGAGCGGGAACTCCGCTGTCACGCCGCGCAGGTTGTGCCGGGTGACCGGGCCGGTCTTCAGCCACCCGGTCGCCTCACGCACGTCCCGGGCCGGGGCGGGGGAGCCGCCGAACAGGTAGCGGGCCGTCGCCGACTCCTCGACGTCCGCCAGCTCGGCCACGGGGCCGCTGTGCAGCACGCGTCCGCCGTGCTCACCCGCTGCCGGACCCACGTCGACCAGCCAGTCGGCCCCGCGCATGACGTCGAGGTGGTGCTCCACCACGAACACCGAGTTCCCGGACGTCTTCAGCCGCTCCAGCACCGTGAGCAGCGCCTCGGTGTCCGCCGGATGCAGTCCGGCCGACGGCTCGTCGAGGACGTAGACGACCCCGAACAGCCCGGAGCGCAGCTGGGTGGCGAGGCGCAGGCGCTGCAGCTCGCCCGGGGAGAGCGTGGGAGCGGGCCGGTCGAGGCTGAGGTAGCCGAGGCCCAACTCGACGACCGGCGCGATCCGGGACCGCAGGTCGTCGGTGAGGACCCGGGCGGCCTCCGACGTCGCGTCGAGCCCCGCCAGCTCCACCAGCGGCAGTGCCGCCAGCTCGGCGATGGTCCGGCCGCCGAACGTCACCGCGAGGGCCTCGGGGCGCAGCCTGCTGCCGCGGCACGCCTGGCAGGGCGCACTGGTGAGGAACCGCTCGGCCTTCGCCCGCAGGGCCGGGCTCCTGGAGTCCGAGAACGTCTTCATCACGTACCGGTGGGCGCTCATGTAGGTGCCCTGGTACGGCCGTTGGATCCGGTCGGCGTCCCGCACCGGATGCACCGTGACCACCGGCTGCTCGTCCGTGAACAGGATCCACTTCCGCTCGCCGGCGGGCAGTTCCCGCCACGGCCGGTCCACGTCGTGGCCGAGCGCGTCGAGGATGTCCCGCAGGTTCTTGCCCTGCCAGGCGCCCGGCCACGCGGCGATCGCCCCGTCGCGGACCGACAGCGAGGGGTCGGGGACCAGCAGATCCTCGCTCGTCCGGTGCATTTGCCCGAGCCCGTGGCACTCCGGGCAGGCACCCACCGCCGTGTTGGGGGAGAAGGCGTCGGAGTCGAGCCGCTCGGCACCGGGCGGGTAGGTCCCGGCCCGGGAGAACAGCATCCGCAGGGAGTTGGAGAGGTTGGTGACCGTTCCGACGGAGGAGCGCGAGGTGGGGGCGGCGCGGCGCTGCTGGAGCGACACGGCCGGCGGCAGTCCGGTGATCTCCCCGACCTTCGGCGCGCCGACCTGGTGGATCAGCCGGCGCGCGTACGGCGCGACCGACTCGAAGTAGCGCCGCTGCGCCTCCGCGTAGATCGTGCCGAACGCCAGCGACGATTTCCCCGAGCCGGACACGCCGGTGAACACGGCCAGCACGTCCCGGGGGATGTCGACGTCGAAGCCCCGGAGGTTGTGCTCGCGGGCTCCGCGGACACGGACGAACGGGTCATGGGGGTCGCGGTCGTGCATGGGAGACGACTCTAACCGCATCCAGGGCCTGTCCTTCAGGTCGGGCCGCGGGAAATAGAGGGTGCTGTTCAGCGCCGGTGAGCGGGGTCTGGTGCGTGCAGCTGCAAGGCGGAGGAGGGCGTCGACGCGATGGGGGTCCCTCCCGCGCGAGCGCAACCGAGCGTGGGGGAGTCGGCAACCGACGACAACGCGGCAGTGTGCGTGCCAGACCCCGAGTCTGCGGCGTGATCGAAACGACAGGCCCTCTAGCCGGAGGTGATCGAGGCCAGCCGCCGGTAGGAGTCCAGCAGGGCCTCGCGGTCGTAGGTGCTGGTCGTGACGAGGAGCTCCTGGGCGCCGGTCTCCTTCAGCAGCGTCTCCAGCTCGTGCGCGACCTGCTCCTCGGTGCCGGCGATGTGGCCGGTCAGGCCGGATTCGTAGAAGCCGCGCTCCTTGCCGGTCATCGTGAGGGCCGCCACGCGCTCGGCGGGCGGCAGCGGCGGGAACATGCCGTGGGTGCGGGAGTGCGCCATCGACCAGGCCTCGGGGATCAGCAGCCGCCTCGCCGCGTCGGGGGTGTCGGCCACGGCGATCGTGCCCGAGATGACGACGTAGGGTTCCGCGGCCCAGGGGGAGGGGCGGAAACGGTCGCGGTAGTGGTCGATACCGCGCCGCATCTTGTCCCGGTTCCTCAGGTCGCCGATCACCATGGGCAGGCCCGCGCGGGCGGCGATGCCGGCGCCCTCGCCCATGGCCAGCACGAACGGCGGCACGGTCAGGCCCTCGGCGGGGCGCGCGTGCACCCCGGTGGGGGAGGTGCCCCGGAACCAGCCGAGCAGCTCCGCGAGCTGGGCCTCGAAGTCGTCGGCGTCGCCCTTGTCGCGGCCCAGGGCCCGGCGCACCCCGTCCGTGAAGCCGACGGAGCGTCCGAGGCCCATGTCGATCCGCCCGGGGAAGAGCGACTCCAGCACCCCGAACTGCTCCGCCACGACCAGCGGCCGGTGGTTGGGCAGCATCACCCCGCCGGTACCGACCCGGATCGTCCGGGTGGCGCTCGCGACGGCGGCGGCCAGCACGGTCGGCGCCGAACCGGCGACCCCGGGCACGCCGTGGTGCTCGGAGACCCAGACCCGGTGGTAGCCGAGCCGCTCCAGCTCCCGCGCCAGCCGCACGGTGTCGCGCAGCGCCTCGGGATGGGTGTGCCCCTCGCGGGTGCGGGAGCGGTCGAGGACGGACAGGCGCACGGGATCCATACCGGGTTCTACGCCGGACGGGGCCGCCGGTATTCCGCCGCCGCGGCGGGGAACGCCGCCGGAAAAACCGGGTGACCGCGTCCCGGCACGTCAGGACAATGCTCCGGTATCCAGAAGCGAAAGGCGGCCGACCGTGACCGTCCCCAAGATCCTGCTCTCCGGCATCGTCGGATCGACCGCCTACGGTCTCGCCCGCCCCGGCTCGGACATCGACCGCCTCGGCCTGTTCGCCGCGCCGACCGAGGAACTGCACGGTCTGCGCCGGCCGAAGGAATCCCACGTCAGCACCGCGCCGGACCGCACCCTGCACGAGGCCGCCAAGTGGTGCCGGCTGGCCCTCGGCGGCAACCCGACCGCGATGGAGCTGGTGTGGCTCCCCGACGACCTGTACGAGGTGCGCACCCCGCTCGGCGACGAGCTCATCGGCATCCGTACGGCGTTCCTGAGCGCCCAGCGCGTCCGGGACGCCTACCTCGGCTACGCCACGCAGCAGTTCCGGCGGCTGGAGACGCGCGGCGACGGTTCGTTCTCCGCCGACACCCGCAGGCGCACCGCGAAGCACGCCCGGCATCTGAAACGGCTGTGCGGGCAGGGCCTGGAGCTGTACACCACCGGGCGGTTGACGATCCGCTTGGAGAACCCGGACGAGTACCACGCCTTCGGCGAGCGCGTCGCCGCCGACCCTTCGGCGGCCCTGCCCCTGCTCCGGCACTACGAGGCCGCCTTCGACGCAGGGCCCACGGCGCTGCCGGACGAGCCCGACGAGGCGCCGGTCGAGGCCTGGCTGCGCCGGGTCCGGGCGCAACTCTGGCAGGCGGGCGCGAATTCAGCCGTCGGGGCGTAGCAGGCCGCGCTCGTAGGCCCTGACCAGGTTCTGCGGGACGAGGTGACGCACGCCGTCGACGGTGACGGGGACCAGGGCCGGCGTGGCCGCCTTCCACTGGGCGCGGCGGTGACGGGTGTTGCTGCGGGACATCTTCCGCTTCGGGACAGCCATGGGACTCCTCCTCGATGGGGGCGGGCACCGAGGACGCTACATGAAAATGGATCCCATTAACAATGTGCGTCCCCGGCGCCCGGCCGCCGCTGTCCCGGGACGGGAGTCAGTCGTCCGCGCCCACGAGCATCCGTACCTCGAACTCCTCGTGCGCGGAGGCATCCTCGGCCGGCCCCTTGTCCAGCACCGTGCCGAGCCAGCCCAGGAGGAAGCCCGCCGGGATGGAGACGATGCCGGGGTTCTGGAGCGGGAACCAGGCGAAGTCGGCCTCAGGGTAGAACGACCCCGGGGTCGAGGAGACGACCGGGGAGAAGGTGGCCAGCAGGACGGAGCAGAGCAGGCCGCCGTAGAGGCTGAGCAGGGCGCCCTTCGCGCTGAAGCGACGCCAGAACAGGGTGTAGATGATCGTCGGGAGGATCGCGGACGCCGCGATGGCGAAGGCCAGGAAGGCGAGCGTCGCGGTGTTGGCCCCCCAGGCGACGAGGGCCAGCAGGATGCCGAGCACCCCGATGACCGCGCCGGACAGCCGGGCGACGGTCAGCTCCTCCGTCTCGCTGGCCCGGCCCTTGCGGATCACCTCGCTGTAGAGGTCGTGCGCCAGGGAGGACGCCGCGGCCAGGGTGAGACCGACCGCCACGGCGAGCAGCGTCAGATACGCGAGGCAGGTCAGCAGCGCGGTGAGGACACTGCCGCCCAGCTCGTGGGCGAGCAGCAGCACGGAGGCGTTGCCGGTGCGGTCCGTGCTCTCGATGGTGTCCCGGCCGAGCAGCGCGGTGGCGCCGAGTCCCATGATGCCGGCCCCGAAGCAGACGGCGCTGACCAGGCCGACGGCCCACAGTACGGAGGAGCGCAGCACGCCGCTGTTGCGCGGGGTGAGCAGCCGCATCAGCACGTGCGGCAGGGCGGCGAGGCCGAGCACGATGGCCAGTTCGAGGCTGAGGAAGTCCAGCTTGTTGCTGACGGTGCCGCCGTAGCGCAGCCCCGGTTCGAGGAAACTCAGGCCCGAACCGCTGCGTTCGGACGCCCTCTCCAGCAGCGCGTTGGGGTTCCAGTCGAAGTGGTGCAGCACCCAGCCCGCGGTGAACAGCACACCCACCACCAGCATCACGGCCTTGATGATCTGGATGACCGTCGCGCCGGGCATGCCGCCGAGGGAGGCGTACAGGATCACGAAGACGCCGATCACGACCACGCACAGGGTGCGGGTGGTGCCGCTCGGCACGCCCGTGAACTGGGTCAGCAGGGCCACGCTGCCGACGAGTTGGGCCACCAGGTAGAGGGTGGCGATGGCCAGGATGCAGACCGCCAGCGCGACCCGCACCGGCCGCTGCTGCCGCGGCAGGCGCAGCGCCACCGTGTCGCCGAGCGTGAACTTGCCCGTGCGGTGCAGGGGTTCGGCGATCAGCAGCAGCACCATCATCCAGGCGACCGTGGTGCCGCCGAGGTACATCAGCCCGTCGTATCCGGTCAGGGCGACCAGCCCGGTGCTGCCCAGCAGGGTGGCGGCGGACAAGTAGTCACCGCACATGGCGAGGCCGTTGCGCAGCGGCGACATGGCGCGGTTGCCGAGGTAGAACTCGCTGATCTCGTCGCGCTGAGGAGCTGTCAGCAGCGCCGTGAACAGGGTGATCACGACCACGGTCAGGAACAGGACGAACGTCAGCTGAAGGCTGCTGTCGTCGATGGCGGCGGCGGTCACCACGTGCGGAACCCCCTCGTTCCGTGCGGGAGCGGCTGCCCGGCACCCTGCGCGGACGCCGCCGTACGGGCGCGGCGGCTCTCCGTCTCGTGCAGCCGGGACCTCAGGCCGCGGGCGAGCGGATCGACCCGGGTGCGCATGTGCCGGACATGACACCACGCGGTCACGCCCATGATGACGAACTGCCCCAGCCCGAGGGTGAGTCCGACCGTGAGGCGGCCGAACAGCGGCTGGTTCATCACCGACGGCACAAAGCTCGACAGCAGCACGTACAGCAGGAATCCACCGACGGACAGGACCGTCGCTCGGATGCCGAACCGGCGCTGCGCGCGACGCAGGGAGTGGAATTCGGGATGGTCGGATATACGAGGCGGCGCAGTATGTTCGATGTGCGGAAGCGGGAATGTGGGAGTGTCATCCCGCCGCGGTGAATATTCGGGCACAGGCGCACCTTCTTCGCTGCATCGTGCCCCGCACTCGACCCCGTCGGGTCAGTGGACGCGTCCGGTTTCCGAGCAGGGGGAAGGGATGCCGGACGCGCGGTGGGGGTGCGGGCTCTGTGGGGGTTTCGTGAATCCGGAAAACCCACTGCTCGGATTCACGCGGACGGCCTCGGGGTTCTGTGTGGAGATCCCCGACCAGCCCCGGCCGCGGGTGGTGGCGAGGCTGAGAGCGGAGTATGTCAGTGCTGTCCTTGAGCCATCAACTGTGAGGATGAATCGACCCGTCTACATGGCTTGTTCACACGGGCTGTCTCATATGCGCAGGGTGCAGGGACGCCTTACGCTGGGCGGCGTGAGTGACGACCGCACCAAGGCCCCGCTGGCCGTGTTCGACCTGGACAACACGCTCGCCGACACCACGCACCGGCAGAAGTTCCTGGAGCGCAGGCCGAAGGACTGGGGCGGGTTTTTCTCGGCCGCGCCCCAGGACCCGCCGGTCCCGGAGGGCATCGCCCTGCTCCGGGAGAGCGCGCGGGACTGCGAGATCGTCTACCTCACCGGGCGGCCCGAGCGCTGCCGGCGCGACACGCTGGACTGGCTCGCCGCCCAGGGCCTGCCCGAAGGGCGCGTGCACATGCGGCGCGACGCCGATCGCCGGCCCGCCCGGTTCACCAAGCTGGAGATCCTGCGGCGGCTCGCCCGCACCCGGGAGATCCGCGTCCTCGTGGACGACGACGAACTGGTCTGCGCGGACGCCCGGCGCGCGGGATTCACGGTCGTACGGGCCGACTGGGTGACCCGGTCCGCCGAGATGAAGGCGGCGCAGGAGCGCGAAGGGCGGACCTGAGCACTACTCCGACTCGTCGAGGCGGAAGCCCACCTTCAGGCCCACCTGCCAGTGCGCGATCTGCCCGTCCTCCAGCTGGCCGCGCACCTGCGTCACCTCGAACCAGTCCAGGTTGCGCAGTGTCTGCGAGGCCCGGTCGATGCCGTTGCGGATGGCCTGGTCGACGCCGTCCGGTGAGGTGCCGACGATCTCCGTGACCCGGTAGGTGTGGTTCGACATACCGCTGCTCCTCTTCCCACGACGTCCCGTGACAGGGGTCACGCGTCATTCCACCGTGCCCCAAGCGGCGGCGAAGCGCGAGACGTCGTCTCCCGCCGTCGCCGCCGCTTGCCACTCGGCGGTGTCAGCGCGCCACGCTCAGGGACAGCGCGAACCGGTCCGCACCGTCCGTCCACCAGTGGGCCAGGTCCAGCCCCGCCGTGGACAGTTCGGCGCGCACGCCCTCCTGCCGGAACTTCGCCGACACCTCGGTCCGCATCTCCTCACCCGCCGCGAAGTCGACGGCGAGATCGAGCGCCGGCACCTTCACCGTCTGCGCCGTACGGGAGCGCAGCCGCATCTCGATCCATTCGTGCCCGGGGTCCCACAGCGCCACATGGTCGAACGTGGCGGGGTCGAAGTCGGCGCCCAGCTCGCGGTTGATCACGGTCAGGACGTTCTTGTTGAACGCGGCCGTCACCCCGGCCCCGTCGTCGTACGCCCTGACCAGCACCTCCTCGTCCTTGACCAGGTCCGTCCCCAGCAGCAGGGCGTCGCCCGGGGCGAGCAGGGCCCGCACGGACGCCAGGAACGCGGCGCGTTCGGCGGGCAGCAGGTTGCCGATCGTGCCGCCGAGGAACGCCACCAGCCGGGGCCCCGGCGTGTCCGGCAGGGTCAGTTCCGCGGTGAAGTCGGCGATCAGCGCGTGCACGTCCAGCCCGGGCCGCTCGGCTGCGAGCGCCTGACCGGCCTGGCTGAGGGCACTCTCGCTGACGTCGACCGGGACGTAGGTGTGCAGATCCGTGAGCGCGTCGATCAGGTGGCGGGTCTTCTCCGAGGAGCCGGAGCCGAGCTCGACCAGAGTGCGCGCCCCGGTCGCCGCGGCGATGTCGCCGGCGCGCGCGAGGAGGATCTCCCGCTCCGCGCGCGTCGGGTAGTACTCCGGCAGTTCCGTGATCTTCTCGAACAGGTCGCTGCCGTGCGCGTCGTAGAACCACTTCGGCGGCAGGGTCTTGGGGCGGCCGGTCAGACCACGGTGGACATCGGCGCGCAGCGCGGCGCCCGTGGCGTCCTCGGGCAGGGTGCGGGTGACGTGGAACGGGCTCACGTACGGGGCTCCTTCGGCGATGGGGAGGGCACGGAGTCGTCGGCCGGCTCCTTCAGCGGCGTGAGCAGCACGTCGGTGCGGCTCGCCGCGAGCAGGGTGCGGTCGGGGACCTCCTGCCAGTGCGGAGAGTCGTCGTAGGGCTCGGAGGCCACGACGGTGCCGCCGCCGGGCCGGGTGAGGTACCAGAGGGTGTCGCCCCAGGCGGTCGCCGTGATGGTGTCGCCGTTGGTGAGGAGGAGGTTGAGCCGGGAGCCGGGGGCCGCCGCGGCGACCTCCAGCACCGTGTCGGCCAGCGCCTGGCCCTCCTCGTTGCTGCGCAGCCGCGCCAGTACCAGCGCCCAGACGAGCGCCGAGTCGTTGCGGGCCTCCAGGGACAGCAGGTCCTCGTGCGGCAGCGTCCGGGACACCGTGGCGAGCGAGCCGGGCCAGCCCCTGACCGCCCCGTTGTGGCTGAACAGCCAGGTCCCCGCCGCGAACGGGGCCGCGGCGGCCTCCGCGTCGGCGCCCGACAGGGTCGCGTCCCGCACCGCGGCGAGCAGCGCGGTGGACCGTACGACCCGGGCGAAGTCGGCGAACGACAGGTCCGCCCAGATGGGCCCGGCCCGGCGGTAGCGGGCCGGCACCGGATCGCCCTGCGCGTACCAGCCGACCCCGAAACCGTCGGCGTTGACCGTCCCGTACTTCTGGCGCCGGGGCGCCCACGACTGTCGGTACAGCCCGTGCGGGGGCTCCACGAGGAGCCGGCCCAGCGATTCCACGGGCCCCACGTACGCCACATGCCGGCACATCAGACGGCCTCCGAACGGGCCGTGCGGAAGCCGGCGAAGATCTGCCGCCGGATCGGGTAGTCCCAGTTGCGGAAGGTGCCCCGGCAGGCCACCGCGTCCACCGCGAACGAACCGCCGCGCAGCACCTTGTGGTCGGACCCGAAGAAAACCTCCGAGTACTCCTTGTACGGGAACGCCCTGAACCCCGGGTACGGCAGGAAGTCGCTCGCCGTCCACTCCCACACGTCGCCGATCAACTGCCGTACGCCGAGCGGCGACTCGCCGGCCGGATAGCTGCCGGCAGGGGCCGGACGCAGGTGCCGCTGGCCGAGGTTGGCGTGCTCGGGTCCCGGGTCGGCGTCGCCCCACGGGTAGCGCATCGAGCGGTCGGCGGCCGGGTCGTGCCGGGCCGCCTTCTCCCACTCGGCCTCCGTGGGCAGCCGGCGTCCCGCCCAGCGGGCGTAGGCGTCGGCCTCGTACCAGCACACGTGCAGCACCGGCTCGTCCGGCGGGACGGCCTCGGTGACGCCGAACCGGCGCCTGAGGAACTGCTTGCCCTCGCGCCGCCAGAACAGCGGGGCGTCGATGCCGTGCCTGCGGATGTGTGCCCAGCCCTCGGGCGCCCACCAGCGCGGGTCGTCGTAGCCGCCGTCCTCGATGAACGCCCGGTAGGCGCCGTTCGTCACCGGGGTGGTGTCGATGTGGAAGGGCGCCACCTCCCGCCGGTGCGCGGGGCGTTCGTTGTCCAGCGCCCACGGCTCACCGGAGGTGCCCATGGTGAACGGCCCGCCGGGGACCAGGACTTCGGCCGGGCCGGTGAACAGCGGCACCGGCTCCGGGTCCGGGGCGGTCAGGGCCTGCGGCCCCGTGCGCAGCTGATGGGTGATCAGCATGGTCTCGTCGTGCTGCTGTTCGTGCTGCGCGATCATCCCGAAGGCGAACCCGGCCGCCGTCAGCCGCGTCCCGTGGAACGCGGCCCGCTCCAGCACGTCCAGGGCCCGGCCGCGTACATCGGCCGCGTACGTCCTGGCTTCGGCCGGCGACAGCAGGGGCAGCTTCGGCCGCTCGGCGCGCGGGTGCTCGAAGGCGTCGTAGAGGCCGTCTATCTCGGGACGTATCGCCTCGTGCCCGGCGACGGCCCGCAGCAGCCACTGCTCCTCCTGGTTGCCGATGTGCGCGAGGTCCCACACCAGCGGCGACATCAGCGGCGAGTGCTGTGCCGTGAGGTCGGGATCCTCCACGCAGCTCGTCAGCAGCGTGGTGCGGTCGCGGGCGGCGACGAGTGAGGCGACCGCCCGCTCACGGAGCACCTCGGGGTCCACGGTCTCGAGGTCGACGGTCCCGGCGTCGACAGCGGGATCGGTGTCGGTCATGAGCGGAAGTCCTTCCCCTGGGCGCGACCGTCCGTGCCGCGCTGTCGGTCGAGCAGGTCGTCGGCGGGGCAGCGGCCCAGGACGACATAGCGGTCCAGATGGGCCGTGACGGCCTCGACGACCTCGGGGGCGGCGCCGAGCCGGGGCAGCGCCTCCAGCGCGGTCGTGAAGCACGTGACGGCCACCTCGCGCAGTTCCGCGTCGGCCAGTCCGCCGCGGGCCGCGTCGAGCCACAGCGGGTTGTGCGGCGCGGGCAGCCCGAGCGTCCGTTCGACCAGCGGTTTCACGGCCCGGTAGGCGGTCTCGGTGGCCTCCGGGTCGTCGAACAGCGCCGCCGTCACGGCGAGCGGCACGATCCAGCCGTCGTCCCCGGGCTGCGCGTCGATCATGCGCAGTTCGAGGTGGCCGCGCGGCCTGACCGGCGGGAACAGCGTCGTGACGTGGTAGTCGAGATCCTCCCGGGTGGGCGGCCGGGGAGCGCCCGTGCGGATCCAGTCCCGGAAGGTGAGCCCCTCGGGGACGTCCCAGGGCCCGCCGTCCCGCCGTACGCACATCACGGGGGAGTCCAGCACGTGCCGGGCCCAGGCGCCGCGCGGGTCGGTGTCCAGCCGCGGTCCGCCCGCCCGTCCGGCGCCGATCCGGGTCCATATCAGCTGCCGGGTGGACAGCCAGCCGGTCGGACGGTGCCCGGCGAGCGGCGAGTTGGCGAACGCGGCCACCAGGACCGCGCCCAGATGGTGGGCCAGCCACCAGCGCCGCACCAGGCCGAGCGGCCCGGGCTCCTCGTGACCGGCGTCCAGGCACACCTGCACGGAGGCGGAGGCGCACATCATGGAGCGGCCGGCGGGGCCCGTGCGGTCCAGGCACGCCTCCATGGCGTCGTAACGCGGGTCGCGCAGGAACCGGCGGGGTTCGTGCCAGGGATCGTGGCCGAGGCCGACGAGGGCGAGACCGTCGTCACGCAGAACCGCGCGGACGGCGTCGAGGTCGGCGGAGACGGTACCGATGACTTCCGTCAGCGAGGCGGCGGGGGGCGAGCTCAGCTCCAGCTGGCCGCCGGGTTCCACGGTGAGCGCCGACCTCAGGGGCACGGTACGCAGTGCGGCGTAGGCCGCGTCGAGTCGTTCGGGTGTGACGGGGAGCTGCGGTGCGCGCAACTCGTGGACGAGCCATTCCACCTCGACACCGAGGCGGCGTGGAGGGCCGGTCTTGAAGCAGATGCCGCGGACCAGAGCCTCGACCTCGGCTTCTGACATGGACGTGCGTGGCCGGGTACAGCCACGTATCGAATCGGACATGTCGGGATCCTCCTGAGATTCCACCATGCCACCGGTCCGGGCTCTTCGGCGGCCCGGGCCGGGATCACTCGTCCCACCCAAGACGCTCATGTCGCTCGGCACAAGGGGGCGAACCGGGGCGTTCCCGGGCGGTCATACGGGCCGGCCCCGTGTTTCCAAGGACTTTCCCGGGCGTTTCCCGACGGCCAAAACTCTGTTGCCCAGAAGAGCCGGCATCATTCACGATGCCTGCGTGAGCACGACAAGAAGGGCCGCGTGGCACGCGGTCACGGCGCATACGGGGGTGGCGCCGTGAGCGCGCGCCTGCGGGGTATCGCCCAGCAGACCGAGCAGATCGTCGCGGCCGGGTACTACCGCGCGCCGGACGGACGCGAGGTGTCGATCGCGGCGGAGCTGCGTGCGGCGCGCGAGGGCACGCGCCTGTACGGGCCGGATCCGGTGCCGGTGCCCGCCGATCGGGTGACCGGGACGCGGGAGACGCTGATCGAAGTCACGGACGAGAGCAGTCTGGCGGCGGCCCGCGGGCTCGGCGGGCAGGTGGCCGTGCTGAACTTCGCCTCGGCCAGGAATCCCGGCGGCGGCTATCTGAACGGCGCCCAGGCCCAGGAAGAGGCCCTGTGCCGAGCCTCCGCGCTGTACACCTGCCTCCTGGAGGCCCGCGCCTTCTACGACCACCACCGGGCCCACCGCGACCCGTTCTACACGGACCGTGTCATCCACTCACCGGCCGTGCCCGTCTTCCGTGACGACCGGGGCGCCCTGCTGGCCGAGCCCTACACCGCCGGCTTCCTGACCTCGCCCGCGCCCAACGCGGGCGTGGTGCTGCGCACGGTGCCCGAACGGGCCCCCGAGCTGCCGCGGGCCCTCGCGGTCCGGGCCGAGCGCGTCCTGGAGACTGCCGCCGCCCACGGCTACCGCCGGCTCGTGCTCGGCGCCTGGGGCTGCGGCGTCTTCCGCAACGACCCCGCGCAGGTGGCGGAGGCCTTCCGAGCCCTGCTGGGGCCGGGCGGCCGGTTCGCCGGGGCGTTCGAGCACGTGGTGTTCGGGATTCTGGACCGGACGCGGGACCGTGCGGTGCTCGGCGCCTTCGAGGAGACGTTCAGCTCCAGCCGTAGCGCTCCTGCAGGCGGCGTCTGACCAGGTTGAACCGCATGCGGTCGAGGGCGCAGGCCTCCCGGCGCATGCCGTCCTCGTGCAGGCGAAGCACCCGGTCGACGTCGACCCACGAGTCCCGGCCCGTCCGGTCCCACGGCCCGCCGCCGATCGGCACCCACTCGCGGTCGCCGTCGTGCCGCTTGCTGGACAGCTGGACGGCGAGGAAGGTGCCGCCGGCCTCGCGGGCGACCACCAGCACCGGACGGTCCTTGCCGCGCCCGTCGTTCTCCTCGTAGGGCACCCACGTCCAGACGATCTCCCCGGGGTCCGGGTCGCCGTCGTGGGCGGGGGAGTACTCCGTGCGGACCCGGCCCACCTCGCGCGGGTCGGCCTGGACGGTGGCGGCGGGGCCTTGACGGCCGGGGACGTTCTCGTCGGCAAACGTGCTCACGGGGGCACCTTAGAACCCGACCCCGCGAGCACGCCGCCCGGGTCGCACTTCGTCCCGGGGGGCTTCCGCCCGCAGTCCATCCGCGGCAGACGCGAGCCACACCACTCCCGCCAAGGGGCGGGCGTGTACGGCCGGTTGACGCAGCTCGCCACAAGACAGCCTCAGTCAGCACCTGGCCGATCGGCCCCCTTCGCTCTCCCCGCACCGCCACCCCGTGGCGGCTCCTGCCGAGGAAGGTGCGCCTGCTGCCTCGCCGCACCCCCGGGCGCGCCGTTCCCGAGGACTGCGCACGGGCGTGAGGAGGACAGCGCACGATCGCTCAGGCGGCGGCGGAACGTGCCGTGACCGGCGGCGCCGGCCACTGCTCGGACCAGCGCAGCTCCGCCTCCAGTTGGGCGGCCACCTGCACGAGCAGGGGCTCGCTGTTCGCCGGGCCCAGCAACTGCGCGCCGACCGGCAGCCCGTCCGGCGTGAACCCGGCGGGCACGTTGACCCCGGGCCAGCCCAGCACGTTCCACGGCCAGGCGTAGGGGCAGGCGGCGATCATCGCCCGGTCCGTGGCGAACCCGCTGAGTTCGAGCAGGGCGCCGATCCGGGGCGGGGGAGCGGCGGTCGTCGGCGCGAGCACGACGTCGTAGGACGTGAAGAACCCGCCGATACGCCGGTGCAGCGCGCTCTCCGCACGCCGGGCCGCCCGCAGCGGGGCACCGCCGAGCAGCCGGCCGAGGCGGGCCGCGTCCAGGGTGCGCCGGTCCAGCAGCGCCGGGAAGGGCGCCTCGCCCACCCGCTCGGCGATCCCGGCCGTGGCGCGCGGCACGAAGGCCAGCCCGATCTGTCCGTACGGCGGATCCGCCTCCTCGACGAAGTGCCCCAGCGCGGTGAGCCGCTCGGCCAGTTCGACCACCCGCGTGCGCACCTCGGGCAGGAGCCGGGCGGGCACCGCCGTGAAGGGCGGTTTGAGGGAGAGCGCGATGCGCAGCCGCCCGGGGTCACGGCCGACGGCCCGGGACACGTCGAGGGCCGGGGGCCGGTGCGGGTCCTGCGGGTGGTTGCCGCTCGCCGCGTCCAGCAGCAGGGCCGCGTCGGCGACCGTACGGGCCAGGGTGCCGTTGACGGTGATGCCCTGGAAGGACTCCCCTCGGGGCCAGGTCGAGACCCGGCCGCGCTGCGGCTTGATCCCGACGAGGTGCGTCCACGCGGCCGGGATCCGAACCGATCCGGCACCGTCCGAGCCCAGCGCCGCGGGTACCAGACCGGCGGCGACCGCGGCGGCCGAGCCGCCCGAGGAGCCGCCGGGCGTGTGCTCGGTGCTCCACGGGTTACGGGTGGCGCCGAAGGCCGGCCCCTCGGTGAAGGGCCACTGCCCGAACTCGCAGGTGTTGGTCTTGCCGATGATCACGGCACCGGCCTCGCGCAGCCGCCGCACCGCCTCGCCGTCCTCGGCGACCGGCGGGAACTGTCCGCAGCAGCCGAACGCGGTCGGCTCACCGGCCACGTCCATGTCGTCCTTCACGGCGACGGGGACGCCGAGCAGCGGCCTGCGCGCGCCCGGGGACGTCAGCTTCCGGTCCGCGGCGTCGGCCTCCGCGAGCGCGGCCTCGGCCCGGACGATCCGGAAGGCGTTGAGACTGCCCTGGGACGCCTCGATCCGCGCCAGCGTCCGCTCGACCAGCGCCCGCGACGTCACCTCCCCCGCGGCCAGCGCACGGGCGGTCTCCGCCAGGCCTTCGGAACGGTCGAGCACCATACGGACACCTCCGGAATCGGCTGTCTACCGAACGGTAACGTCCGGTGGCCGGTGGCGGAATGCCGACGACGGGAGTGGACACGTTCACCCACCGGCCACACCCTCCTCACTTGGCACATCGGCCCCTGTTCAAACCATTGACGTCCCTTCCCGTCGCCCTTACGTTCTGAGCCCCTACTTCCGATCGATGTGCCGAACTCTGTTCGATATATCGAATCCAGGTGTCCCAGGGAGAGCCGTCCGTGACCTCACACCCCACCGCCCCGTCCCGCCGTATGCTGCTGCGCGCTCTGGCCGCCCTGCCCGCCTCGGCGGTCCTGCTCGGCGAGACGCCCGGACTGCTCGGCACCGCCCTGGCCGCCGCACCGCCGAACGGCTCGGCCACCCGCTACACCATCCTGCCGTTCCTCAACAGCACCGACGGCACGGTCAACGTCTACCAGTCGGACGACGCCACCGACTTCCGGCTGCTGCGCTCCTCCGCGTACACCCCGCCCGCGAACCGGATCCGCGACGCCAGCGTCATCCGGCACACCGACGGCTTCTACTACGTCACCTACACCACCCACACCTGGCAGGACCCCAGCACGACCATCGGCTTCGCCCGCAGCTCCGACCGCGTCAACTGGACGTTCCTGTACGACTACACCGTCCCGGTCGCGGGCCTCTCCCGCGCCTGGGCGCCCGAGTGGTTCGTCGACAGTGACGGCAGCGTGAGCGTCATCGTGTCCTGCTCCACCACGAACGACGAGTGGATCTTCACGCCGTATCTGCTGCGGGCCACGAACTCGGCCCTCACGGCGTGGAGTTCACCGGTCGCCCTCGCCGGTATCGGCGCCAACCACATCGACACGTTCATCGTGAAGACCGGCTCGACGTACCACGCCTTCCCGAAGAACGAGACGACGAAGTACATCGAGTACGCCACCGCCTCGAACCTCACCGGCCCGTACACGATCCGCCGGACCGGCGACTGGGCGGGCTGGGGCAGCTACCGCGAAGGACCCGCACTGGTCCCGCTGGACAACGGTGGCTGGCGCATCTTCTTCGACGGCTACGGCGACGGCACCTACTACTACAGCGACAGCTACGACACCTTCGCCACCTGGTCGGCCCCGGCCGCACTGCCCGCGATCTCCGGCACGGCACGGCACTTCACGGTCGTCAAGGAGACGGTCACGGGCGGCCCGGCCCTGGCCCGGAACGTCACGCGCTCCTTCCGCTCGGCCAACTACTCCACCCGCTACTGGCAGCAGCAGTCCGCACTGCTCAACCTGCCCGTGGTCAGCGCCTCCAGCACCACCGCGGAGAAGCGGGCCGCCACCTTCACGGTCGTCGCCGGCCTCGCCGACGGCAGCGGCTGCTCCTTCCGCGACGCGGCCGGCAACTACCTGCGCCACTGGGACTTCCGCGCCCGCTTCGCCCCGAACGACGGCACGAGCACCTTCGCCAAGGACGCCACGTTCATCCTCCGGGCCGGCACGGCATCGGGTTCCGTCCGCTTCGAGTCGTACAACTACCCGGGTCGCTACCTGCGCCACTACGCCTACCAGCTCCGCGTGGAGCGCTCCGACGGAACGGACCTGTTCCGGCAGGACAGTTCGTTCGTGCCGGTGACTGCCTGGGCTTGACCCGTACCGCTGCTGGCCGGCGCGGGAACGGCACTCGGGAAGCCGGAGAGCTGTTTCACTCTCGCTGGGTGCTGTCCACGATGAAGCGGCGACTGAGGCTGATCTCGCTCGAGAGCAGGCCCGGGTCGGCGGTCACCGTCAGCTCGTACTCCCCGGCCCGCAACGCCCCCACGTCGAGCACCCGGTGGCTGCCGACCCACAGGGTGGGGACGATCTCGCCGTTCAGCCTGACCTCGACATTGCGCAGTGCGTCATTGGCCAGCTCCTGGTCGTCCTCGCGGTCGACCACGTCCACCGTGAGCCTGGCCTCGGGGAGCGCGGCGGTGTTCAGCACGCCGCTGCCGGGGATGCCGCGTACCCGGAGCTCCGGCTGATTCACCGCGTTGACGACCGCAATGCCGCCGGTCGCCAGGGCGGTGGCGACAACGGCGACCAGAAGTGTGAGGAGGACCCTGCGCCGGGACCCGGTTCGCACAGGGGCCGACGTCTTCAGGGGCAGCCGCATGGACACATCCTTCGGGGAGTTGCTGCTGTGGGACCGTCGACGCCGCCTCGTCCCTCCCGTGGCCCGTACATCGGCCTCAGCCGGCCTCAGGAAGACGGGCCCGAGGCCAGGGACTCCGACCTGCGGGTGTCCGGCAGACCCTGATGGTGCCACCTCAACCGTCACGGTATCCAGTTCTCCCTCACGCTCTCCCTGTTGAATGAGTCCGACGCCCTGTCACAAGGCGCTCGACGCAGGGGAAATGTCCGCTGACGAGGGACGCAGGGGAAGCCGCTGTCAGCCCAGGCGGCGAGCGGTGATCTCCGCCGCGGTGTCGGCGACCAGACGGCCCAGCTCGGGCAGCCGGTCCTGAGTGAAGCGGGAGTCGGGCAGGGAGACGGCCACGGCGGCCAGCGGGCTGCCGTCGCCGTCCAGGACGGGCGCGGCGATGGCGCAGACGCCGGGCAGGTACTGGTTGCGGTTGACGGCGTAGCCGTCGGTGCGGACGCGCTGCAGTTCGGTGCGCAGTTCGGCGGGGTCGGTGGGAGTGGAGTCGCTGTAGCTCTCCAGCCCGCGGGTGACGAGCTCGTCGATGTCGGCCTTCGGCAGATACGCGAGGACGGCGTGTCCGGTGGCGGTGGCGTGCAGGGGAGAGGTGTCGCCGATGGCGTGGTGGGTCCGTACGGCGTGGTCGCAGTCGACGCGGTCGACGACGACCATGCACTGGGGCGCGTCCGGTACGCAGAGGTGGATGGTCTCGTTCACCGTGTCGCGGAGGCGGACCATGGGTTCGCGGGCGGCGGCGTAGAGGCTGGAGCCCTGGAGGGCGGCGGGCCGTACGGCCAGGACGCGGGCGCCGATCTCCCAGCGGGTGGTGTCCTTGCGGTTGGCGCGCAGCCAGCCTGCCTCGGCCAGGGTGACCAGGGTGCGCTGCACCGTCGACTTGGGCAGCCCGAAGAGCTTGGTCAGTTCTCCCACGGTCACCGGCTGGTGCTGGGAGACCGCCTCCAGCATGCGCAAGGACCGGGTCACGCTCTTCATTTCCATCCGGCTTCCCCCCGTTGGCCCTCGAAACTCTTGGACGACACCCTCTTCACTCCCTCCCGGGCACCCCCCGCGCGTGCCGAATTTCAGCATAGCATGCCACATAGCGGCACGCGGGGTAGGGTGGAGACTCGGAGGTGTCCTCATGGGCAGCACCCCGGCCGCGGCTGCCTGGCCTCGTGTCCGGGCCAGGCAGCGCGTTCTCGCCTCAGGCGCCCAGGCGGCGTGCCGAGATCTCCGTCGCCGTGTCGGCGACGAGGCGGCCCCACTTGGGCAGCCGGTCAGGCTGGTATCGGGAAGCCGGCATCGAAACGGCCACCGCCGCGAGCGGCGTGCCGTCCGAATCCAGGATGGCTGCGGCCACGGCACACACGTCCGGCCGGTACTGGTTGAGATTCACCGCGTAGCCGTCCGCACGCACGCGGTCCAGCTCCGCCAGCAGTGCGGCGGCATCGGCCGGCGTGGAGTCGTTGAAGCGCTCCAGTCCACGGGCGACCAGTTCCTCGACGTCTGCCCTCGGCAGGTGCGCGAGGATCGCTCGCCCCGTAGCGGTGGCGTGCAGCGGCGAGGTGTCGCCGATGTTGATGAACGTCCGTACCGCCTGGTCACAGTCCACGCGGTCGACCACCACCACGCACTGCAACGCGTCCGGTACGGAGAGGTGGATGGTCTCGTTCAGTGTGTCCCGGAGGTGGACCATGGGTTCGCGGGCGGCGGCGTAGAGGCTGGAGCCCTGGAGGGCGGCGGGCCGTACGGCCAGGACGCGGGCGCCGATCTCCCAGCGGGTGGTGTCTTTGCGGTTGGCGCGCAGCCAGCCTGCCTCGGCCAGGGTGACCAGGGTGCGCTGCACCGTCGACTTGGGCAGCCCGAAGATCTTGGTCAGTTCACCGACGGTCACGGGCTGGTGCTGGGCGACCGCCTCCAGGACGCGCAGAGACCTGATCACGCTCTTCATTTCCATCCGGTTTCCCCCTGTTGATCCTCGAAATATCTCGCAGGCACCCTCTTGACTCCCTTAGGAGCGGCTGCCATTCTCATGCCAGATCCTAGCACAACGTTCCATAATGTGGCACGGGCTAGCGAGAGGGCAATCCAAGGCCCCCTTCCCCGGACAGTGCAGACGTGGTCATCGACCCGACGCCGCAGTCCATCCGGAATCCGAGAGTCCGCAACCGGGCGTTCAGCATCCACGCCCCGGGAGACGAAAGGAACCCTTTGTGTCTGCCAAGAAGCGCGTCGCCGTCGTAGGCGTCGGAACGATGGGCAGCCAAGCCGCCTGGCGACTGGCCGCCCGCGGTGCCGAGGTCGTCGGGTACGACCGCTTCGCCCCGGGTCACGACCGCAGTGCGGCCGGCGGCGAGACCCGGATCTTCCGTAGCGCCCATTTCGAGGACTCCCGGTACGTGCCGCTGCTCCAGCACGCCGACGCCCTGTGGGGCACCCTCCAGGAGGAAACCGGCCGCGAACTGCGCCGTCTGACCGGATGCCTGCTGATGGGGCCGACCGGGCACCAGCAGATGGCCACGGTCCTGCAGTCCATCGCCGAGCACGGCCTGGACCACGAGGTGCTCGACGCCGAGGCGCTCGCCAAGCGCTTCCCTCAGTTCCGGATCGAGGACGGCGACGCGGCCGTACTCGACCGCCGCGCGGGCTTCATCCGGCCCGAGCTGACGATCCAGGCCGCCGCCCGCCGTGCCGAACAACTCGGCGCCCGCATCCACCGCTACACCACGGTCCGCGAGATCGTGCCCGTCGCGAACGGTGTGGAGATCCGCACCGACGCGGGCACCGAGCACTTCGACACGGCCGTCGTCACCCCCGGCCCGTGGGTGAACGACCTGCTCCCGGACCTGCCGTGGGAAGTGGACATCCGCCGGCTGATCAGTGCCTGGTACGTGCCCGTCACGGACGCCTGGTTCGGTCAGGAGCGCCCGGCGTTCATCCGCACGGCACCCACCCACTGCTACGGCCTGCCCTCCCCGGACGGTGTCTCCGTCAAGCTCGGCCTGTCCCGCGCGCTGCACCGCCCGGCCGGCGACCCGAACCGGCTGGACCGGACCGTGCAGCCGGAGGAGCTGGAGATCTTCACCGACCTCATCGGCAGGTACATGCCGGATCTGAACCCCGACCCGACCAGGCTCTCCGTCTATATGGAGGGCTACACCGAGAGCAGCCGTCCGCTGGTTGGACCGCTGCCCGGCGGACAGGGGAATGAGCATATTGTCCTTCTTGCCGGTTTCTCCGGTCACGGCTTCAAGCTCTCGCCCGCCTTCGGCGACATCGCGGCCGACCTGGCGCTCGACGGCACGTCCGCCCAGCCCATCGACTTCGTGACGACCGTCGGCCGCACCGCGGCCTGAACCGGCCCCGACCACCGTCCGCCAGGGAGAACCACCTGGGCACGGCCAGGGCCGCAAACCCTCGCCCGCCATGGACGACAGCGCCGCAGACCTCGCTCCGGAGGGCCACACCGCCCAGCCGATCGACTTCAACAGCACGCTCGGCCGCACCGCGGCCTGAATGAGGTACCACATGACACTCGCCATCGGCACGCTCAGCGCCGGCCCCGGCAGCAAGACCCGCGGCACCCTGCCCGCCGACCTCGGCACGCTCACCGTCGACATCCCGCTCACCCTCGTCAACGGCACCCACCCCGGTCCCCGCGTCCTCATCACGGCCGGTGTGCACGGCGGCGAGTTCTACGGCATCGACGCGGCCACCCGGCTCGCCGCCCTGCTGGAGCCCGACGAGGTGCACGGCCAGGTCGTCATCTGCCCCGTCGCCAACCCCCCGGCCGTCTACCAGGGACGCCTCGGCGTCTCCCCTCTCGACGGCGTGAACATCAACCGGGTCTTCCCGGGCGACCCGGAGGGCGGCCCCACCGAGCGTCTCGCGGCGTGGCTGTTCGCCCAGCTGGTGGACGGCGCCGACGCCTATGTCGACCTGCACTCGGGTGGCATCGACGAGGTCCTGAAGAACTTCGTCGGCTACCGCCTCACCGGCGATCCCGACCTGGACGCGAAGACCGCGGACCTGGCCGGCGCCCTCGGCATCGAGGACGTCATCTTCGGATCGAACGCCGACGGCGGCAACAGTCACGCCGCCGCCGCTCGCCAGGGTGTCCCGGCGATCCTCGTGGAGACCGGCCAGCTCGGCGAACGCGAGACGGACGCCGCCCGTCGTCTCGTCGACGGTCTGCACGGGGTGCTGGGCCGGCTCGGCGTTCTGGACACCAAGCCCCAGGACGACACGGCCGTCCGCGCCTGGGTCTGGGCCGCGGGCGTCGTCTCCGAGGTGACCGGCCTGTGGTACCCGGAGTTCGGCGCTGGCGATTCCCAGGACCGCGCAGATCTCGTCCGCCCCGGCGCGCACTTCCGGCTGCGCCGGAGCCGCCTGTGCGGCCTGTACTCCGGCACCGCACAGCGCGCCGGTCATGGCGAACGCGATTACGGAAGA
>NZ_POUC01000989.1 GCF_002891435.1 Streptomyces cahuitamycinicus
GTACGGGAGACGGTGACGAGGCTGCTGCCGACCGGGCTCGGCGAAATTCGACCGGGGTCGGCCGACCCGGACCCGGCCCTGCTCGGCGTGGGCGTCGCGTTGCCCGGGCCGCTCGATCATGCCCGGGGAGTGCTGCACCGGGTGACCGGATTCCCCGAGTGGGACGGCTTCCCGCTGCGGGAGGCTCTGGCGGAGCGGCTCGGCGTTCCGGTCGTGGTCGACAAGGACACCAACGCGGCGGCGCTGGGCCTCGCCGCCGGGGGCGAGGGCGGCTCCTTCGCGTACCTGCACCTCGGCACGGGGCTCGGGGCAGGACTGGTCATCGGCGGCAGCGTGCACCGGGGGGCCAGGACCGGGGCCGGGGAGTTCGGCCACCAGGTGATCCAGCTCGACGGCCCGCCCTGCACCTGCGGGAACCGGGGC
>NZ_POUC01000990.1 GCF_002891435.1 Streptomyces cahuitamycinicus
GCCCTGTAGCCGCCCGGCTCGGCGAAAGGCGGGCACTCATGCTCGGAATGATTGCCGACGGCACAGGCTACATCCTGCTTGCCTTCGCGACACGGGGATGGATGGCGTTCCCGATCATGGTCCTGCTTGCTTCGGGTGGCATCGGAATGCCGGCGCTGCAAGCAATGTTGTCCAGGCAGGTGGATGAGGAACGTCAGGGGCAGCTGCAAGGCTCACTGGCGGCGCTCACCAGCCTGACCTCGAACGTCGGACCCCTCCTCTTCACGGCGATCTATGCGGCTTCTATAACAACGTGGAACGGGTGGGCATGGATTGCAGGCGCTGCCCTCTACTTGCTCTGCCTGCCGGCGCTGCGTCGCGGGCTTTGGAGCGGCGCAGGGCAACGAGCCGATCGCTGATCGTGGAAACGATAGGCCTATGC
>NZ_POUC01000991.1 GCF_002891435.1 Streptomyces cahuitamycinicus
AGATGTGTATTAGAGACAGGGGCGAACCTGCTCGTCCCGCGCAGCCACAACGCCGCGCTGGTGCTCGACCTGCTGCGCACGGCCGGGGACCAGGGCATCAGCCGGCTCGAACTCGCCGAGCGCACCGGGCTCACCCCCCAGGCGGTCAGCAAGATCACGGCCCGGCTGCGGGATGACGGCCTCGCGGCGGAGGCCGGGCGCCGCGCGTCGACCGGGGGCAAGCCGCGCACGGTGCTCCGGCTGGTGCCGGAGGCCGGCCATGCGGTCGGCGTCCACCTGGACCGGGACGAGGTACGGGCCGTGCTCGTGGACCTGCGGGGCACCGTCGTGGGGGAGCGGCGGACCGCCCTGGACCTGGG
>NZ_POUC01000992.1 GCF_002891435.1 Streptomyces cahuitamycinicus
GTGGGGGAGGGGGTGGGGTTCGCGAACGCCGTGCCCGGTGCGGCCAGCACCGTGACCGCGCAGACCACGGCCACCGCCGTCGCGATCAGGCCACGCTTGCCCGGTCCCATACCTCTGCCCCCAAACTGATTAACCGTCAGTAACTTGCGGTTCGTCCGGGATGCTGCCACGTCGGCCCGGAAAGCGACAGAGGTAGTACTTCCCGCCGCCCCCTCGCCGGTATGCCCCCGGCACGCGATCTCCCCGGTCTGTGTGACGAACGACTCAAAGAGATCGTTCCATCGGGGCCTCGCCCGGTCCGTGACGGCCTTTTCCGGACCACAACAACCCGTGCCCGGTCCGTGACGGCCCTCTTCGGACCGCAGGAGCCCATGCCCGGAGCGCAGGAGCCCCTAGCCGGGTCGCGACTACCCCCCGC
>NZ_POUC01000993.1 GCF_002891435.1 Streptomyces cahuitamycinicus
GTCAACCTGCGTTCGGGTGTCAGATGATGAGCCGCGATTCATGAAGTAGATCCCGACTAGCACTAAGACAGCGTTAAGGCCTAACATGACGTTCATCACGATTTTTTGATGGGCGCGAAACACGGTTAGCTTGGTTAAGCCAAAAACTATTAGGGCGCACAAGTATAGTAACAGACTCAGTATTAGGCTATACATCAAGACGGCCATCAGCACGCCTAACACCACAAAGATTCCTGCCCGTGTTGCGGTCATGATAAAAATTAAGAGTAACGGAATGGTAAAGGGTACCGTGTTGAATATCACGACCAAAATCTTACTCATAAAAATTTCTTGATTGCGGAAAGGTAACGGTAAGTATTCAACAAGATCATTGCCGGCAAAAAAGACGTTATAAATACCCGAGATACTCTGTGAAAT
>NZ_POUC01000994.1 GCF_002891435.1 Streptomyces cahuitamycinicus
TCCCGGCGAAGGCCGTGCTGGTCAGCCTGATGAAGGGCATCGAGCTCGGCACGACCAAGCGCATGAGCGAGGTGATCCGCGAGGTCGCCGAGGTGCCGGAGGAGCGGGTCGCGGTCGTCTCCGGGCCCAACCTGGCCCAGGAGATCGCCCACCGCCAGCCCGCCGCGACCGTGGTGGCCTGCACCGACGTCGCGGTCGCCGAACGCCTCCAGGCCATCTGCCACCTGCCGCCGTGGTTCCGCCCCTACACCAACCCCGACGTGATCGGGGTCGAGCTGGGCGGCGCGGTGAAGAACGTGATCGCGCTGGCCGTGGGCGTCTCGGCGGGCATGGGCATGGGCGACAACGTCAGCGCCATGCTCATCACCCGGGGCCTGGCCGAGATCTCCCGGCTCGGCGCCGCGCTCGGGGCCGAC
>NZ_POUC01000995.1 GCF_002891435.1 Streptomyces cahuitamycinicus
CCTGGCCACCGCCCGCGCCTGGGCCTGGCTGACCGGCCGCGACTACGTCATCCCCGACGACGTGAAGGCACTCGCCCTCCCCACCCTCCGCCACCGCGTGCAACTGCGACCGGAGGCCGAAATGGAAGGCGTGACGGCCGACTCCGTGATCAACGCGATCCTCGCCCACGTCCCCGTCCCCCGCTGATGGCACTCACCGGACGCGCCGCCCTCGTCGCGGCCCTGGGCTCCATCCCTGTCGGCATCTGGGAGCCCAGCTGGACGGGCATCCTGGCGGTCAACGCTCCCCTGGCCGTGGCCTGCGCCTGCGACTTCGCGCTGGCCGCCCCCGTACGCCGCCTGGGCCTGACCCGTTCCGGCGACACCTCCGTACGCCTCGGCGACACGGCAGACGTGACCCTGACCATCACCAACC
>NZ_POUC01000996.1 GCF_002891435.1 Streptomyces cahuitamycinicus
CGTCAAGGTAACGGTCCCCGGCTTCACAGACATCGGAGATTTCATCCTCTTGGGTTATTTCGACAAGAAGATTTCTTAATTCCTCAGAATCCGTCAGGTTTTTTGTGAGTTCATAAAAGCGATCTGCGGCAAAATTAGCCAGTTCGCCTTCTTCATCTTCACCTTTCCAGTCAACGAGGTGAATAAATCCTTCGCCGCGTAGAACTTGTAAAAATGCCTGTGCCAGCTCGTTATTTCCGAGATCGCCACCGCTACAATCCAGGACGTCCTGCAACCCATATTCGTCTTCATCTTCGTCTTCAAAGATTTCAGGTTGCGTCGAAAGTTGAGAGAAAATAGTGGGCCATAAGGTTGGGTTGTGTGATAAAAAAACGTTGGCGACGACGTTGAGGTCGTCTGCAAAATTCTTATCC
>NZ_POUC01000997.1 GCF_002891435.1 Streptomyces cahuitamycinicus
CGGGACGACCGACGGGACAGCCCGGGGGCGGGGTGGGACAGCCCGGTGGCACGGGACGGCCCCGGAGGACGGAACACCCCTGTAGGACGGAACAGCCCCGTAGGACGAGGCAGCCCCGGGAACAGCCCCGTAGGACGGGACGGATCCGAAGGGTGAGACGACCGCGCCCGCCCCCAGGGCGAGCACCAGTCCCGTCGCCCGCAGTACGCGTAGCCATGGAGTCACGTGGGTGACCCCCTCCCGCCGTGCCCGGTAGGGCATAAACGGCAAGTTCGGTCATATCGAGGCACTCAGCCTCACATCGCCCCGGGCACCCGGCACTCCGGATTCGGCCGACGGGCGGAATCGCCACCCCCCCCGGAGAACGGGCGCCGAGCCCCGTCCGCCCCGTTTCACCCGCGCGGAGGAACCG
>NZ_POUC01000998.1 GCF_002891435.1 Streptomyces cahuitamycinicus
GGCGTGGGCTTCGCCCCGGTCGAGTCGGTACGGGTCGAGGTGGCCGGCCGCCCGGGCGGCCCCGAGGCGGCCGCCCGGGAGGCCCGCTACCAGGCGCTGACCGGGGTGGCCGGCCGGCATCGGGCGGTGGCGCTGCTCACCGGGCACACCCGCGACGACCAGGCGGAGACGGTGCTGCTGGCGCTCGCCCGGGGCGCCGGCCCGCGCGGGCTGGCCGGGATGCCCGCCCGGCGGGACCTCGACGGGGTGCCGCTGCTGCGCCCGCTGCTGGAGATCAGCCGGGAGCAGACCCGCAAGGCGTGCGCCATGCTCGGGCTGAGCCCGTGGGAGGACCCGCACAACGTCGACCCCTCGTACGCCCGGGCCCGGGTGCGGGCCGATCTGCTGCCGGCGCTGGTGCGCGCGCTGGGCC
>NZ_POUC01000099.1 GCF_002891435.1 Streptomyces cahuitamycinicus
TGCCGCCCCCTCGGTCGCCGAACCCCGCGCCACCCGCCGGGCCCGGAACCGACCGGTCTGTGCCATCGCACTCGTGTTCATGTCGACCTCCCGGCAGTCCGGATGCCCCGGGTCGGCGTTCACACACCCCGCGCAACCCACGGACCAGGGGATTCCGGTTCTGCGCCGGGCGAGCCGTCTCCGCCGCCGTACGGCGGCGCCACTCCCGTCGCGCACTCAGCATCGCCGGAACCGCTGCACCACGCGCGGGGGCCCGGCCGCGGCTTCCGCCGACGGCCGGGCCCCGTGTCGCATCGTCTCCTCCGGCGCAGGGACGCGCGGGGATCAGGCGGGCTCCGTGGCCGGCATGCGCTGTCCGGCCATCGGAGCGGCGGGTTCGCGTGCCGGTGCGGGTGCGGCCGCGAGCCATTGGTGGGCGGCTTCCAGGGCACGCTTGACGTCCCGGGTGCCGGTGGACACGCACAGCGTGTACGCCAGGTCGCGTGCTCTGGGGTTCGGCTCCGCCGGTCCGCGGGCGGCCTCGGCGGCCGCCAGGGCCTCGTACTCGTCGACGAGTCTGCGCAGCACGGCGGGGTGGGGCCTCAGCATGGTCGTTCGCTCCTCGTGGAATCGGGTGGTCAGGCCGTCGTGGAGGTGCCGCCGCTCCCCCGGCTGCCCGTCCGCTCCCCCAGGACCTCGTCGCGCACGCGGGCGCAGCTGCGGCTGATGAGGCGGGAGACGTGCATCTGGGAGATGCCGAGATGGTCGGCGATGCGGCTCTGGGTCATGTCCTCGAAGAAGCGCATGTAGAGGATGGCCCGTTCGCGTTCCGGCAGCCGGCGCAGGCCTTCCTTGGCGGACTCGCGGTCCACGACGACGTCGTAGGACGAGTCGGCAGCGCCGAGGGTGTCGGCGAGGCTGTAGCCGTCGTCGTCGGCCGAGAGCTCGGCGTCCAGCGACAGGGTGCTGAAGCTGTCCAGGGCTTCGAGCCCGGCGTTGACCTCTTCCTCGCTGAGGCCGGTGTGGGTGGCGAGGTCCGCCACGGAGGGCTCGGGGCTGCCCGGGTTCTGGGTGAGTTCACGGCGTGCCACCCGCACCTTGTTGCGCAGCTCCTGCACACGGCGGGGGACCCGCAGGGCCCACATGCGGTCCCTGAAGTGGCGCTTGACCTCGCCGGTGATGGTGGGGACGGCGTAACTTTCGAAGGCACCCCGGCTCACGTCGAACCGGTCGATGGCCTTGACCAGGCCCAGTGCGGCGACCTGCCGGAGATCCTCGATCGACTCCCCGCGGTCGCGGAAGCGGCCGGCGATGCGGTGGGCCATGGGCAGCCACAGGGTGACCAGCTCGTCGCGGACGGCTTCCCGCTCGGGACCCTCTTCCAGCTCCGCCATCCTGGCGAAGAGAGCGGCGGTGTCGGGGGCGTCGTCGTGACGCCGCCGGGAGGCGGGGGTCGTCGTTTCGGGCGTGCCGGGACGATGGGTGGGCGTTTCGATGAGCATGCGGATTCGCTCCTGAACGGTGGTTTCAGGGACTGACCGCGGGAGGACACTGCCCGGATCGCCTGGACGGCCTCCGGGGCAGTCATACCGCTCCCGCTGGCGCGCCTCCGGTCCGAAGCACGAAACTGCGTCTGCCCCGACCCCGGTGGAACAAACTCCGCTTTGCAGTGCAATCTGCCGGGTACCGCTTCACGGGCGTTCAGGACAGGGGGACGACAGCGGTTATGCATTTGCCCCCGGCGGGCAGGTCCGACACCCGGACGTCGCGGGCGAGCCGGCAGACGATGGGCCAGCCGTGGCCACCGTGCCGCAGCCGGCCGTGCGGATCGGTGCGGGGCGGGGTCACGGGCAGCGCGTCACTGCGGTCGCTCACCGAGAGGCGCACACCGGGGCCGTCGACGTCCACCTGGAAGTCGGTGACACCGCCGCCGTGCAGGATCGCGTTGGTGGTCAGCTCCGAGACGACGAGCAGCGCGTCGGACAGGCCGTCCGTGTCGCACGGGGTGTGGGTGGCCCGGCAGCGTTCGGCCACGGCTCGCTCCACCGCCCGGCGCGCCTCGGCGGGTTTGCACGGCCGGGCCCGGTGGACGCCGGGCGGCTCGAATACGGGTTCGATCATGTGCTCCTCGCACATTGGGCAGCTCCCTGGCAGCACGGACGGAAAACCGGGTCCGGACCTCGTTCCCCGGCCGCCCGCACGGGCCTGCCCGGGGCCCGCGGACCCATTGCCTGTCTCGACCTGCCGCGGCGTTCGGGGCGCACAACGCGCGAACGCCGCGGTCCTACTCCTCGGCTCACCTCTCCCCGCACCTGCAAACCTCCGGTCCGGCGGGAAGGCCCGAAAACACCTCGGACGGCCGTGACTCGATGTCATCCCCGTGCTCTGGGCGGGTAGGCGGAGTGCATGACCGATGTGGTGGATTCCGACGAGCTGTTGCGGCGTATCCAGCGTGCGAGGGAGTGCGCGGTGCAGGAGGAGCAGACGTGGCGGACCAGGAGCGAGGAGCTGAACGCGACGGACCCGCAGGGGGCCCGGGACGCGACCGTGCGGCGGATGTCCTACGAGGCGGTGCTGCGGGTGCTGGACGAGATCGTGGCCCCGGGCAAACACGCCCCGGAGGGCTGACCGGGCGCGGGCCGGTGCCGGTGCGGGCGTGACCGGATTGCGAGGGCACACGCCGGGAACCCGGTGCGCATGACAGCCGACCACACGCGAGCACCGGTTCTGGAAGCCCTGGACGAGTACCGACGTAAGGGGCACCTGTCGTTCACGCCACCCGGGCACAAGCAGGCCCGCGGGGCGGATCCGGCGGTCCGGGAGATCCTCGGTGACGCGGTGTTCCACGGGGACGTGCTGGCCTCCGGCGGTCTGGACGACCGGCTCACCCGGGGCCGGGTGCTGCAACGTGCCCAGGATCTGATGGCCGACGCGGTGCACGCCGAGCACACGTTCTTCAGCACCTGCGGGAGTTCCCTTTCGGTGAAGGCCGCGATGCTCTCGGTCGCGGGCCCGCACGAGAAGCTGCTGATCGGGCGCGACGCCCACAAGTCGGTGGTCGCGGGGCTGATCATCTCCGGTATCGAGCCCGTCTGGGTCGAGCCCCGGTGGGACTCCGAGCGGAACCTCGCCCATCCTCCGTCCGCCGAGGAGTTCGACCGGGCCTTCGACGCGCATCCGGACGCGCGCGGAGCGCTGGTGACGAGTCCCACGCCGTACGGCGGCTGCGCGGATCTGCGGGCGATCGCCGATGTCTGTCACCGGCGCTCGCGGCCGCTGATCGTCGACGAGGCGTGGGGCGCGCATCTGCCGTTCCACCCCGGCCTGCCGTCGTGGGCGATGGACGCGGGCGCGGACATCTGCGTGACGAGCATCCACAAGATGGGCAGCGGCCTGGAGCAGGGCTCGGTCTTCCACCTCCAGGGCGACCTGGTGCCGCCGGAGCTGCTTGGGATGCGCGCGGACCTGCTGGGCACCACCAGCCCCTCGGTGCTGATCTTCGCGGGCCTGGACGGCTGGCGGCGGCAGATGGCGCTGCACGGCGAGGAGCTCATGGGCGGTGCGCTGGATCTCGCGGCCGAGGTGCGGGCCGCCATCGAGGAGATCGACGGGCTGCACGTCAACGACCGGAACGACTTCTGCGGCCCGGGCCTGTCCGACGACCTCGACCCACTGCCCGGCGTCATCGACCTCACCGGCCTCGGGATCACGGGCTTCCAGGCGGCGGACTGGCTGCGCGAGCACCGGCGCATCGACGCGCACCTGGTCGATCACCGCCGCATCGGCGCGCAGATCACCCACGGCGACGACCCGGAGACCACCCGGGAGTTGCTGGAGGCACTGCGGGACCTCGCCCGGGCGGCCGGCGACCTGCCCGGAGCGCCGAGGGTGGAGGTGCCGTCGCCGCCGGAGTTGCGCATGGAGCAGACGGTGCTCCCCCGGGACGCGTTCTTCGGCCCGGCCGAGGCCGTGCCGGTGTCCGATGCGGCCGGGCGGGTGGCGGCCGAGATGATCACGCCGTATCCCCCCGGTATCCCCGCGGTCCTCCCGGGCGAGCGCCTGACCGAGCCGGTGCTGGCCTACTTGCGGACGGGACTGGACGCGGGCATGCATCTGCCCGACCCCGAGGACCCGGAACTGGAGACGGTCCGCGTGCTCGCGCAGTGACCCCGGGCGTGAAACAGGTCACGCCACCCGGTCCATGGGGCGCGCGCGGCGCCAAGATGGTTTACGGTTAATCCATACGTGGTGACGGAGTCGACCCCTCGTCCTCCGCCCACCACCTCTAAACGGCCCTGGCTGGTCTCCCCCGTCCAGCCAGGGCTTTTTCATGCCCGGACCACCGGCCGGAAGAAGTCGCGTACGCCGAGGTGCCCAGGGCCCCGCCAGCGGCTGAAATGGGCTTAGGGGGCCTTGCACCCCTCGGGGACAGCACCGCAGTCGACCGCCCGGCGAGGAGCTCCGCATGACCAAAGCGATCAAACTCCTGACCGCCCTGCCTCCGCCCCAGCGGCAGCGCCTCATGACGCTCGCCCAGGAGGTGTCCTTCCCCGAGGACGCCCGGATCTTCGAGGCGGGCGGCCCTGCCGACCGCTTCTGGGTCATCCGCTCCGGCGCCGTCTCCCTGGACCAGCAGGTGAACTCCCTGCAGCGGGTGACCGTGGCCAGCCTCGGCGCGGGCGACCTGCTCGGCTGGTCCTGGCTGTTCCCGCCGTACACCTGGGACTTCGGCGCGGTGGCGTTCAGCCCGGTGCGGGCCTACGAGTTCGACGCTCAGGCCGTGCTGGGGCTGTGCAAGGAGGACCCGGAGCTGGGGATGACGCTGGTGCGCAACGTCGCCGAGGTGCTCGCGCACCGGCTGGAGATGACCCGGGGCAAGCTGATGGAGCAGTACACGCTGCACCGGCGCGGAGTCCTGTGAAGCGTCAGACCCGGTAGCGCCGCAGCGCCGGTACCGCGGCGGCGAGCACCAGCATCACGGTGACGACCAGCAGTCCGCCGCCCGCGACGGCGGTGCGGGGGCCGAAGGCGGATCCCGCGGTGCCGTGCAGCACGTCGGCCAGACGCGGGCCGCCCGCCACGACGACGGTGAAGACGCCCTGCATGCGCCCGCGCATCTCGTCGGTGGCGGCGGAGAGCAGGATCACTCCGCGGAAGACCATGGAGACCATGTCGGCCACCCCGGCGAGGGCGAGGAACGCCACCGCGATCCACAGGTTGCGGCTCAGTCCGAAGCCGGTGATGGCCACACCCCAGGCGACGACCGCGCCGATGACCATCCAGCCCTGCCGCCGGGCCCGGGAGAAGGTTCCGGAGAACAGCCCGCCCAGGACGGCGCCGACGGGGATCGCCGCGAACAGCAGGCCCAGCGCGAGGCCTTCGCCGTACGGGGCGTAGGTCTGGGAGGCGAGCTGCGGGAACAGGGCGCGGGGCATGCCGAGGACCATGGCGACGATGTCGGCGAGGAACGACAGCAGCAGCACGGTGTGCCCGGAGATGTAGCGGAAGCCGGCGGCTATCTCCTTCACGCCCGCGCGGCGCACGGCCGTGCCGGCCTGGGGCGGCAGCGGGGGCAGTCGGTACACCGCCCACACCGTCACGCACAGGGCCACCGCGTCGATGAGGTACAGCTCGGGCAGCCCGATGACGGGGATGAGGGCACCGGCGAGCAGCGGGCCCGCCACCTGCCCGGTCTGCATCACGGTCGAGCCGAGGGCGCCCGCGGCGGGCAGTTCGTCCTCGGGGACGAGCCGGGCGATGGAGGCGTTGCGGGCCGGGGCGTTCAGGCCCCAGAAGGCCTGCTGCACGGCGAGCAGCAGCATCAGCGCGGCGACCGACTCCAGGCCGGCGAAGGCCTGGAGCCAAAACAGCAGCGAGGTGACGGCGATGCCGCTGTTGGTGATCAGCAGCAGCTTGCGCCGGTCCATGGTGTGTCGGCGATCGCCCCACCCCAGAGCGCGAACACGATCAGGGGCACGAGGCCGGCCAGGCTCGCGGCGCCGACCCACGCCGAGGAGCCGGTGATGTCGTATATCTGCTTGGGGACGGCGACGGCGGTGAGCTGGCTGCCGACGGCCGTGACGATGGTCGAGCCCCACAACCGCCGGTAGGCGGGCCGGCGCAGGGGGCGGGTGTCCATGGCCCAGCGGTGCCGACCGCGCCGCCGGGGCGCCTGGGGTTCGGGCTCCCGCTCTTCGGTCGTGCTCTCGCTCGCGTCCACGCCGCTTCCTCGATGCTCGCTACATCTTTCCGGGCGGGGATCACTATCGCACTCGTGCCGGCCGGGTCGGCGGCCGGTCTCAGCTTCCGGTGATCAGCACGGCACCGAGCACGATCATGGCGGCGGCGACCAGGCCGTCCAGGACTCGCCAGGCCGCGGGCCTGGCGAGGAACCGGCCGAGCATCCGGGCGCCGAAGCCGAGGGCGGTGAACCAGCACAGGCTGGCCAGCACCGCGCCGAGGCCGAACGTCCAGCGCAGGGAACCGTGGTCGGCGGCGACGGAACCCAGCAGGAACACGGTGTCGAGGTAGACGTGGGGATTGAGCCAGGTCATCGCCAGGCAGGTGAGCACGGCGCGGCGCACCGATCCGGCCGCCTCCCCCTCCGCCCGCAGCGCGTCACCGCCGGGCCGGAACACCCGGCGGGCGGCCAGTGCCCCGTAGACCAGCAGGAACGCGCCACCGATCCAGCCGACCGCCGTGAGCGCGCCCGGCCACCGAGCCACCACCGCGCCGACCCCGCCGACCCCGAGCGCGATGAGCGCCGCGTCCGACAAGGCGCAGATGGCCACCACGGGGAGGACGGCCTGGCGGCGGATGCCCTGGCGCAGGACGAAGGCGTTCTGCGCTCCGATGGCGACGATGAGGGAAAGGCCGGTGCCGAAGCCGGCGGCGCCGGCGGTGAAGGTGCTGGTCATGGCGTCGACGCTACGGACACACCCGGGCACGGGCCAGCTAAGGATTCTTACGTAACATAAGCAGATGTGATGATGACGGATCTTCCGCTGGACCAGGTGCGGACCCTGCTCGCCGTCGTGGACGAGGGCACGTTCGACGCGGCGGCGGCCGCGCTGCATGTGACGCCGTCGGCGATCAGCCAGCGTGTGAAGGCACTGGAGCAGCGCACGGGACGCGTCCTGCTGCTGCGGACCAAGCCGGTGCGGCCGACCGAGTCAGGCGAGGTGCTGGTGCGGCTGGCCCGCCAGGTGGCGCGGCTGGAGCACGACGCGCAGGCGGAGCTCGGACTGAGCGGCGAGGGGGAGCCGACGCGGGTGTCCGTGGCGGTGAACGCGGACTCCCTCGCCACCTGGTTCCTGCAGGTCCTCACGCGTGTTCCGGAGGAGTTCCGGCTCTGCTTCGAGCTGCGCCGCGAGGACGAGGACCACACGGCGGCCCTGCTGCGGGAGGGCACGGTGATGGCGGCGGTGACGTCGTCCCCGGATCCCGTGCCGGGCTGCTCCGTGCGGTCGCTCGGGCGGATGCGCTACCTCGCCGTGGCCGCGCCGAAGTTCGCCGCCCGCCACCTCGGCGGGCCTGTGGCGCGGACCCTCACGGAGGTGCCCGTGGTGGTCTTCGACCGGCGCGACGACTTCCAGGACGGCTTCGTCCGGGGGCTCACCCGGGGGCGGGCCGGCGCGAGCGCGCTGCGGCACTACGTGCCGACCTCGGAGGGCTTCGTCGAGGCCGTGGCCGCCGGGCTGGGCTGGGGTCTGGTGCCGGAGCCCCAGGCGGATCCGCTGCTGGGCGACGGCAGGCTCGTCGGCATCGCCCCGGGCCGCAGGGTCGACGTGCCGCTGTACTGGCAGCAGTGGAAGCTCGACTCGCCGGCGTTGGTGCAGGTCGCGGAGACGGTGACGGCGACCGCGGCGGAGGCGCTGCGGCCCTGATCCCTCAGTCCCGGACGGCTTCCAGCCGGGCCGCCGCGCTGTCGAGCAGCATGTCCAGGGCCGCCGGATAGGCGCTGGTGAGCATGCGGGTGGCGAGCAGGGGCGCCGCCTCGGCGATGCGTGGGTGGGTCGTGGCGGGCAGGCGGGCGTACGTCGAGCGCCACATGTCCTCGTCGGCGTGCAGCGAGTCGCTGGGAAGGGCCAGGGAGGCGGCGTCCAGGGCGGCGAAGGCCAGGGTCTGGTCGATGAAGGCGTGGTAGACGCGCACGGTGTCGGGCAGCGGGAAGCCGGCCGTGCGCAGGACGTCCAGGACGGCCTCGTCGGCGGCCAGCTCATGGGCCCGGCCCGTGACCCGGTTCGTGGTCAGCAGGGCCGCCTGCGGATGGGCGAGATACGCGCCGTGGATGCGCAACCCGAAGGACCGCAGGTCCGCCCGCCACTCCCCCGTGGGCCGCCAGCCCTCCAGGGCCTGGCCGATGAGGGCGTCGCCGATGGCGAGGGTCAGATCGTCCATGCCCCGGAAGTAGCGGTAGAGCGTGCTCGGGTCGGCGTCCAGGGCGAGCCCCAGCCGGCGGGCGGTCAGTCCGGCGCTGCCGTGTTCGCGCAGCATGCGCAGCGCGGTCTCGACGATCAGCTCCTCGGACAGCACGGTGCCGCTCTTGGTGGGCCTGCGTCGGCGGCGTTTCTCCTCGGGCACCACGGGCTTCGGCACGGCGGGCTCCCTCCCCGGGGACCGGCCCCGGTCCTTATGCCAACGCCATTGACCTTATGACAGGAGGCGGCGTTGTATCTCCCCAAGGACGCGTCACGTTCTGCGCAAATAGGGAGTTTCTGTCATGCGTGTACTGCTCGTGGGTGCCGGTGGTGTGGGCGGGGCGATCACTCGGATCGCGGCCCGGAGACCGTTCTTCGAGGCCATGGTGGTGGCCGACTACGACCCGGCGCGGGCCGAGGCGGCGGTCGCGGCGCTCGGCGATGACGCACGGTTCACCGCCGAGCAGGTGGACGCGGGCGACGAGGCGGCGGTGACCCGCCTGCTCGCCTGGCACCGCTGCGACGTCCTCCTCAACGCCACCGACCCCCGCTTCGTGATGCCGCTGTTCCGCGCGGCCCGCACCGCGGGCGCCACCTATGTCGACATGGCGATGTCGCTGTCCCGCCCGCATGCCGAGCGGCCGTACGAGAAGTGCGGGGTCAAGCTCGGCGACGAGCAGTTCGCGCAGGCCGCCGACTGGGAGGAGGAGGGGCTGCTGGCCCTCGTCGGCATGGGCGTGGAGCCGGGCCTGTCGGACGTCTTCGCGCGGTACGCCGCCGACGAACTCTTCGACACGATCGAGGAGATCGGCATCCGCGACGGCGCGAACCTGACCGTCGACGGCTACGACTTCGCGCCCTCGTTCAGCATCTGGACCACCATCGAGGAGTGCCTCAACCCGCCGGTCGTCTACGAGACGGGCAAGGGCTGGTTCACCACCGAGCCCTTCAGCGAGCCCGAGGTCTTCGACTTCCCCGAAGGCATCGGCCCGGTCGAGTGCGTGAACGTGGAGCACGAGGAGGTGCTGCTCGTCCCGCGCTGGGTCGACGCCCGCCGGGTGACCTTCAAGTACGGCCTGGGACGGGAGTTCGTCGAGACGCTCAGGACGCTCCACCTGCTGGGCCTGGACCGCACCGACCCGGTGATCGTGCCCGGGCCGGACGGACCGGTGGCGGTCTCGCCCCGGGACGTGGTCGCCGCGTGCCTGCCCGACCCGGCGAGGCTGGGCGAGCGCATGCACGGCAAGACCTGTGCGGGCACCTGGGTGCGGGGCGTGAAGGACGGCGAGCCTCGCGAGGTGTACCTCTACCACGTGGTCGACAACCAGTGGTCCATGACGGAGTACGGCTCCCAGGCCGTGGTGTGGCAGACGGCGATCAACCCCGTGGTCGCGCTCGAACTCCTCGCGACGGGCGCCTGGTCCGGTGCGGGCGTGCTCGGCCCGGAGGCCTTCCCGGCGCGGCCCTTCCTGGACCTGCTGACGGACTACGGCTCCCCCTGGGGCATGCGGGAGCAGTGAAGGACTGGCCGGGAACGCCCTGTTTCACGAACCGTCGACAGGTGACCCGAAGAGGAGTAAGCATCCGAGAGAGCACGTTTCTACTGCGACGCAGGTGACTTCGATGGACAACTGGCGAGACCACGCTGCCTGTCGGCACGAGGACCCCGAGCTTTTCTTCCCGATCGGCACCTCCGGGCCGGCTCTGCTGCAGACCGAGCAGGCCAAGGCGGTGTGCCGACGGCGCTGCCCCGTGCAGGAGCAGTGTCTGCAATGGGCCCTGGACACGGGTCAGTCCATCGGCGTGTGGGGCGGGACGAGCGAGAACGAGCGGCGTGCGCTGAAGCGCCGCGCGGCCGCCCGCCGCCGCTCCGGCTGACACCGGCCCCACCCCTGGGAACCTCAGCGCTCATCTGCGGCGGTGCTCATCCGCGCCGAAGCGGTCCCCAGGGGTTTGCCTGCCGGGCCACCTCCGTCCGCGCCTCGTCGATGATCTGCGGGTCGATCCAGCACATCGGCCGGGCGTCGGTGACCAGCGGTTCGTTGTCAGGTCCGCGGGAGGTCTCCTTGCCCGCGAGCACCCAGGCCCGTACGCCGGGCCCCTTCTCGTGCGGCAGATGGGCGTAGTCGTGCAGGCGACGCGCCACCCACACGCGGACCGGCCGGTCCTCCCACCAGTTCTCGACGTCGAGGGGGTTGGCGGACAGGCCAGGCATGGACACGCCCGTCAGGTCGTCGGTGCTGGACACGTCGCGGAGATCGGTCGCGGGTCCGCGCGACCAGCGGACGTACAAACCCTGGTGCCGTTCGACCAGCTCGGTGAGTTCCGCGAGTGTGCGCACGACCGGCAGCTCGTCCGATTCCCTCATGCCGTGTCCTCCTCCCTCGACGCCGTCGGCGGACGGAGTACCCGCTCGGCGCGAGCGGAATCGGCTGTTCGGCGAGGCCGGGCGACGGGCGACGGGCGACGGGCGAGGTTACGCTCGCGGCACACCAGCCCGTCGCAGAAGGGGCCGAGCATGAGCGTTCGCGTACGCCGCGTCTACGATCCGCCCGAGCCGGAGGACGGGGTGCGGGTCCTGGTCGACCGGTTGTGGCCGCGGGGACTGGCGAAGGACGCGGCTCGGGTGGACGAGTGGCCGAAGGCGATCACCCCGTCGACGGAGCTGCGGCGCTGGTACCACGCGGGCGAGGGCTCGTACGAGGAGTTCGCCGAGCGGTACGAGGCGGAGCTCGCCGCCGAGGAGGCCGCCGAGGCCCTCGACGGTGTGCGTGAGCTGCTCCGCACGGGGGACGTGACGCTGCTGACCGCCTCGAAGACGCCGCAGGAGAGCCACGCGACGGTACTGGCCCGCCTCCTGTGAGGATGAGGGGCGGGCCGTCCGGCGAGGTCAGGCGGTCTGTTTCGCCGCCGCCCGGCCCGCCGCCCGCCCCGAGAAGAGGCAGCCGCCGAGGAAGGTGCCCTCCAGGGCGTTGTAGCCGTGGACACCGCCGCCGCCGAATCCGGCGACCTCACCGGCCGCGTACAGACCGTCGACCGGGTTGCCGTCGGTGCCGAGGGCTCGGGAGTCGAGGTCGGTCTGGATGCCGCCGAGGGTCTTGCGGGTGAGGATGTGCAGCTTGACGCCGATCAGCGGCCCGGCCGCCGGGTCGAGGATGCGGTGCGGGGTGGCGACCCGGCCGAGGCGGTCGCCGATGTAGCGGCGGGCGTTGCGGATGCCCTGCACCTGGGCGTCCTTGGCGTAGGGGTTGGCGATCTGCAGGTCGCGGGCCTCGATCTGGCGCTTGATCTCGGCCGCGTCGAGCAGCGGCTTGTCGGTGAGGGCGTTCATCTTCTCGACGAGCTGCTCGACGCCCGCCGCGGTCACGAAGTCGGCGCCCTTGCGCACAAACGCGTCGACCGGCCCGGGCGCGCCCTTGCCGAGGATGCGTTCCTTGAGGAATCCGGCACGGTCCTTGGCGGTGATGTCGGGGTTCTGCTCGGAGCCCGACAGGGCGAACTCCTTCTCGATGATCTTCTGCGAGAGGATGAACCACGAGTGGTCGTAACCGGCGATGTCCTCGGTGGTGCGCAGGTGCTTCAGGGTGCCGAGGGTGTCGTAGCCGGGCAGACAGGCCCCGGGCAGGCGTCGGCCGAGGGCGTCGAACCACATCGAGGACGGGCCGGGCAGGATGCGGATGCCGTGGCCGGGCCAGATCGGGTCCCAGTTCTGCAGGCCCTCCGTGTAGTGCCACATACGGTCGCGGTTGACCAGCCGGACGCCCGCCTCGGCGCTGATGTCGAGCATCCGCCCGTCGACGTAGGCGGGGACGCCGGTGACCATCTCGCGCGGTGGGGTGCCGAGGCGCTCGGCCCAGTAGCGGCGGACGATGTCGTGGTTCGCGCCGATGCCGCCGCTGGTGACGATGACGGCCTGGGCCGTGAGTTCGAACTCGCCGATCGCGTCGCGGCTGGAGGCGACACCCCGGGGTGAGGGGTCCTCGGCCAGGACCATGCCGCGCACACCCCGGGCGGTGCCGCCCTCGACGACGAGCGCGTCGACGCGGTGCCGGTGGTGGAAGGTGAGCAGGCCGTCACGGGCGGCCTGCTTGGCGTAGCGCACGAACGGTTCGACGACGCCGGTGCCCGTGCCCCAGGCGACGTGGAAGCGGGGCACGGTGTTGCCGTGCCCGTCCGCCGTGAGGTCGCCCCGCTCTGCCCAGCCGACCGTGGGCAGGAACGTGATGCCGTGCCCGTCGAGCCAGGACCGCTTCTCCCCCGCGGCGAACTCGACGTAGGCGCGGGCCCAGCGCACGGCCCAGGAGTCCTCGTCCTCCAGCCGGTCGAAGCCCGCGCTGCCGCGCCAGTCGCTCCAGGCGAGGTCGAAGGAGTCCTTGATGCCCAGGCGCCGCTGTTCGGGCGAGCCGACGAGGAACAGCCCGCCGAAGGACCAGAACGCCTGGCCGCCGAGGTTGCCGGCATTCTCCTGGTCGACGAGGGCGACCCGCCGGCCCCTGCTGGTCAGCTCGTGCGCCGCGACCAGACCGGCGAGACCCGCTCCGACGACGATGACATCGGCATCCATGGCGACCGTTCCCTTCTTCAGTTCTTCGTGTGGGCGAGGGTGCCGCTGCCATCGGTCAGCAGGGCCGTGAGCAGTTGCTTCAGCCAGGCACGGGCGCTTTCCACGTCCCGGTCCAGGAGCAGTTGCGTGGTGACGCCGTCGTACGCGGCGACCACGGCACGGGCGGCGCCGTCGGTGTCGCCCAGTACGGCGGGCAGCGCGGTGTGCCCGCGGGCCCGGCCGAGCCGGTCGGCGATGGCATGCCGCAGCCGCGCGCGGTGTTCGAGCAGGCCCTGCGCGACCTCCGGGTCGCGGGCGGCGTGCACGAGGAAGTCCGTCTTCACCAGGAGCCAGTCACGGTCGAGGAGCAGCACGTCGGTGACGCGGTCCACGGCGGCGGGCACGTCGAGGTCGGGTCCGTCGAGGGCGAGGGCGCCGGACACCTGTTCGGCGATCAGCTCGGCGCGCTCGCGGTAGAGGGCGAAGAACAGCTCGTCGAGGCTGGAGAAGTTGGAGTAGAAGGCACCCCTGCTGTAGCCGGCGGCCTCGCAGACCTCCTCGATCGAGACGTGCCCGAAGCCTTTGGCCGCGAACACGGAGAACGCCGCCTCCAGGAGGTTGGCGCGCGTGTGGGCACGGCGCCTGGTCACGCGCCCGGTGCTTCCCTCGACAGGCATGCCGGCCCCCTTTCGATACAGGACTGTATTGGATACACCGATGTATCGAAAGGGAGGTTTCCGATGGAACGTACATTCGATTCAGAGGTACGCTGACGGCATGCACCTGCAAGGCTCCCTCTTCGACCAGGCCGACGAGGTGCGCCTCGGCTCCCTGGACGGGATCAGCCGTACCCACCTCGGCTTCGGCGCCTGGCTCGACGTGCAGCCCGGGTGGCTCCACGGCTCCGACGAACTGTTCGGACAACTGGCGGCCGAGGTCCCGTGGCGGGCGGAGCGGCGCACGATGTACGACAACGTGGTCGACGTCCCCCGCCTGCTCGCCTTCTACGGCGCGGACGACCGGCTGCCGCACCCGGTGCTGGCCGAAGCCCGGGAGGCACTCGGCACCCGCTACGGCGAGGAGCTGGGCGAGCCGTTCACCACGGCCGGGCTGTGCTACTACCGCGACGGCCGGGACAGCGTGGCCTGGCACGGCGACCGGATCGGACGCGGTGCGCGCGAGGACACGATGGTCGCGATCCTGTCGGTCGGAGCGCCCCGGGACCTGCTGCTGCGCCCTGTCAGGGGCGGCCGGGACACCGTGCGCCGTCCGCTGGGCCATGGCGACCTCGTGGTGATGGGCGGCTCCTGCCAGCGCACCTGGGAGCACGCGATCCCCAAGAGCACCCGCGCGGCGGGGCCGCGGATCAGCATCCAGTTCCGCCCGCACGGCGTGCGCTGAGGGCGTACCGAACGACCGGGGCACGGCTTTTTGCTCCTGGCCTCGCCCGCCTTTGCTCCTGGCCTCGCCCGCCGAGGCGGGCGGTTCCCCGGAGGCCGTCGTGGTCCCGGGCCGGTGGGGGACGCCGCTGCCCGGGCCCGGGAACGCGCCCTCTAATCTGATGTGACGATCAGCGGCGAGACAAGGACACCCAGCCCATGGCACTGCAGATCAGCGCGACCGATCCGGAGCACCCCGCGCTCCTGCTGGAACTGCCGTGGGACGTGCCCCTGGAGGACTGGCCGGAGGAGTACCTGGTGCCGCTGCCGCGGGGTATCTCCCGGCACGTGGTGCGATACTCCCGGGCAGGCGACGAGGTGATCGCCGTCAAGGAGCTGGCCGAGCGCCCGGCGCTGCGCGAGTACGACATGCTGCGCGACCTGGACCGGCTCGGCATCCCGTCGGTGGACCCGCTGGCCGTGGTCACGGGCCGTACCGACGCGAGCGGGGCCCCACTGGAGAGCGTCCTGATCACCCGGCACCTGGGCGGTTCGATGCCGTACCGCTCGATGTTCGAGACCACCATGCGCCCGGCCACCATGCACCGGCTGATGGACGCGCTCGCCGTCCTGCTGGTGCGACTGCACCTGGCCGGGTTCGCCTGGGGCGACTGCTCGCTCTCCAACACGCTCTTCCGGCGCGACGCGGGCGCCTTCGCCGCCTATCTGGTCGACGCCGAGACCGGTGACCTGCATCCGCGGCTCAGCTCGGGGCAGCGGGACTACGACCTCGACCTCGCCCGGGTGAACATCAGCGGGGAGCTGCTGGACCTGGAGGCCTCCGGGGCGCTGCACCCGTCCGTGGACCCGATCGAGTTCGGCATGGAGATCTGCGCCCGCTACCGCGGACTGTGGGAGGAACTGACCCGGGCCTCCGTCTACCCGGCCGGCAAGTACCACTACATAGAACGCCGGATCCGCCGCCTGAACGACCTCGGTTTCGACGTCGCCGAGATGCAGATCGAGCACGCCTCGAACGGCGACACGGTCAGCTTCGTGCCCAAGGTCGTCGACGCGGGCCACCACCAGCGGCAGCTGCTGCGCCTGACCGGGCTGGACGCGGAGGAGAACCAGGCCCGGCGGCTGCTCAACGACCTGGAGAGCTGGATGGCTACCCAGGACGACTACACCCCGGGCGCCCCTGCCCCCAGTTCTCGGCTTCGCTCGAACACGGGGGACCCCCATGGCACCCGCCCGGAGGTGCTGGCCCACCGCTGGGTGCGGGAGGTGTTCCGCCCGACCGTGCGGGCCGTGCCCCTCGAACTGCGCGGCGCCATGGACCCGGCTGAGATCTACCACCAGCTCCTCGAACACCGCTGGTACCTGTCCGAGCGGGCCCAGCACGACATCGGCCTCGACGCGGTGGTCGAGGACTACATCCGGAACATCCTGCCCAAGGCCCGCAAGACGCTGCAGCCGACGGCGGAGTGAGCGGCCGGCGCCCTCACCCGTGCGGCACCACCGCCACCGGGCAGTCCGCGTGGTGCAGCATCCCGTGGGCCACCGAGCCGATACGGGCTCCGACGGCCGTGCGGTGGGCGCGGCGGCCGACGACCATCAGCTGGGCCGTCCCTGCCACCGACAGCAGTACCTGACTGGCACTGCCCATCTCCACGTGCTCCTCGACCGGCACGTCCGGGAAGCGTTCCCGCCAGGGCCGGACCGCGGCGGCCAGGCTCTTCTTCTCGTACGGCTCCAGACCGCCGGCCTCGTCGAGGAGCTTCAGCGAGCCGGGGCTGTAGGCGAAGACGGGCGGCAGGTTCCAGGCCCGTACGACCCGTACGGTCGCCCCGCGCGCGGCGGCCGTCTCGAAGGCGAAGCGCAACGCGTCGGCGCTGTCCTCCGGGTCACCCTGCTGTCCGACGACGATCTCGCGCCCGGCGGCCTCGGACGCGGGCTGGTCACCGGCCCGGACGAGCACCACGGGCCGGGTGGCGGCGGCGATCACCTGCTGGCCGACCGAGCCGAGCAGGAATCCGACGATGCGGCCGTGCCCGCGCGAGCCGAGCACCAACGTCTCGGCGTCGGCCGCGGCGGCGACCAGGGTGTCGGCCACCGGGCCCTCGACGACGTCGGTGGTGACCGCGAGGTCCGGATGCCGTTCGATGACCGTCCCGACGGCCTCGGTCACAGCGCTGTGCACCCGCTCGCTCTGACTGTCCGCGTCCCCCTCGATCCCCGCTTCCAGCGCCTCCTGCGGCTGTACCCGCCAGGCGTGCACCACGCGCAGTGGCCGGTCGCGCCGTACCGCCTCCCGCGCCGCCCAGGCGAGGGCCGCGAGGCTCTCCTGCGATCCGTCGACCCCTGCCGTGATCGGGCGTGTCATCCGGCCGTCTCCCCTCGTGGAAATCACTACGTGCTCATGATCAGTCTTCACTACACTGCCCGCATGTCGCTGGAGTGGGAACAGGTCATGGTGGACTCTGCCGACCCGGAGGCCCTCGGCCGCTGGTGGGCACAGGCTCTGGGCTGGGTGGTGGTGAACGACGCACCCGACGAGTTCGAGATCCGGCCCGCCCCGGACCGGCTGCCGGGGCTGCTCTTCACGACGGTGCCGGAGCGCAAGACGATCAAGAACCGCCTCCACCTCGATTTCCGGCCCGACGACCACGAGGCCGAGGTGGCACGGCTGCTGGCGCTCGGTGCGCGGCACGCCGACGTCGGGCAGGGCGAGCAGTCGTGGGTGACACTCGCCGACCCGGAGGGCAACGAGTTCTGCGTGCTGGGGTCCCCCCGGAGCTGATCCCCGTATCCGGGCGCCGCGCAGCGATCGAACATACGATGGGCGGAGGTCGGCGCGGTGCTCCCGGGGCGCCGCGCCGTGAGTCGACCGCCCGGCGTGGGGGACGCATGGCACAGCCCGCCGATTCGGCGCGGACCGTCATCATGACCGTGGACGACGACCCGGGTGTCTCCCGGGCCGTGGCCCGGGACCTGAGGCGGCGGTACGGCGCGTCGTACCGGATCGTGCGGGCGGAGTCCGGTGAGTCCGCGCTGGACGCGCTGCGCGTGCTGAAGCTGCGCGGCGATCTCGTGGCGGTGATCCTGGCCGACTACCGGATGCCGCGGATGAACGGCATCGCCTGGTACTGGGACTACTCGACGAACGAGTTGCACGAGTCGGGGCCGGAGCCGGCCGCGCCGGTGAGTCATGCCGCGGATCAGCCGGTGCCGGGGCCTGCGGGGCGGGTGCCGGATGACTGGGCGAGGGTTTTGCGGGCCTAGGAGCCCGGGTCCCGTCGTTTTGTTGCGGCTGCGGGTTGTCGGTGGTTGACCGCGCCCACGCGGCGGAGCCGCACAACGCCACAGCCCTGCGCCCTCAAGAGAGTTGGTTCAGTGCCGAACATTTCCTTCATCACGCCGGTCGTCGGGCGGGAAGCCGAACTCGACCGGCTCTCCTCCGTGCTGGACCGTGCCCGTGCCGGTGAGGCACGGGCCGTGCTGGTCGCCGGGGACGCCGGGGTGGGCAAGACCCGGCTGCTGGACGAGGTCGGTGGGCTGGCCGCTGACGCCGGAATGACCGTGGTCACCGGGCATTGTGTGGATCTCGGGGATGTCGGTCTGCCCTATCTGCCCTTCACCGAGGTGCTGGGTGTACTCGCGGGCGAGGAGCGGTTCGCTTCCGCCCTGGCCGCCCATCCCGCGGTCGAGCGGCTGCTGGGGGCCGGGTCCGATTCCGTGCGGGACGTGGACGGGCGGTTGCGGCTGTTCGAGGGGATGGCGGGGCTGCTGGCCGATGTCGCGGAGGTCGCGCCGCTGTTGCTCGTGCTGGAGGACCTGCACTGGGCCGACCAGTCCTCGCGCGATCTGCTGCGGTTCCTGCTCGGCCGGGGCGTGCTCCGGCACCGGCTGGCGGTGTTCGCCTCGTACCGGGCCGACGACCTGCACCGCAGGCATCCGCTGCGGCCGCTGCTGGCGGAGCTGATACGGCTGCCCCTCGTCGAGCGGCTGGAGCTGCGGCCGCTGGCCGACCCCGATGTGGACCGGCTGGTGCGCGCCCTGGAGCCCAGGCCGCTGCCGGAGGCGACGGTACGGCGGATCGTGGAGCGGGCCGAGGGGAACGCCTTCTACGCCGAGGAGCTGCTCGCGGCCACGGACACGGAGTCCGGCGGGATGCCCAGCGGGCTCGCCGATGTGCTGCTGATCCGTTTCGAGCAGCTTTCCGAGACCGCGCAGCAGGTGCTGCGGACCGCCGCCGTCGCCGGACGCCGGGTGGAGCACGATCTGCTGCGGGAGGCGGCCGGGCTGCCGGAGCCGGAGCTGGAGTCGGCACTGCGTGCTGCGGTGGGGCGGCAACTGCTCGTCGCCGGGGACGACGACACGTACTCCTTCCGGCACGCCCTCGCCCGCGAAGCCGTCTACGCCGATCTGCTGCCCGGGGAGCGGGCGAGGCTGCACGGCGCGTTCGCGCGGCTGCTCGCCGGGCGCGGGCACCTGGCCGAGAGTGCCGCCGAGCGCGCCCATCACTACCGGGAGAGCCACGATCTGGCCGAGGCGCTGGCCGCTTCGCTGGAGGCCGCCGATCACGCCCAGCAGGTCGGCGCGCCGGCCGAGGAGCAGCGGCATCTCGAAGCGGCCCTCGATCTGTGGCCGGCTGTCGCCGCCGAAGCCCGTCCGTCGGGCGTGGGTGTCGACCGGGTGACCCTGACCCTGCGGGCCTCCGCGGCGGCCGCGCACGCCGGGGAGCTGCACCGCGCGGTCTCCCTCACCCGGTCCGCGCTGGCGGAGCTCGGCCAGGACGCCGATTCCGAACTCGCCGCCCGGGTCCGCTACACGCTCGCCGGTGACCTGTTGCGGGTGGACAGCCTGACGGCGGCGTTCGCCTACAGCAGCGAGGCCCTGGCGATGATCCCCGAGGAGCCTGCGTCGCACACCTGGGTGTGGGCGGCGGCCACGCACGTCCTGGCCGCACGCCACGTCGGGGAGAACGGGACCGCGCTGCAGGTCGCCCGCAGGGCCCTGGGAGTGGCGGAGCGGCTGCGGGTGACCGACGCCCAGGCGGACCTGCTGATCTCCCTGGCCGTCTTCGACGGCGAGGGGCGGCGCGGCCGGGAAGGCCGTCAGCGACTGCTCAAGGCTCGGGAGCTGGCCCGGAGTTCGGGCAACGCGCCAGTCGAGCTGCGTGCCCTGTTCAATCTGGCCATGGGCTGTTACGAGTCCGGTGCCCTGGCCGAGTGCGTGCCCTTCCTGACGGAGGGCCTGGACCGGGCCCGGCGCGCCGGGCTGCTGTCGTCGCCGTATCCGCTGGAGATGCGCTATCTGCGGCTGCTGGTGCTCAACGTGCTGGGACGCTGGGACGAGTGTGTGCGCGCCGCGGCGGCCGACGCCGAGGTGCTGCCGGCCGCCGGCGGGTACACGATGGGCCCCGCGCTGTTCGTGACGCTCGCGCGGGGTGACGTCACGGCCGCCGACCGGGCGCGTGCCCTGCTGGAGGGGCCGTTCGACTGGATGGCCGCCCTGGTGGCGGGCATCGTGCTCACCGACGCGGCGGCGCTGCGCGGTGATCCGGAGGACGCGGTGCGATGGATGCGGTCCACGGTCACGGCTCTCACCGACGAGACGGGCGCCCGCCCCGACGTGACGGTCCGGCTCGCCGCCCTGGCGCTGGCGGCGGTGGCCGACGCGGCCGCCGGGCTGCGGCTGACCGGGGACGAGGCCGGGGCGCGCCGCTGGACGGACACCGCGTCGGAGCTGGTGGAACTGGCGCGGGCCGGGGCCGGCCGGGGTGAGAACGGCGCCGCCCAGGGCCCCGAGGGGCAGGCGTGGCTGGCGCGTGCCGAGGCGGAGTGGCTCCGGGCGCGGTCCGGGCCGGATGTGGCGGCCTGGGCGGCGGCGGTGGCCGCGTTCGGCTACGGCGACGTCTACGAGCGGTCGCGGTGCCGGCTGCGGTACGCCGAGGCCCTGGTGGCGGCCGGGCATCGCGAGGAGGCCGCGGCCGAGGCCCGGGCGGTCCGGGAGAGCGCGGACCTCCTGGGCGCCGCGCCCCTGCGGGAGCAGGTGGACGCCCTGGTCCGTCGCGGCCGGCTGTCGGACAGGCCCGGCGGCGACGGCGGGGCGGCCGTGCTCACGGCGCGCGAGCAGGACGTGCTGCGGCTGCTCGCTCTCGGCCGCAGCAACCGGCAGATCGGCGAGGAGCTGTTCATCAGCGGCAAGACCGCGAGCGTCCACGTCTCCAACATCCTCGCCAAACTGGGCGTGTCGAGCCGTGGGGAGGCCGTGGCGGTCGCCCACCGCGAGGGCCTCATCGGCCCGGAGCCGTCGGCGTCCGGCTGACCGGGCGGCCTTGCGCCGGGTCGGGCGGTCGGTGTCAGCCGTTCCGGCAGTCGAGGCTTCGGAGATCGACGGCGTCGGCCATCGCCTGCATCCCTTTGTCGTTGGGGTGCAGGTGGTCGCCGCCGTCGAAGGCGGGGAGCATCCTTTCGGGGTCGTGGGGGCTGCGCAGGACGCGGTCGAAGTCGGTGACCGCGTCGAACGCGCCGCTGTCGCGGATGAAGGCGTTGACCTGCCGTCGCACCGCTTCCCCGGCGGGGTCCCACTCCTGCCAGCCCTTGTAGGGGGCGATCGTGGCGCCGACGACGCACTTCCCGGCCGCGTGCGCCCGGTCGATCAGCGTGCGGTACCCGTCGATCAGCCCGGCACCCGTGGCACCGGGTTCGGCCTTGATGTCGTTGACGCCCTGGAAGAGGAACACCGTGCGTACGCCCGGCAGGGAGAGCGCGTCCCGTTCCATGCGGTTCAGTGCGCTCTGCCCCGGGCCGTCGAGGATGACCTTGTTCCCGGCGATGCCCGCGTTGGCCACGCCTTCGACCGTGCTGCCGGACGCGGCCAGGCGGCGGGCCAGGTAGTCGGGCCAGCGGCGGTCCCGGCCGGTGGTGGACTGCCAGCCGTCGGTGATGGAATCGCCGAGGGCGGCCACGGCGCCGGTTCCCTTGCGGGGCCGTACGGTGACGGCGTCGAGGTAGAACCAGGAGCCGGTCCGCTGTTTCCAGTGGGCCGCGCCCTCCTCGGCGGTGTGGTCGCCGCGTGTGGTGTACGACGTCTGCATCGCCAGCCAGTGCCCGGTGAGCGGGCCGTCCGCCCGGGGGACGTACAGGCTGACGGCGAGGGTGCGCCCGGCGGGGACGTGGCCGGGCAGCGGGTCGCTGTAGACGATGCCGCCGGCGGGCACGGTGACGGAGTGTGCGCCGCGGAAGGTCAGGCGCCTGTTGCTGCCGGGGACGAGTGCGGCGCCGTCCCGTTGCAGTCCCGCGTGGACGTTGCCGAACGTCACCGGCTGGTCGCCGAAAGCGTTGGACAGCCGCACCCTGAGGTCGCTGCCGCCAACGCTGGTGTGCACCATCAGCCGGTAGCCGCGGGCCTTCACCGCCTCGCCGATGTGGCCCGCGGAGGAGGCCCAGGTGACCACGCCCCGCCCGGCCGCCGTCGGGGCGCCGGGCGGCGGGCTCGGCTGGTCCCCCGGAGGTACCGTGCCGGTTCCGCAGCCCAGCGCGACACAGGTGGTGAGGGCGGCCAGGGCGGCACGGCAGCGGGGGCGTGCGGTGCGGGGCATCGTCGGCGCTCCTTCGGCCGGTCGGTGGGATGCGGGCGGTGTTTCGGGGCCCAGGACACGGTAGTGGTGCGGTCGTCGACGGCTGTGCGGGGTGGCGTCGCCGGGCGTGCCGTGCCGCCGGCGCGGGCCGGGGCGAAGCCGCCGCGCACGACGCGCCCGGTCCCGGCCGGGGTTCCCGCGCCGGGCGGCGCGGGAACCCCCGTGCTCCGGCGGCCGTTGTCCGGGCAACCGGTCCCGCGTGGGGAGGGCAGGGCGGCACGATGAACGAGTTGGTTC
>NZ_POUC01000009.1 GCF_002891435.1 Streptomyces cahuitamycinicus
GGTGTGAGGGGTTCGGGGTGAGCGGGCCCGGGCCCGCTCACCCCGGCCCGTCCGGCGTGAGGTTCGGGTACGGCTGAGGCCGGCTCAGCCCCCGTACGGTCGCCTCTCCCTGGCCTCCCGCAACGCCCGGCCCCACCACACCAGTTGGTCCAGCATGGCCTTCGCCGCCGCGTCCGGCCCGGACGGGTCGCGCAAGGCGCCCTGGTCGTCGAAGGAGGCGCCGGCGTTGTGGAAGGAGACGGTGTCGCGGACCGTCACGGCGTGGAGCTCCGCGAAGACCTGACGTAGATGCTCCGCGGCGCGCAGGCCACCGGCCAGACCGCCGTAGGAGACGAGCCCGACGGGCTTGGCCTGCCATTCGGTGAAGTGCCAGTCGACGAGGTTCTTCAGGCCCGCCGGGAAGGAGTGGTTGTACTCGGGGGTCAGGACCACGAACGCGTCGGCACGGGCCAACTTCGGTGTGATGCCGGACAGCGCGGCGGTCGCCTCCGGGGTCGGTTCGAGGGACATGGGCAGCGCGGCCCCGGCGACGTCCACGACCTCGGCGACCAGGTCGTCCCGGTCCCGGATGCGGCCGAGGAGCCAGTCGGCGACGACGGGGCCGAAGCGGCCGTGCCGGTTGCTGCCCACGACGAGGGTCAGCCGGAGCGGGTCGGGGGCGGTCCGGGGCAGGGCGGCCGGATCGGTAGCGGTTGTCTTCATGCCGCACAGCCTCGTACCTCAACCAAACCTGAGGTCAAGCGTCGGCCGCGCACACCCGGGTCACCCGTTCACACGCGCGCTCCACGCTTTTCCGCACCTCGTCCGCCGGATGCCCGTGACCTGCCGAAACGGCCGTCGACGGCACCCGGTTCACCCACGCCTGACACCCATTCACCACAATCCTGACGCTCCTTCAGCAAGCGCGGTCGTCCAGCTGCCCGTTACCTCGGAAGGGCAGGCGCAGACCGAACCGCTCGAAGGAGCACCGATGCGACGTACCACCCCGCCGCTGACCGGTACCGCGCTCGCCGTCGCCGCCGCGGCCCTCGCCGCCGCCCCCGCGTACGGCGTGTCCGCCGGTGGGCTGGAGATGTCCCCGGCCTCGGTCGTGCCCGGCGGGCAGGTCACGGTACGCACGGCAGCCTGCGGCGACGGCGGCTCGGCGACGGGTGACGCCGGCGCGGTCGGGGCCGGTTCCCTCAGCCTGGCGCCGGACGCGCACGGGCCGGACGCGACCGGGCGGTTCCGGGTGCCGCCGAGCGCGCAGCCGGGAACGTACGAGATCACCGCGACCTGCACCGGGAGCGGCCGGCGGATCACCGGGGACCTGGTGGTCACGCTGACGCCGGTGCGCGAACAGGCCCATCCCCGGGGCAGTGTGAAGACGGGGGTCGGCGGCGCTCTGGGCCCCGACCCCGTGCAGACCGCGGCCGGTGTGGCGGCTCTCGCCGTCGCCGCCGCGGGCGGTACCTGGCTCCTGCATCGCCGGGCGAGAGGCGACGGGATCTGACGGACACCCTCCGCTGTCCGTCGCCGGTACCGCATGTCCCCTCCCCCTCCGGGTCGGACGCCCCTCGCGGCCCGGAGGGGGGCACGGGACCGGGCATCAGAAAAGGGTGGGTATGCGCAGGTTCCCCAGGATCGGCAGCGGCTTCCGCGATCCCGCGAACGCCGCCATGGCCGCCGTCACGGTGTTCGCCCTGTGCTCCGGGGTGTGGCTGCTGCGCGACGGCGCCGGGACGCACGCCCCGCCGCAGCCGTCCGCCGCGCAGGCCCGGGCCGGGCTGGACGGCCGGGCCGGTGAGCCGCCCGCCGTGCCCGCGCTGCCGCCCTCGCCGCCCGACCGCATCCGCATCCCGGCGATCCGGGTGAACGCGCCGCTGACCGGGCTGGGCCTGACGAAGACCGGCAGTCTCGACGTACCGCCCGCCGCGGAGAAGAACCTCGCCGGCTGGTACGAGGCCGGCACGACCCCCGGAGAGCGGGGCACGGCGATCGTCGCCGGACACGTCGACAACGCCGACGGCCCCGCCGTGTTCTACGACCTCGGCGCCCTGGCCAGGGGCAGCACGATCGAGGTGGACCGGCGGGACGGCAGGGTCGCGGTGTTCACCGTGGACGCCGTCGAGGTCCACGCCGCGAAGGACTTCCCCGACGAGAAGGTCTACGGCGCGGCCCGCCGCCCCGAGTTGCGGGTCATCACCTGCGGCGGCACCTACTCACGCGGCACCGGATACCAGGGGAACGTCGTCGTCTTCGCGCATCTGACCGGGAGCCGGTGACACGCCCAGGACGTTGGCCCTCCCCCACGCCCCCAGTGGTTCCAGTGCCTCGTTCAGGGACACGCCCCGGGGCGTCAGCGAGTACTCCACACGCGGCGGCACCTCGTCATACGCCTCACGGTGCACCAGGCCGTCGCCCTCCATCTCCCTGAGGTGCGAGGCGAGCACCTTCTCGGTGACGCCCGGCAGCTCCCGGCGCAGCTCGCCGAAGCGGCGGGGCCGCTCGTTCAGCGCCCAGAGGATCAGCACCTTCCACTTGCCGCCGATCAGGTCCATCGCCGCGTCGATCCCGCAGACGTACGCACCCGGCCGCCGTCCCGTCGTCCCCATGCCCGGTCTCCTCCCCTTCGCTGCCTGGACCCTTCCCCCCGGGGTAACCACCCACTCCAAAGTACGTACTTGAGCAGGCGCTCCCCCTGCGACGAGCCTAAGCGCCATGACCGACAACCCAGTTGCTCCCCGTACCCCTCGTACCCCTCTCACTCTTCTCGGCACCGGTGCAATGGGCACCGCCCTCGCCCGGGCCTGGCTCGCCGCCGGGCACGAGGTGACCATCTGGAACCGCACGCCCGCCCGCGCGGAGGCCCTCGCCGCCGAGGGCGCCGTCGTCGCCCGGAGCGCCGCCGAGGCCGTGGCCGCGAACCGGCTCGTCATCGTCTGCCTGCTCGACGACGCCTCCGTGGGCGACGCCCTCGACGGGACCGCTCTCGCCGGGCGGGATCTGGTGAACCTGACCACCGGCACCCCCGGCGAGGGCCGGACGCGCGCCGCCTGGGCCGAGGCGCGCGGCGCGCGCTTCCTGGACGCCGGGATCATGGCCGTCCCGCCGATGATCGGCGTCCCGGACTCCGGCGGTTACGTCCTCTACAGCGGCTCACCAGAGCTGTTCGAGGAGCACCGCGACACCCTCGCCGTCCCGGCCGGCCCCCGCTACGTCGGAGCCGACCCCGGGTTCGCCGCCCTCTACGACGTGGCCCTGCTGAGCGCGATGAGCGGCATGTTCGCGGGCATCACCCACGCCTTCGCGCTGATCCGCCCGGACGACATCACGCCCAAGGACTTCGCGCCACTGCTCGCGGACTGGCTCACCGCGATGGCCCCGGCCGTGCACCAGAGCGCCGACCAGATCCAGAGCGGCGACTACACCCGGAACGTCGTCTCCAACCTCGCGATGCAAGTCGCGGGCAACGCCACCCTGCTGCGCACGGCCGGGGAGCAGCGGGTCAGCCCGGAGCTGCTGACGCCGTACATGAAGCTGATGGAGCGCAGGCTCGCGCAGGGCCACGGGGAGGAGGACGGCACGGGGATGATCGAGCTGCTGGCCCTGCGAGCGAACAACGACAGACCTTAGCCAGGCGATCCACTGCTCGTACGCCAGACGGATTGAAGACGGCCATCGGGGCGGCCGGCTGCCACAGGACCGCGCCCTGCCAGGCGAAGGTCGCGAGGGCGCAGAGCAGGACGATCACGGTCAGCGATATGCCGGGCATGGTCGCGACCCTATGCGGGACCGGTGCGAGGCCGGTGCGGCGCTGCTCACAGCCGCCGCCGGCGAACGTCGGGAACCCTCACATCCACCACCCCTGCCCGCTGAGGGCAGCGTTCCCCGCGGGAAACAGAGGTGATGCTGCCGGGTAACACCGGCACCGCACGCTCAAGTGCATGACCTCGAATGAGCGTGTGGTGGTGATCGGCACCGGCCTGGCGGGCGTACGGCTCGCCCGGCGGCTCGGTGAGCTCGGCACGCCCGCACTGCTGATCGGCGAGGAGGAGCACCGGCCGTACAACCGGGTGCTGCTCGCCGAGGTGCTGGCCGGACGGTACAGCCCCGAGGTGATCGCCCTGCCGGCGCCCGCGCGGGTCAGGCGCGGCCGGATCTCCGGCATCGACCGCGCGGGGCGGACCGTCGCCTGTGCGGACGGGTCCGTGATCGCATACGACCGCCTCGTCCTCGCCACCGGCTCCAACCCGGTGCTGCCGCCGCTGCGCGGCCTGTTCACCGAGGACCGTGAACTGCCCGAGGGCATCCACGCGTTCCGCACCATGGACGACTGCCTGGGCCTGTCCAAGGCGGTCCGCCCGGGGGCGAAGGCGGTCGTCATCGGCGGCGGGCTCCTCGGAGTCTCCGCCGCCCGGGCACTCGCCCGGCGCGGCGCCCAGGTCGTGCTCGCCCAGCAGTCCGAGCGGCTGATGGAGCGCCAGCTCGACCCGGCCGCCTCCAAGCTCGTCAAGCGGCACCTGACCGACCTGGGCGTGGAGGTGCACACCGAGTGCCGCGTCCGGGACGTGCGCTGCGTCGGCGGCGCCGTGCGCTCCGTGGAGATGGCCGACGGATACGCGCTCGACGCCGATCTCGTGGTCATCGCCTGCGGTGTGCACCCGCGGGTGGGCCTCGCCAAGACGGCCGGTCTCGACGTCCGCAAGGGCGTCGTCGTCGACGACGAGCTGCGCACCTCCGACCCGTACATCCACGCGATCGGCGACTGCGCCCAGCACGACGGCGTCCTGTACGGCCTCGCCACTCCCGCGCTCGAACAGGCCGACGCGCTCGCGGAGCTGCTCGCCGGTGACGCGAACGCCCGCTACACCGGCACCCGTTCCCTGACCCGGCTGACGCTGAACGGGCACGACAGCCCCTTCGACCTCGCCGCGTTCGGTGAGACCGAGGCGCTCCCGGGCGACGACGTCGTCCAGCTCACCGATGCCACCCGCGGCACCTACCGCAAGGTCGTCGTCCGCGACGACCGCCTGGTCGGCGGGGTCCTCGTCGGCGAACTCGGCACCGTCGGCGCGCTCGCCCGCGCCTGGGAGGGAGCAGAGCCGCTCCCCTCCGACGGCGGCCCGCTGCTCCACCTGCTCACCAACGATGGAGGCTCCTGATGACCGCCACCCCGGAGGCCACGGAGGCCACCCCCACGATCGTGCTCGTCGGCCACGGCATGGTCGGCCAGCGCTTCCTCGAGGCGCTCGCCGAGCGCGGCCTGACCGCCACGCACCGCGTGGTCGTGCTCTGCGAGGAGCCTCGTCCGGCCTACGACCGTGTGGCGCTCACGTCGTACTTCTCGGGGAAGACTCCCGAGGACCTGTCCATGACGGACATGGAGTTCATCGAGACGCACGGCATCGAGCTGTATGTCGGTGACCCGGCGATCGCCGTCGACCGCGAGGCCCGCAAGGTCACCGCCAGGTCCGGCGAGGTCTTCGACTACGACGTCCTCGTCCTGGCCACCGGCTCCTACCCGTTCGTCCCGCCGGTCCCGGGCAAGGACGCCGAGGGCTGTTTCGTCTACCGCACCATCGAGGACCTGCTCGCGATCGAGGAGTACGCCAAGAACGCGACGACGGGTGCCGTGGTCGGCGGCGGTCTGCTCGGCCTGGAGGCGGCCGGGGCCCTCAAGGGTCTCGGACTCACCTCCCACATCGTGGAGTTCGCGCCCCGGCTGATGCCCGTCCAGGTGGACGACGGCGGCGGCGCCGCACTGCTGCGCACCATCGAGGAGATGGGCCTGAGCGTCCACACGGGCGTCGGCACGCAGGAGATCGTCGTGGGCGAGGACGGCGCCGTGACCGGCATGAAGCTGTCCGACGGCTCCGAACTCGCCGCCGACCTGGTGGTGTTCTCCGCCGGTGTCCGCCCCCGCGACCAGCTGGCCCGCGACTGCGGTCTGACGGTCGGCGAGCGCGGCGGCATCACGGTCGACGAGCAGTGCCGTACGGTCGCCGACCCGCACGTCTTCGCGATCGGCGAGTGCGCGCTGGCCTCCGACGGCCGGGTGTACGGCCTGGTGGCGCCTGGCTACGAGCAGGCGGAGACGGCGGCGGCCACGATCGCCTCGGACGAGGCGTCCTTCACCGGTGCCGACCTGTCCACCAAGCTGAAGCTGCTCGGCGTGGACGTGGCGTCCTTCGGCGACGCGCACGGCACCGCCGAGGACTGCCTGGACGTCGTCTACTCCGACTCCCGCGCGGGCCTGTACAAGAAGCTGGTCATCGGCCGCGACGGCACGCTGCTCGGCGGCATCCTGGTCGGAGACGCGGAGGCGTACGGCACGCTGAAGGCGTTCACCGGCTCGGTCCCGCCGGTCGCGCCCGAGTCGCTGGTGCTGCCGGCCGGCGCCGGTGAGTCCGTCCAGCTCGGCCCTTCCGCCCTGCCGGACGACGCGATCATCTGCTCCTGCCACAACGTCTCCAAGGGCGCGATCCGCGGCGCGGTCACCGACCACCAGTGCACGACCGTGCCCGAGGTGAAGAAGTGCACCAAGGCCGGCACCGGCTGCGGCTCCTGCGTCAAGGTCCTCGGCCAGCTCGTCAACGCCGAGCTGGAGGCGAGCGGCGTCGAGGTCGACAAGGGCCTGTGCGGCTGCTTCGCGCAGACCCGCGAGGAGCTGTACGAGATCGTCCGCGCCCTGCGTATCACCACCTACCAGGACCTGCTGGACCGTCACGGCCGCGAGGGGGCCCGGGGCGGTGACGGCTGCGAGGTCTGCAAGCCGGCCGTCGGCTCGATCATCGCCTCCCTCGCTCCCACGATCGGCGCGAGCGGTTACGTCCTGGACGGCGAGCAGGCGGCGCTGCAGGACACCAACGACCACTTCCTGGCCAACCTGCAGAAGAACGGCTCGTACTCGGTCGTGCCGCGGATCCCCGGCGGTGAGATCGCCCCGGAGAAGCTGATCGTGATCGGCGAGATCGCCCGCGACTTCGGCCTCTACACGAAGATCACCGGTGGCCAGCGGATCGACATGTTCGGGGCGCGCGTCGAGCAACTACCCGTGATCTGGGCCCGGCTGGTGGACGCCGGCTTCGAGTCCGGACACGCCTACGGCAAGTCGCTGCGCACGGTGAAGTCCTGCGTCGGGCAGACCTGGTGCCGCTACGGCGTCCAGGACTCGGTACGGATGGCGATCGACCTGGAGCTGCGCTACCGGGGGCTGCGCTCCCCGCACAAGCTGAAGTCGGCGGTCTCCGGCTGCCAGCGCGAGTGCGCCGAGGCCCAGTCGAAGGACTTCGGCGTGATCGCCACGGCCAACGGCTGGAACCTGTACGTCGGCGGCAACGGCGGCGCGACCCCGCGCCACGCGGACCTGCTCGCGCAGGACCTGTCGGACGCCGAACTGGTCCGTCTGATCGACCGGTTCCTGATGTTCTACATCCGCACGGCCGACCGGCTGGAGCGCACCTCGACCTGGCTGGACCGGATCCCCGGCGGCCTGGACCACGTACGGGACGTGGTCGTCCACGACTCGCTCGGCATCTGCGACGAGCTGGAGAAGCTGATGCAGGCGCACGTCGCGCACTACCGCGACGAGTGGGCCGAGACCATCAACGACCCCGAGAAGCTGTCCCGGTTCGTGTCCTTCGTGAACGCCCCGGACACCCCGGACCCGGTCGTCGCCTTCGTGCCCGAGCGCGACCAGATGAAGCCCGACCTGCCGCTGCTGTCCATCGGCATGCGACCCGCCGACGTACTGGAAGGAAGCGCCCAGCGATGACCCTGGCACTGGAGACCACCGACCTCAAGATCGAACTCGCCCTGGCAGACGACTGGTTCACGGTCTGCGAACTGAGCACGCTGCTCCCGGGCCGCGGGGTGGCCGCACTGCTGCCGGACGGCCGGCAGGCCGCGGTCTTCCGCGACCGCTCCGGCGACCTGTTCGCCATCGACAACCGCGACCCCTTCACCGGCGCGGCGGTCCTCTCCCGCGGCCTGACCGGCACCCACCAGGGCCGCCCGTTCGTCGCCTCGCCCCTGCTGAAGCAGCGCTTCGACCTGGCGTCCGGGCAGTGCCTGGACGACGAGGCGGTACGGGTGACGGCCTACAAGGTGCGGACCTCGTAGCAGCGGTTTTTGACCGAACGGTTTTTGACCGAACGGTTTTGACCGGACGTCTCGTAGCCGCGCGACCAGGGCAGCCTGAGTGCTGCCTGGAGCGCGGCGTCCCGTCCACTGAGCCGCCGGATCGTGTCCGTCGCGTACTGATCACGTCCGTTTCGGTGCCGGGGAGCGGGGTGCGTCGGCCGCGCGTTCGCAGTGCGGCCAGTCGCCGAAGTCGCGGTCCCGGCTCCACAGCTTCCGGGCCGCCTGGATGTTCCACTCCGGGTCCAGAGCCGCACGCGGCGTGCCGCCCAGTTCGCGCAGCCGGGCGTCGGAGATCTGGAACAGGCCCCAGTTCCGGGTGCCGTTGGTGTTGGGGAGGATGTGCAGCGGGTCGAGGAAGGACTGGCAGTCGGCGATGGCCACCGCCTTGTCCGGCACTTCGGGAAACACCTCCCGGACCCGCTGCCGCACCTTCTGCGGCGACCACACCCTCATCCGGACGCGCGAGGTGTACAGCGCCTTCTTGGTCGGCTCCGCGACGACCCCGTTGGGCTGCAGTCCGGCGAGCACCTGGAAGGCGGTGACCCGGCGCAGGGTCTGCGGGCCGAAGTCCCCGTCCACGCCGATGTCCGCGCCCTTGGCGTGCAGCAGACGCTGCACCTCCCGCACGCACTCGTCGTGCTCGCCCATCGCGATCACGGGCGGGCAGCCGGCCGAGAACAACGGCCGGACCTCGCCGGTACTCCGGCCGCCGGCGGCCCCGTTTCCTTCACCGTCGCCGGAGGACGACCGGCCGCTCGACAGCGCCCAGGCCGAGACCGTGACGGCGGCGAGGGCCGCCGCGACGACGACGGTGGCGCGCAGCCGGTTCCGGCGCGGCCGCCGCGCGGGCCGGGATACGGCACCGGTGCCGGTGCCGGGGGCTTGGTGCTCCGGCGCCCGGTCGTCGTCCGGGGCGAGGGCCGGGCGTTGCGCCGGGGTTCGGTCCGGGCGTTGCGCCGGGGCTGGGGCCGGGCCCTGTGCTGGAGCTGAGGCGGCCTTGGTGGGCGCGTCTGCTTCCGGTTCCCCTGCTGGTACGGCTTTTGGCTCGGCTTCCTGTGTCGCGTCCCGTGCGGCTTCCTGTGTCGCGTCCGGTTCCGTACCCCCCGCGGCCTCCGACACGGCTCCCCGTTCCGCCGCCCCGGCCTCCGCACCGGCCGCGGCGGCACGCGCCGCGTCCGCAAGTGCCCACAGGCGGTGCAGGGTGCGCAGTTCGTCCGGGGCCGCGCCGCAGACCGTGGCCAGCCGGTGCACGCTGCCGTAGTCCTGGGGCACCGACGTGCCCCGGCAGTAGCGGTGCAGTGTCGAGCCGGCCAGTCCGGACTTCCTGGCGAGAGCCTCGTAACTCAGGCCGGACCGGCTCTTCAACGAACGCAACAGCGCGGCGAACCGCTCCGTTTCCGGGCATGCGGACAAGGCCCTTCCCCCCTCGGAATCCCCACAGGACGCTGGTCGGGCGTCTCTGCCGACACTGTGCCACCAAAGGCGTCCCATGGCCGTCCCAACGGTTCCGGAACGCGCCAGGTGCGCGCTCTCCCGGCATCCCGGCGTCCCAGCGGGCCCCGCAGTCCTTGCCCGGCCCGGTCATGCCTTGCCAGCGTCGGGCCGTCCGCACCACCGTCCCCAGATCTCCGAGGAGACCAGGCCCATGCGCCTTTCCGTACGCCGGAACTCTCGTGCGAACCCGCTGCTCGCCGTGCTCGCCGTCAGCGCCGCCGCCGTCACCGCCCTTGCCGTGCCGAGCTCCGCTTCGGCGGCACCGGCCGCTCCGGCCGCTCCGGCCGCGGTGGACTGCGCGTCCGGGCACATCTGCTTCTGGACCGGCGCCAACTTCACCGGCAGCAAGTGCTCCTGGGACGTGGCCGACCCCGACTGGCAGAGTGGTTCCATTCGGTGCTCCTGGGCCGCCACGACCAACGTGAAGTCGGTGTGGAACGCCGGCACCAGCTCCTCCAGCGGTGTCGCGTACTACCGGGGCGCCAACTACTCCGACCGTGTCGGCTGCACCCGGCAGCAGCACGGCGGCAACCTGGCCGGCACCTACAAGGTCCGCTCCCACCGGTGGATCTCGGGCAGCTGCGGCTGACCCTGCCCCGGTACGGACGCGGTGGCGTGCACGCCTGCTCGGGCGTGCACGCCACCGCGGCATGTCCCGCATGAGCGGGTCAGCCCACGAGGGGCGTACGCGCCTGCTCCTCCGGGAGGGGTCGGGCGCCGGGGTAGAACCACTCGGCGTCGGCGGTGGGCCAGGGAGACGGTGCGACCGGCGGCCTGGACGTGGTGATCCGGCTGCCGTCCGCGCGATCGCCGGGCGGGGGTGGCCCCGGCCTGGGCGGCGACCGCCCGAGGAGTCCGGGACGGGAGGCTCCGGCGTTGCCGGCGCAGGGGTGTCCGCCGTCCGCCGCAGGACAGGCGGCACACAGCGTGCCGCCCCGCGGCCACGAGTTGGCCATGCGCCGTCAACCCGGCCCCCTTAGCGTCCTTTCCGCCTCCCCCCACGCACGACCCCTGCCGTCGACCGACGGCGGGGCGGTACGGCACCCCTTGGAGTGAGAGTGGAACGTCGTAGCCTCCTGCGTGCGGCCGTCCTCGGCGGCACCTCGGCCGCCCTGGGCGGAACCCTGTGGCGCGGCGCCGCGTACGCGGCCCCGGCCCAGCCCGGCACCGGCCCCTACGGGCCGCTGGGCGCCCCGGACGCCAACGGCATCAGACTCCCCAGCGGCTTCACCAGCCGGGTGATCGCCCGGTCGGGCCAGCGGGTCGGAACCACGTCGTACACCTGGCACAACGCCCCGGACGGCGGCGCCTGTTACGCCGACGGCACGGGCTGGATCTATGTCTCCAACTCCGAAATCAACCCGTCGGGCGGCGCGGGCGCGGTGAGATTCTCCTCGACGGGCGCAATCACCGGCGCGTACCGCATCCTCTCCGGCACCCGCCAGAACTGCGCGGGCGGCAAGACGCCGTGGAACACCTGGCTGTCCTGCGAGGAGGTGGACCGGGGGTACGTCTACGAGACGGACCCGTGGGGCGCGAAGGCGGCGGTGCGCCGGGACGCGATGGGCCGCTTCAAGCACGAGGCGGCGGCGGCCGACCCGGTCCGCCGGGTGGTCTACCTGACGGAGGACGTGACCGACGGCTGCTTCTACCGCTTCCGCCCGACGACCTGGGGCGACCTCTCCTCCGGCACGCTGGAGGTCCTGGTCGCGGGCAGCGGCACGAACGGCCCCGTCACCTGGGCCCGGGTCCCCGACCCCTCCGGCGCGACCGCCACCCGCAGCCAGGTCTCCGGCGCCAAGCGCTTCAACGGCGGCGAGGGCTGTTACTACGCGAACGACACCTGCTGGTTCACCACGAAGGGCGACAACCGCGTCTGGCAGTACAACGCCGCCGCCCAGACCATCGAACTCGCCTACGACGACTCCCTGGTGACGAGCGGCACGGCCCCCCTCACGGGCGTCGACAACGTCACCGGCTCCGCCTCCGGCGACCTCTTCGTCGCCGAGGACGGCGGCACCATGGACATCTGCGTCATCACACCGGCCGACGTCGTGACCCCCTTCCTCCGCATCGACGGCCAGTCCGGCTCGGAGATCACCGGCCCGGCCTTCTCCCCGGACGGCACCCGCCTCTACTTCTCCAGCCAGCGCGGCACCAGCGGCAGCTCCTCGGGCGGCATCACGTACGAGGTGACGGGCCCGTTCCGCTCGTAGCCACCCGGTCCGCCTTCACACGACCATCACGAATTGGTCACCTCTCCCCCACGTCGGGCCGCCCGGCCCTACGGTCATCCCCTCACGTACCGGCCCCGGGGGGATGACCATGACCAATCCGTACACCGGCCCGCACAAAAGCCCGTACCCCGCTCCGCCCGCGCCGCAGCCAGGCAGACCGGCGCCCCGCTGGGCCCGGAAGCGCTACGTGCTGCCCGCGCTCGGCCTGGCCCTGTTCCTCGGCATCGGCATGGGCGCGAGCGGCGGGGAGACCGGGAGCGACGCGAAGCCCGCGGCCGCCGAGCCGCAGCCGGCCGTCACGGTCACCACCACGGCCACCGCCACCGCGACGCCGCTCGCCGAGGAGCCGGAGCCCGCTCCCACCGTCACCGCCACCAAGACCGTCAAGGTCACCACCACGGTCACCGCTCAGCCGGCGGCGGGCGGCGGCTTTGACGACACCGGCTCGGAGGACGCGGGGGGCGGCGGGGACGTGTACTACGCCAACTGCAGCGCCGTCCGGGCCGCCGGTGCCGCCCCCATCCGCCGGGGTGAGCCCGGGTACGCCTCCCACCTGGACCGGGACGACGACGGGGTCGCCTGCGACACCTGAGCCGGACACGCCGGTGACCATCGGCGGGCCCGGCCGTTCCACCGTTCGGGCAGCTCGATCCGGGCTGCCCAGCCGACGGAAGGAACATCACCGTGGACACGACCGTGCCCGCCACCGACGTACAGCGCGTGCTGCCGCGTGACGAGTGGGTCAAGACACTGCCGCAGACCGTCGTCGCGTCCTGCGTCCTGCTGCTCGACGCCGAGGACCGGTTCCTGCTGCTGCGCTACGCCGACGGCCAGCCCGCCGCGGGGCTCTGGGGGCTGCCGGGCGGCATGCTCGACCACGGCGAGGACCCCGCCGGTGCCGCGCGCCGGGAGCTGCACGAGGAGACCGGCATCTGCCTGGAAGGGGACCTGCGGTTCATCGGGTACGACCACCGGGCCGATGTGCTGGGCACGGGTCCGGTGCTCGACTTCTACTTCCACGGTGGCCGGATCCCCGCCGGGCAGCCCGTCCGGCGCAGCTCGGAACATGACCACCACGGCCTCTTCGCCCTCGCCGCCTTGGAGTCGATGCCGCTGGCGACCGGCTTGCCCACCCTCACCGCACTGCTGACGGCGGCCCGGACCGGCACGGTCGTGTGCCTGCGGGAAGGGCTCCCCGGGTAAGCGGGAACGCGAGGGGGCGGCACCTCCGCACAAGGTGCCGCCCCGCTCTTCTTCGTGCTCCGGAGCCGCCGCGATCGGTGAGGGTCGGGGACCTCGACGGCTCCGGGTTCTTGAGTGGCCCCGCACGGGCAACGGATCCCAACGGTGGTCGCTGCCCTTGGACCGGACCGCCGTTCTTGAGCGGCCCCGCACGGGCCGGGTCTAACGGTGGTCGCTGCCCTGTGACTGGACCGCCGCCCGGCCCGCTTCCAGGCGGGCCACCGGGATGCGGAACGGGGAGCAGGAGACGTAGTCGAGTCCGACCTCGTGGAAGAAGTGGACCGACTCCGGGTCGCCGCCGTGCTCTCCGCAGACGCCGAGCTTGAGGTCGGGGCGGGTCTCGCGGCCGGCCTTGGCGGCCAGCTTCACCAGGGAGCCGACGCCGTCCTTGTCGATCGTCTCGAAGGGGGAGACGCCGAAGATGCCCTTCTCCAGGTACGCCGTGAAGAACGAGGCCTCGACGTCGTCCCGGGAGAAGCCCCACACCGTCTGGGTCAGGTCGTTGGTGCCGAAGGAGAAGAACTGCGCGGCCTCGGCGATCTGGCCGGCGGTGAGCGCGGCACGCGGCAGCTCGATCATCGTGCCGATGGACAGCTTCAGCTGCGCACCCGAGGCCGCCTCGACCTCGGCGATGACCTGGTCGGCCTCCTCGCGCACGATCTCCAGCTCCTGGACCGTGCCGACGAGCGGGATCATGATCTCGGCGCGCGGGTCGCCCTTGGCGGCCTTGCGCTCGGCCGCGGCCTCGGCGATGGCCCGGACCTGCATGGTGAACAGGCCGGGGATGACCAGGCCGAGACGCACACCGCGCAGACCCAGCATCGGGTTCTGCTCGTGCAGCCGGTGCACGGCCTGGAGGAGGCGCAGTTCGTTCTCGTGCGGCTCCTGGCGGGACTCGGCGAGGGCCACGCGGACGGACAGCTCGGTGATGTCCGGGAGGAACTCGTGCAGCGGCGGGTCGAGCAGGCGGACGGTGACCGGGAGGCCGTCCATCGACTCGAAGAGCTGCACGAAGTCCTGCTTCTGGAGCGGCAGCAGCTGCTTGAGGGACTCCTCGCGCTCGGCGTCGGTGTCGGCCAGGATCAGCCGCTCCACCAGTTCGCGCCGGTCGCCGAGGAACATGTGCTCGGTGCGGCACAGGCCGATGCCCTGGGCGCCGAAGCGGCGGGCGCGCAGCGCGTCCTCGGCGTTGTCGGCGTTGGCGCGCACCCGCAGGCGGCGCTTGCGGTCGGCGAAGGCCATCATGCGGTGGACGGCCTCGACCAGCTCGTCGGCGTCGTCGGCGCCCGGGTGCATGCGGCCCTCGAAGTACTCCACGACCGGGGACGGCACGACCGGTACCTCGCCGAGGTAGACCTTGCCGGAGGAGCCGTCGATGGAGACGACGTCGCCCTCCTCGACTACGTGCCCGCCCGGCACGGTCATCCGCCGGCGCTTGGTGTCGACCTCGAGCTCCTCGGCGCCGCAGACACAGGTCTTGCCCATGCCGCGCGCGACGACGGCCGCGTGGGAGGTCTTGCCGCCGCGGGAGGTCAGGATGCCCTCGGCGGCGATCATGCCGTCCAGGTCGTCGGGGTTGGTCTCACGGCGGATCAGGATGACCTTCTCGCCGGAACGGGACCACTTGACGGCCGTGTAGGAGTCGAAGACGGCCTTGCCGACGGCCGCGCCGGGGGAGGCGGCGATGCCCCGGCCGACCTGCGAGACCTTCGCGTCCTCGTCGAAGCGCGGGAACATCAGCTGCGCGAGCTGGGCGCCGTTGACCCGGGTGAGCGCCTCGGCCTCATCGATCAGGCCCTGGTCCACCAGCTGCGTCGCGATGCGGAAGGCCGCGCCCGCGGTGCGCTTGCCGACGCGGGTCTGGAGCATCCACAGCACACCGCGCTCGATGGTGAACTCGATGTCGCAGAGGTCCTTGTAGTGGTTCTCCAGCGTCTCCATGATCTGCATCAGCTGGTCGTACGACTTCTTGTCGATCGACTCCAGCTCGGCGAGCGGCACGGTGTTGCGAATGCCGGCGACGACGTCCTCGCCCTGCGCGTTCTGGAGGTAGTCGCCGTAGACGCCCTGGTGGCCGGAGGCGGGGTCGCGGGTGAAGGCGACGCCGGTGCCGGAGTCGGGGCCGAGGTTGCCGAAGACCATGGAGCAGACGTTGACGGCCGTGCCCAGGTCGTGCGGGATGCGCTCCTGGCGGCGGTACAGCTTGGCCCGGTCGGTGTTCCAGGAGTCGAAGACCGCGTGGATGGCGAGGTCCATCTGCTCGCGCGGGTCCTGCGGGAAGTCCCGGCCGGCCTCGGTCTTGACGATCTTCTTGAACTTGGTGACGAGCTTCTTGAGGTCGGCGGCCTCCAGCTCGGTGTCGACCGTGACCTTCTTGGCGGTCTTCGCCGCCTCCAGCGCGTCCTCGAACAGTTCGCCGTCGACACCCAGGACGGTCTTGCCGAACATCTGGATGAGGCGGCGGTAGGAGTCCCACGCGAACCGGTCGTCGCCGGCCTGCTTGGCCAGGCCCTGCACGGACTTGTCGGAGAGGCCGATGTTGAGGACGGTGTCCATCATGCCGGGCATGGAGAACTTGGCGCCCGAGCGCACGGAGACGAGCAGCGGGTCGTCGGCCTGGCCGAGCTTCTTGCCCATGCGGGCCTGAAGCGCGTCGAGGTGCGCACTCACCTCGTCACGCAGTGCCGCCGGCTCCTCGCCACTGTCCAGGTAGACCTTGCAGGCCTCGGTGGTGATCGTGAAGCCGGGCGGGACCGGAAGACCGAGGTTCGTCATCTCGGCGAGGTTGGCGCCCTTGCCACCGAGGAGGTCCTTGAGGTCCTTGTTGCCCTCGGTGAAGTCGTAGACGAACTTCACGCCCTCAACGCTCGCGGCCTGTTCGGCTACCGGGAGATCTTTGTTTTCCGACACGGGTCTCGACTCCTCGAGGACGCGGTGGCTGCCCTGACGGGCAGGAACATACCCAGATCAAAGGCGTCTGGGTACGTCCACTTGTGCGTCATGCGCCTGTAACCACTCGTCCGCCAGCGGATTGAAAGTCAAGGCTGGGCAAGCGATCACAGCCACATGTTTTCACTTCTTGAACGCAAGAGCCTTCCTGAAACCCTCCGAGCGCTCATGTGAGCGATGTTTCCGCACATTTGATTTCGCTCGATGAACGATCAAAGGGTGGCACTCAGTGCCACCCTTTGGAGAAGTGCAGTCGCTCACGATCCGCTCATCTGAGCGCAACCCTTATCAGGGGTGGCGAGAATCACGCTGCCACAGCCGCCGGGATTTCACCATGCGGACGCGTCACGGGGCCGCAAAACGGACGTCACACACCGAGCGCACGCAGCCGCTCCTCGACCCGCTCGGGTGCGTAGAGGTGCTCCACGACCATCGCACCGGCTCCGACCAGGGCGGCCCGCTCGCCCAGTCGTGCGGTCACCACGTCCAGGCGGGCGGTGGAGCGGGGCAGCGCCCGCTGGTACAGCAGCTCGCGCACGCCCGTCAGGAAGGGAGTTCCGGCCAGATCCCCGGCGATCATCAAGACGCCGGGGTTGAGCAGGGTCACGACGGTCGCGAGGACGTCCCCGACCCGGCGCCCGGCCTCGCGGGCGAGCCCGACCGCCTCCGGGTGCCCGGACGCCAGCAGGTCCCGCACGTCCGAGCCGGAGGCCGCCGGCACCCCCGCCTCCGCCAGCCGGAACGGCGGTCTGGCCGCACGACAACGCGCTGATCGCGCTGGGCCTGGCCCGCTACGGGCTGCACGACGAGGCCCGCGCGATCGCCCGCGGTCTGGTCGACGCGGCGGGCGCGACCGGCCACCGGCTCCCGGAGGTCATCGCGGGCTACGGCCGCGACACCCACCCGGAGCCGGTGCCGTACCCGTACGCGTGCGTGCGTGAATCCCGTTCGGCGTCGACCCCGTTGGCGCTGCTCACGGCGGTCGGCGTGGTCTGAGGGGTCCTTTCAAGGGCCCCTGCGGGCCGTAATGGGCCGCCGTTTGCCGGGTGTTCGCCGAGCGCCGGCCCGGCGGGCTGAACACACCCGAGGGACCTCCCGTACGGAACGGTGGCGGACCCGCACCCCCACGCGGGTCCGCCACCTCACCGGATTTTTGAACGGGAAGGACCTCCGGGTGCCTGTCTTCACACGCTTCAGCGGGTCGTCACAGCCGGGTGACGGCGTACCCGGGGCCGAGGACGAACCGGCGGGTGGGGAGAGGGGAGAGCACGAGGGGAAGACAACGGCCGCGGCCGCCTCACGCACTCCCCTCGACCGCGTCACCCGCCTGCGCACCTGGCGCACCCGGCACCCCCGAAGTGCCCGCGCGCTCCACCTGACCACCACCGCCCTCGCCGCCGTCCTGGTCGTCGGCGCGCTGCTGATGCCCAACACCCTCCCCGCCCTGAAGGCGGCCGGCTTCGCGCGGATCCCGGCCGAGGCGGTCCTCGGGGCCGTCGTCGTGCTGGCGCTCCCCCGCCGGCCCCGGCTGGTGGCGGCGGTGCTGTACGGGCTCGGCCTGACCGCCCTGACCATGGTGAACCTGCTCGACATGGGGTTCAACGAATACCTGGGCCGGGGCTTCAACGCCGCGCTCGACTGGGATCTGCTGCCCGACGCGCAGGCGTACGTCGAGGACACGCTGGGCGGGGGCGTCGCGACGGCCGCCGCCGTCGGCGCGGTCGTGCTCGTGCTGCTCGTGGCGGCCGTGATGGTGGCGGCGACGGTCCGGCTCGCGAGCGTGCTGGCCCGCCACCGGGTACGGGCGACCAAGGGAGCCCTGATCGCGGGCACCGTCTGGGTCACCTGCTCCGCGCTGGGCCTGACCCTGTTCGGCGGGCCGATCGCCTCCGAGCGCGGGGCCGGGGCCCTCAGGGTGCACGCGCAGCGGACGGTTCAGTCGCTGCGGGACGAGGCGGCGTTCGTGAAGCAGTCGAAGGCGGACACCTTCGGCAACACCCCGCCCGGACAGCTGCTCCCGGACCTGCGCGGCAAGGACGTGATCTTCACGTTCGTCGAGAGCTACGGCCGCAGCGCGATCGAGGACCCGGTCATGGCTCCCGGCGTCGGCCGGACCCTGGACACGAGCACCGCCGCCCTGGAGAAGGCAGGCTTCGCCGCCCGCAGCGGCTGGCTGACGTCGGCGACGTACGGCGGCAGCAGCTGGCTCGGCCACTCCACGACCATGTCCGGCCTGTGGATCGACAACCAGCGCCGCTACCGCACGGTCAGCGCCGGCGACCACCTCACCCTCACCAAGGCGTTCCGGAAGACCGGCGCCTGGGACACGGTCGGCGTCATGCCGGGCGTGCAGAAGGGCTGGCCGGAGGAGAAGTGGTACGGCCTGGACAAGGTGTACGACGCCTACGACCTGGGCTACGAGGGGCCGAAGTTCAGCTGGTCGACCATGCCCGACCAGTACGCGCTGGAGGCGTTCCAGCGCCGGGTGCACGGGAAGAAGCGCGACAAGCCGCTGATGTCGTTCGTCATCCTGACCTCCAGCCACCAGCCCTGGGCACCCCTGCCGAAGATGGTCGGCTGGGACGAACTCGGCGACGGCTCGGTCTTCGACGCGATCCAGAGGGCCGGCCACAAGGCCTCGGACGTCCTCACCGACACCGCCAAGTCCCGCGAGGAGTACGGCCGGTCCATCCGGTACTCGCTCACCAGCCTCACCCAGTGGCTGCAGCGCTACGGCACCGACGACACCGTGCTGGTCTTCCTCGGCGACCACCAGCCGATCGCCCGGGTCAGCGGGAACGGCGCCTCCCGGGACGTGCCGGTGTCGATCGTCGCGAAGGACCCGAAGGTCCTGGACAAGGTCGCCGGCTGGAACTGGACGGAAGGCCTCAAGCCCGGCCGGGACGCGCCCGTGTGGCGGATGGACTCCTTCCGCGACCGCTTCCTGAAGGCGTTCGGCTCCACGCCCCGCCCCTCCAAGGGCTGAATCAGCCGCCGGAGGTGTCCAGTTCGGCGTCCTCGCCGACCCCGGCGCAGTCGTACGGGTCCTTCAGCCAGCCGTCCGGCAGCACCACCCGGTTGTTGCCGGACGTACGCCCCCGGGGGCCGTCGGCGCCGACGGGCCAGGGCTGGTCGAGGTCCAGCTCGTCCAGGCCGGAGCGCAGCTCCTGGAGCGAGGAGGTGATCGCGAGGCGCTTGCGCATCTCGGAGCCGACCGCGAAGCCCTTGAGGTACCAGGCGACGTGCTTGCGGAAGTCGATCACGCCCCGGGCCTCGTCGCCGATCCACTCGCCGAGCAGGGTGGCGTGCCGGACCATGACGTCGGCGACCTCGCGCAGGGCGGGGCGGGCGATGTCCTGGGGGCGGCCCTCGAAGGCGGCCACCAGGTCGGCGAACAGCCACGGCCGCCCGAGGCAGCCACGGCCCACGACGACACCGTCGCAGCCGGTCTCGCGCACCATCCGCAGGGCGTCCTCGGCCGACCAGATGTCGCCGTTGCCGAGCACCGGGATCTCCGGCACGTGCTCCTTCAGCCGGGCGATGGCCTCCCAGTCGGCGGTGCCGCCGTAGTGCTGGGCGGCGGTGCGGCCGTGCAGGGCGATGGCGGTGACGCCCTCCTCGACGGCGATCCGGCCCGCGTCGAGGAAGGTGATGTGGTCGTCGTCGATGCCCTTGCGCATCTTCATCGTGACCGGCAGATCGCCGGCGCCGCTGACGGCCTCGCGCAGGATGGCCCGCAGCAGGTTGCGCTTGTACGGCAGCGCGGAGCCGCCGCCCTTGCGGGTCACCTTCGGCACCGGGCAGCCGAAGTTCAGGTCGATGTGGTCGGCGAGGTCCTCTTCCGCGATCATGCGGACGGCCTTGCCGACGGTCGCGGGGTCCACGCCGTACAGCTGGATGGACCGGGGGCGCTCACTCGCGTCGAAGTGAATGAGCTGCATGGTCTTCTCGTTGCGCTCGACCAGCGCCCTGGTGGTGATCATCTCGCTGACGAACAGGCCCTTGCCGCCGCTGAACTCCCTGCACAAGGTGCGGAAGGGCGCGTTGGTGATCCCGGCCATGGGGGCCAGGACGACGGGGGGCCGGACGGCGTGCGGACCGATCTGCAGGGGCGTGGACATCCCTCCATTGTGCCGTGCAATGAAACGGCCAGATTCATTAGTTAGGCACACTATCTAAATCGCTCACGGCTGCTCCCGCCTCGCCGCCCCGGAGGCCGCTCAGTCGAGACAGAACTCGTTGCCCTCGATGTCCTGCATCACGATGCACGACTCGTCGTACTCGTCGGCGAGCAGCACGCGCACGCGTGTGGCGCCGAGCGCACTCAGTCGCGCGCACTCGGCTTCGAGCGCGGCGAGGCGCTCCTCGCCCACGAGCCCGGTACCGACCCGCACGTCGAGATGCACCCGGTTCTTGACGACCTTGCCCTCGGGGACACGCTGGAAGTACAGCCGCGGGCCCACGCCCGAGGGATCACCGCAGACGAACCCCGCCCCCTGGCGCTCGGGCGGCAGCGTGCGATGGAAGTCACCCCACGTGGCGAACCCCTCCGGCGGGGGCGGTACGACGTACCCCAGAACCTCGCACCAGAAGCGGGCTACACGCTCAGGTTCCGCGCAGTCGAACGTGACCTGGACCTGCCTGATCGATGACATCGGCGCACCATAGCAGGGCTCTGGCACTCATCTCCCGCTGAATTTCTGCACGTTGCCGTGCGGCCCCGCGCACATCGGGCCCGTCCGCGTCTGAGAACTTGTCCCCGGGGAAACCTGTTGATGTTGGTCTTGCTGCACACTCCTTGCTGCGAGCAGACCGGAACGCCGGAACTGTCGACGCGGGAGGGCGCCATGACACAGATCGACACGAGCAAGGTCAGCCGCTGGGACCAGCACGGCAGGGAGCACGTGGTGCGCGTGCACCGGACGGGCGTGCAGCGCACGATCAGATGTGACACCTGCGGCTGGTCCAGAAGTGCCCAGTTCCTGCCCTGGCTGAAGGCGGAGGAGCACCTGGCGGAGGCTCACCAGGCGACCGTGGATCCGACAGCGGCGTGAGCCGGCCCGGAACACCTCAGTAGAGGATCGAGGGCAGGTAAGCGCCGTCGGGCCTGTTGTACAGGCCGATGGTCATCAGACTCATCAGCTGCACGACCTTGAGGCCGTTGGACAGACACCACCTGAGCAGCACGCTGTCTTCGGCGGGGACGAGGATGCCCGGGCCGCCGAACTGCGGGGCCGCCGCGATGAGGGCCTGGAGATCCGGGGTGGTCTCGCCCACGGCGTGCGCGAAGAACGCCAGGTCGGTGGCGTACCCGGTGACGCGGCCCTCGCGTTCGACGACCCGGGCGGCGCCCTGTTTGAGCGCGTCGGCGACCTCCCCGCCACGGTCGACGCCATGGACCTGCCGGCACACGTCATTGCAGGCGCCGAGGTCCGCGTCCATGGCCTCCCGCACCGTGCAGCCGGGCAGCGCACGCCCGATCGGCGGGCCCTGGACGCAGGCGACCGTGGCCCGGTGGACGAAGCCCAGGCCGACGTACAGCGAGAACGACCTGTTGTGGTAGCCGGTCTGCAACAGCCGGATTCCCGGCGCCCCGCGCTCGTCGGCCCGCTCCATCACGTCCCGCATCAGGCGGCGTCCCACGCCCGCGTTCTGCACGGTGGGGTCGACGGTGACGGGCCCGACCCCGACGACGGGCGAGCGTTCGTCGAGGAAGTTGCTGCCCACGATCCGCCCGTCGAGCTCGGCGACGACGCTGTAGAAACCGGGGTGCGTCAGGGCCCCCTCGATCACCGCGACACCCACGTCGGGGCTCGGGAAGTCAGGTGGGAACGCATGCTCCCCGGCGATGCCGGCGAAGGCCTCGTAGCAGATCCTTCCGCACTCCGCGGCGTCGTCCGGCGTGCCCGGGCGCAGTGTGAGAGCCACGATCGCCATCCCTTCTTCGCGCCCCCGCGCGGGCGACCCACCCCCTCGTCTCCCATCCTGTGCCCATCCCGGCCGGGGCGCACCCGGTGCTGCCGGACACCCCGGCGGTGTTCGCCGCAGTCCCTGCCCCAGCAGTCCGACGACCGCCGCGAAGTCGGCCTCGGTCCCACACCTCACCGACCTCAACACCCCCACCGTTCGACACGGTTCACACCCGCTCCGACAATGGAAGTACCGGCGAGCGGTCTCCCCGGCGGCGCCTGCCCACCGGTCGCGCGGAACTCCTGCGCCGCCCTAGGGAGCGCGCCATGACGATCCGTATCGCCACCTTCAACACGGAGAACCTCTTCCGCCGCCCCAAGGTCTTCCGCCTCCCGGGCGACAAGCAGCGCCGCGAGATCCTCGACGACTACGCCGAGCTGGTCTCCCTCCTGGAGCAGGAGACCTACGACGACGACACCAAGACCCGTATCGCCGCGCTCCTCAAGAAGCACCGGGCGCACGACTCGCGCAAGGACAGGCCGTTCTTCGTCAACGAGACGCGCGGCCAGGGCTCGCTGTTCAGGACGAAGGGCAGCGGCGAGCACGTCACCTTCGAGATCGTGGCCAAGGGCCGCCCGGGGTGGACGGGTTGGGTGGAGCTGGTCCGTGACGACCTCGACTGGGAGGCCGTGCACAACACCGGCCGGGTGATCGCCGAGGTCGACGCCGACATCCTCCTCACGGTGGAGGTGGAGGACCGCACGACCCTGCACCGCTTCAACGAGCAGGTGCTGGGCGCCGACCTGAAGAAGACGCCCTACCCCTACGACCTGGTGATCGACGGCAACGACCCGCGCGGCATCGACGTGGGGATCCTCAGCCGCCATCCGGTCACGTCCATGCGGTCGCATCTGTTCGACCCGGACCCGGACCGCCCGGGCGCGTACCTCTTCAGCCGCGACTGCCCGGAGTACGAGATCCAGATCGGCGGCACGCCGCTGTGGCTGCTGGGCAACCACCTCAAGAGCAAGAGCGGCGACGACCCGGAGCTGCGCATCGCCCAGGCCCGGCGGGTGGCGTCGATCTACCAGACCGCCCTGGAGCGTTCGCCGTACGTGGTGGTCGCCGGCGATCTCAACGACGGGCCGTCCAGCGAGGCGATCGGGGCCCTGCTGGGCACGGGCCTGCGGGACGTGATGAGCCACCCGTCCTACCGGGGCGCCCCGGGCACCCACGGCACGGGCAGCTCCGAGAGCCAGAAGCTCGACTACGTGCTGCTGCCGCCGCCGCTGTGGGAGCAGGTGCAGCATGTGGAGGTCGAGCGGCGCGGCATCTGGGCGCCGTCCACGATCAAGTCCTTCGACACCGTCACCTCGAAGTGGAACCGCGCCTCGGACCACGCGGCGGTCTACGTCGACCTGGACCTGTGAGACGCGGCGGTGCCGGGCCCCTCCGTGGAGGAACCCGGCACCGCGACGTGGCGAGAGGCGATCAGCAGCCGATGAGGCGGGCCGCCAGGTAGCCCTCGATCTGGTCGAGGGAGACGCGCTCCTGCTTCATCGAGTCGCGCTCGCGGACGGTGACCGCGTTGTCCTCCAGGGTGTCGAAGTCGACGGTCACGCAGAACGGCGTGCCGATCTCGTCCTGGCGGCGGTAGCGGCGGCCGATGGCGCCGGCGTCGTCGAACTCGATGTTCCAGTTCTGGCGGAGCGCCTGGGCGAGGCCCTTGGCCTTCGGGGAGAGCTCCGGGTTGCGGGACAGCGGCAGCACCGCGACCTTCACCGGGGCGAGGCGGTGGTCGAGGCGCAGCACGGTGCGCTTCTCCATCTTGCCCTTGGCGTTGGGGGCCTCGTCCTCGATGTAGGCGTCCAGCAGGAACGCCAGCATCGCCCGGCCGACACCGGCCGCGGGCTCGATGACGTACGGCGTCCAGCGCTCGCCGGCTTCCTGGTCGAAGTAGGTGAGGTCCTGGCCGGAGGCCTTGGAGTGGGCGCCGAGGTCGTAGTCGGTGCGGTTGGCGACACCTTCGAGCTCGCCCCACTCACTGCCGCCGAACTGGAAGCGGTACTCGATGTCGGCGGTGCGCTTGGAGTAGTGGGAGAGCTTCTCCTTCGGGTGCTCGTACCACCGCATGTTCTCCTCGCGCAGGCCGAGACCGGTGTACCAGTTCCAGCGCTGCTCCATCCAGTACTCCTGCCACGTCTCGTCCTCGCCCGGCTTGACGAAGAACTCCATCTCCATCTGCTCGAACTCGCGGGTGCGGAAGATGAAGTTGCCGGGCGTGATCTCGTTGCGGAAGGACTTGCCCATCTGGGCGATGCCGAACGGCGGCTTGCGGCGCGATGTGGTCTGCACCTGCGAGAAGTTGGTGAAGATGCCCTGGGCGGTCTCGGGGCGCAGGTAGGCGACGGAGCCGGAGTCCTGCGTGGGGCCGAGGTGGGTGGACAGCAGGCCCGAGAACTGCTTGGGCTCGGTGAACTGGCCCTTGTTGCCGCAGTTGGGGCAGTTGACGTCGAGGAGGCCGTTCTCCGGGGCGCGGCCCTTCTTCTCCTCGTAGGCCTCCTCGAGGTGGTCCGCGCGGAACCGCTTGTGGCAGGAGGTGCACTCGGTCAGCGGGTCCGTGAAGGTGGCGACGTGGCCGGAGGCGACCCAGACCTCGGGGGCCAGGATCACGGACGAGTCGATGCCCACGACGTCCTCGCGCGACGTCACCATGTAGCGCCACCACTGGCGCTTGAGGTTCTCCTTGAGCTCGACACCCAGGGGGCCGTAGTCCCAAGCGGCGCGCTGGCCGCCGTAGATCTCACTGCAGGGGAATACGAAGCCCCGGCGCTTGCTCAGGCTGACGATGGTGTCGATCTTGTCGGCGGCCACGGTGCTCTCTTCATTACGACGACGGTTACTGACGGTGCGGCGCGAAGCGCCTCGATCAGGGGTGACGGGCGGGCGAAGCCAGGTGCTTCCAGCGAATGCTTCAGGTTACCGGCGGGGGCGCCCCCTCAATCAAATCGCTCCCCCTTCGGCCGCCGCGGGGCCGCTCCGGACCCCTGCTGTTCAGACCGTTTATTGACAACGGTTTCCATATTTGCTGAAAATGAGTGTCATGAACGTACGACGACGCCTCATACCCGCCGCCCTGGTCTCCGCTCTCGGCCTCGGCGCCCTGACCGCCTGCTCCAGCGACAGCGCGGCCTCGGGCAACACGGACAAGTTCGACGTCGTCGCGTCGTTCTACCCGATGGCGTTCCTCGCCGAGCAGATCGGCGGCGACCACGCGAATGTCACCAGCCTGACCGAGCCCGGCCAGGAGCCGCACGATCTGGAGATCAGCACCAAGCAGCGCGCGCAGCTGGAGGAGGCCGACGCGGCGCTCTACCTCAAGGGCCTCCAGCCCGCCGTCGACGAGGCCGTCGGCCAGACGGGCATCAAGACCAAGATCGACGCGGCCGGCCTGACCCACCTGGAGGACCACGGCACCGGTGGCCACACCCACGAGGGCGAGGAGGGCCACGCCGAGGAGGAAGGCCACTCCGAGGAGGAGGAACACGGCCGCGACCCGCACGTCTGGCTCGACCCGGTGAAGTACGCCGAGATCGCCCAGGGCGTCGGCAAGGCCTTCGAGAAGGCCGACCCCGACCACGCCGCCGACTACAAGAAGAACACCGCGGCCCTGGTCACGAAGCTGAAGGGCCTGGACAGCGACTTCGAGAACGGCCTGAAGAACTCCCGGTCCAAGGTCTTCTTCACCAACCACGCCGCCTTCGGCTACCTCGCCGAGCGCTACGGCCTCACCCAGGAGGCGATCTCCGGCATCGACCCCGAGAGCGAGCCCAGCGGCGCCCGGGTCAGGGAGCTCCAACAGGAGGCCAAGGCCGACGGCGTCACCACCGTCTTCTACGAGACACTGGTGTCCGACAAGACCGCGAAGACCCTGGCCCGGGACGCCAACCTGAAGACGGACGTCCTCGATCCGCTGGAGGGCATCACCGACAAGTCCCGCGGCGACGACTACTTCCAGGTCATGGAAGCCAACCTCAAGGCCCTGCGGACGGCCCTGGGAGCCAAGTGACACACCCATCGGAGGACGGCATGACCGAGCCCGTCGTATCCCTGCGCGGGGTCCGCGCGGACCTGGGCTCGCGCCCCGTGCTGCGCGGCATCGACCTGACCGTGCGGCGCGGCGAGGTCGTCGCGCTGCTCGGCGCGAACGGCTCGGGCAAGTCCACGGCCGTGCGCAGCATCATCGGCCAGGTGCAGACCGGCGCCGGCGAGATCCGGCTGTTCGGCGCGGACCGCAGGCGGTTCCGCGACTGGCATCGCGTGGGCTACGTCCCGCAGCGCACCACGGCCGCGGGCGGCGTGCCCGCCACGGTGACCGAGGTGGTCTCCTCCGGCCGCCTGTCCCGGGCCCGCTTCGGCGTCCTGCGCAAGGCCGACCACGCCGCCGTACGCCGTGCCCTGGACCTCGTCGGCATGGCCGACCGGGCCAAGGACTCGGTCGACGCCCTCTCCGGCGGCCAGCACCAGCGCGTCCTCATCGCTCGCGCGCTGGCATCCGAACCCGAGCTGCTGATCATGGACGAGCCGATGGCCGGCGTCGACCTGGGCAGCCAGGAGGTCCTCGCGCACACCCTGCGCGAGCAGGTCTCCCAGGGCACGACCGTGCTGCTCGTGCTGCACGAACTGGGCCCGTTGGAGCCCCTCATCGACCGGGCGGTCGTCCTGCGCGACGGCTGCGTCGTCCATGACGGCCCGCCCCCGATGGCCGTCGGGCAGCACGCCCTGCCCGGCCACGACCACGTACACCCGCACGCGCCGGCGGGCTCCGAACCCTTCCGCACGGGACTGCTGAGCTGATGGATTTCCTCGACTACGCCTTCATGCAGCGGGCCCTGCTCGCCGCCGTCCTGGTCGGCATCACCGCCCCCGCCGTGGGGATCTACCTCGTCCAGCGCCGTCAGGCCCTGATGGGCGACGGCATCGGCCACGTGGCGATGACCGGCGTCGGCCTCGGCTTCCTGCTGACCTGGTCCCCGGTGTGGATGGCGACCCTCGTCTCCGTCCTCGGCGCGGTCCTCATGGAACTGATCCGCTGGTACGGCAAGACCCGCGGCGACATCGCCCTCGCGATGCTGTTCTACGGCGGCATGGCCGGGGGTGTGATGTTCATCAACCTCGCGCCGACGGGCTCCAACGCCAACCTGACGTCGTACCTGTTCGGCTCACTGTCGACGGTGTCCGACTCGGACGTCACGGCGATCTGCGTTCTGGCCGCCTTCGTCGTCCTGGTCACCCTCGGCCTGCGCCGGCAGCTGTTCGCGGTCAGCCAGGACGAGGAGTTCGCCCGGGTGACGGGCCTGCCGGTGCGCGTGCTGAACCTGCTGACGGCCATCACCGCGGCCGTCACGGTGACGGTGGCGATGCGTGTGGTCGGGCTGCTGCTGGTCAGCGCGCTGATGGTGGTGCCCGTGGCGGCCGCCCAGCAGATCGGCCGGAGCTTCGCCGCGACGTTCGCCATCGCCATGGCCATCGGTGTGAGCGTGACGATCGGCGGCACGGTCACCTCGTACTACCAGGACGTGCCGCCCGGCGCGACGATCGTGCTGCTGACCATCGGCGCGTTCATCGTGCTGACGGCGCTCGCCGCCCCGCTGGCCCGCCGCCGCGCCCGCGGCACGGCGGGCGGGGACACGACGGCCGACCCCGCCGAGTGCGCGATCCCGGGCAGCCGGGCGGCGGCCGACGAGGTCGGCGTCTGACCGCCCCCGCCCCGGGCTGGCACAATGGCCCGGGCAAGGCAGACGTGAGGAGGCAACGGTGACGACCGCTGGACCGTCCGTTAAGGGCCGCGCCACCAAGCAGCGGGCCGCTGTGGCGGCGGCCCTGCAGGAGGTCGACGAGTTCCGCAGCGCGCAGGAACTGCACGACATGCTCAAGCACAAGGGCGACTCGGTCGGGCTCACCACGGTCTACCGCACCCTGCAGTCCCTCGCCGACGCCGGTGAGGTCGACGTCCTGCGGACCGCCGACGGCGAGTCCGTCTACCGCCGATGCTCCACCGACGACCATCACCACCACCTCGTGTGCCGCGGCTGCGGCAAGGCCGTCGAGGTCGAGGGACCGGCCGTGGAGAGGTGGGCGGAGGCCATCGCGGCGGAGCACGGGTTTGTGAACGTGGCCCATACGGTGGAGATCTTCGGGACGTGTGCGGACTGTGCGGGGGCCTCCGGCGGTTGAGCCGGTGATCGCCGTGGGGGTGGCGCGGTTTGACGGCTGCGGCCGAATCCGTGGCTGGTCGCGCAGTTCCCCGCGCCCCTGGGGCAGGCTTCGTGGCCGGCTGCGGGTGCGTGGGGGTGTTCGCGCAGTTCCCCGCGCCCCTGAGGCAGGTGCCCGTCGGCCTCGTTTTCAGCAGCTGAGGCGGCCCGGCTGTCACCGGAGGCGATGCCGGGCCGCTCGCGCGTTACGGCTGCTCGCCCTCCACGGCCAGCAGTTCCTCGTTCGGGACGGCCCCGCCGAAGCGGCGGTCGCGTGAGGCGTACTCCAGGCAGGCACGCCACAGGTCACGCCGGTCGAAGTCCGGCCACAGCACGTCCTGGAAGACCATCTCGGCGTAGGCGCTCTGCCAGATCAGGTAGTTCGAGGTGCGCTGCTCACCGCTGGGCCGCAGGAACAGGTCCACGTCCGGCATGTCCGGGTAGTACATGTACTTCGCGAAGGTCTTCTCACTGACCTTTGACGGGTCGAGCCTGCCGCTCTTCACGTCCTCCGCCATGGCCTTGGCGGCGTCGGCGATCTCGGCCCGGCCCCCGTAGTTCATGCAGAAATAAAGGGTCAGCCGGTCGTTGCCCTTGGTCTGTTCCTGGGCGACCTGGAGCTCCTTGGCGACCGAGCGCCACAGCTTGGGCATACGGCCCACCCAGCGCACCCGGATGCCCAGCTCGTCGAGCTGGTCGCGGGTCTTGCGGATGAAGTCCCGGTTGAAGTTCATCAGGAAGCGCACCTCGTCGGGCGAGCGCTTCCAGTTCTCGGTGGAGAAGGCGTACAGGGAGATGGCGCCCACGCCCATCTCGATGGCCCCCTGGAGCACGTCCAGCACGCGCTCGGCGCCGACCTTGTGCCCTTCGGTGCGCGGCAGGCCCCGGTCCTTGGCCCAGCGGCCGTTGCCGTCCATGACGATCGCCACATGCTGCGGTACGAACTCCCCGGGGACCTTCGGGGGCCGCGCGCCGGACGGGTGCGGCTCCGGCGTCCTGTACTCCCGGCGCTGGCGCCCCAGGATCCCGCGTACGGCCATGTGTTTCTCGTCTCCTCGTGCTCGCTTGCTCTGTTGTGCGCTGCTCGCGCTACTTCTCGACGTAGCGCAGGGAGCGCAGTCCGCGCTCCATGTGCCAGTGCAGATACGCGGACACCAGCCCGCTGCCCTCCCGGACGTAGCGCGCCTCGCACGCGTCCGCGGTCTCCCAGTCTCCCGTAAGAAGGGCGCCGAGGAGCTCCAGGGCCTGGGGCGAGGGTACGACGCTGCCGGGCACCCGGCAGTCCACGCAGACGGAACCGCCCGACGCGACGGAGAAGAACCGGTTGGGCCCGGGCATCCCGCACTTCGCGCAGTCGGTGAAGCTCGGGGCGTACCCGTTGACGGCGAGGGAGCGGAGCAGGAACGCGTCGAGCACGAGGTGCGGCGCGTGCTCCCCGCGGGCCAGGGTCCGCAGGCCTCCGACCAGCAGCAGGTACTGCTGCACGGCCGGCTCCCCCTCGTGGTCGGTGAACCGCTCGGCGGTCTCCAGCATGACGGTGCCGGACGTGTACCGCGCGTAGTCGCTGACGATCCCGCCACCGTACGGCGCGATGGTCTCGCTCTGCGTGCACAGCGGCAGCCCCCGGCCGACGAGCTCACTCCCCTTGGCGAAGAACTGCACGTCGACGTGGGAGAAGGGTTCGAGACGCGCACCGAACTTCGACTTCGTCCGGCGCACGCCCCGGGCCACCGCGCGTACCCGTCCGTGACCGCGCGTGAGCAGCGTGATGATCCGGTCCGCCTCACCCAGTTTCTGGGTGCGCAGCACGATGCCGTCGTCGCGGAACAGACTCATGGAGCCATTCTGGCAGGGTCGTCACGTCAAGGGACCTCGCCCCTGCTGCGGGCGTTGGCGTACGCGGTCGCAGCGCGCAGCCGCTCGGCCGGGGTGGCGTGCCGGACGGATCCGGGGTCGGCGTCCCACTCCCTGCCACCCCCGTACGGCCTCAGCTGCACGTAGGGCCCCTCATGCCCCATCACGATGCCGATGCGGCCGATGCGGGTGTCCACGACATACGCGCCGACCGGAGGCTTCATCGCGGCACCGCCGCGTGCCGCCGGGCGGCGTCCCCTGCACATCGGCTCCCCTTGATGAGCGGGCAGGGCGCTTCCCGCACAAAACTCACCGGGCCAAGCCCCGGCGAGGGCGGGGTAATTCCGGCCTTGACGAGTTCTGCCCGCAATTCTTTCACCACGTCCTCCGCTTCTTCGGCGCGAAGCGCCGAGTGTCGTGCCTCCACCGTGCTCCCCCTCCTTTCACGGTTTCACTCTTCGCATCTTTCCGGTCACGCTCCGCGTCTATACTCGGGAAGGGTCTGTGCCGTACAACTGCGGCGCGACACAAAGGGGTTCGGTGCGGCGTGCCGCAAAACGCCCGGACGGGAAACGCATTGCGGGAGGCCGGTGGCGACGAGCGGTATGCCGCGGTCCATTGAGACAATCCAACGGTGGAAAAATCACAGGGGATTCCGCAGCCGGAATGGGGCATGCGCCCCGCGCGGCCGGCGGACGTCGAGGCCATAGCGGAACTACGGGCCGTGGTGATGCGCCCGGACCTGGAGCGGTTGGGCCGTTACGACGGGCACCGGGTCAGGCAGCGCCTGCGGGACGGCTTCTCCGCCCGGCACACGTCGGTCATCACGGCCGCCGGCGCTTTCGCCGGCAGCGTCACACTGCGCCCGTCCGAAACCGGCCACTGGCTGGAGCACTTCTACCTCGCCCCGGCGCTCCAGGGCCGGGGTCTGGGCTCCGCGGTCCTGCGAACCCTTCTGAGCGGGACGGACGCCTCCGGCCACCTCGTCCGGCTGAACGTCCTCCAGGGCAGCCCGGCCCGCCATCTCTACGAACGGCACGGCTTCACGGTGGAGACGCAGGACGCGATCGACATCTTCATGCTGCGACCGCCGGGGGCCGGCCCCAGAGCTTCGGCCCTTACCGCCACCCTGAGGTAATCCCCCCGAATTACCGGGAGTTACCCGGATGTGGCTGTCCGCCGAAGTCCGCCAGGCTGTTCGGCATGAAGCAGATCACGAAACATGTGGCGCTGGCCGTCGCCGCCGGTGCGATACTCGGATTCGCCGGGCCCGGCGGGGCATCCGCCGCCGCACCCGACTCCCTCGACTGGACCCGGTGCTCCGGCCCCGGCCTCGACCCCGGACAGCAGTGCGCCACGCTCGACGTCCCCATGGACTATTCCGACCCGGACAGCCCGGAGATCCGGATCGCCGTCTCCCGGATCCCCGCTGAGAAGCCGTCCGCGCGGCGGGGCGCGCTGTTACTCATCCCGGGCGGTCCCGGCGGGGACAGTCTCGGCGACCCCTCCGGCAAGGGGCAGAAGCTGCCGCGGAAGGTGCGGGACGCCTACGACCTCGTCGGGTTCGCACCGCGCGGGATGGCGCCCTCCACCTCCGTCGACTGCGAGCTCGACCCCGCCGACATCAGCATGACCAAGCGTCTGCCCTGGCCGGCCACGGACGGTTCCGTCGACGCGAACATGGCCACCGCCCGGCGTACGGCCGAGGCCTGCGCCCGTAACGGTGGTGAGCTGATCCGGCACATCAGCACCGCCAACGAGGCCCGCGACCTGGACCGTCTGCGGGCCGCCCTCGGTGAGAAGAGGATCAGCGCGTGGGGTGTCTCGTACGGCACCTACGTCGGCGCCGTCTACGCCCAGTTGTTCCCGCACCGCACCGACCGCATCGTGCTGGACAGCAACAACGACCCCGACCACACCCGCGCGACCCGCAACTGGCTCGCCGCCTTCGAGACCGGCGTCGAGGACAACTTCCCCGAGTTCGCCAAGTGGGCGTCCAGGCCCGGCAATCCGCACCGGGTCGCCCGGACGCCCGCCGAGGTCCGGTCCGGCTTCCTGCGGCTCGCCGCCCGGCTGGACCGCGATCCCCTCCCCTGGCCCGGCGCCCACCCCCCGCGGCTGGACGGCAACGCCCTCCGCCAGATCATGCTGTCCAGCCTCTACGACCCCGACGACTACCCGACCCTGGCCAAGACCATCCGGGCCGCCCGCGCGGGCACCGTGCCGCCCGCGCCCGAGAACCCGCCCGAGTCGGTCCTGCAGAACCTCGCCGCGGTCGGCGTCGGCACCATCTGCAACGACGTCGACTGGCCCGACTCGGCCGCGGCGTACCAGAAGGGCGTCGCCGCGAGCCGGGCCGCGTATCCGCTGACCGCGGGCATGCCACGCGGACCGATGGTGTGCGCCGCGTGGCCGTACGAGCCGAAGGAGCCGGCCGTACGGGTCACCGACCGCGGCCCCTCCAACATCCTTCTCGTGCAGAACGAGCGGGATGTCGCATCCCCGCTCGCGGGCGCCCGGAAACTGCGGCGGGCCCTCGGCGACCGGGCGGTCATGGTCACCGTGAACTCCACCGGCCATGAGGCCTATCTGGCCAACGGCAACGCCTGTGGCGACGCCACGGTCTCCCGCTTCCTGGCGACGGGCGAGCGCCCCGGCCGGGATGTGTACTGCGACTGGTAGTGCTCCGTCACGTCGGGTTCATCAGGTTCGCCCCTCGCCGAACCGGCGTACGTACCGCCGCTGCCAGGGCGTCTCCACGGCATGCCGGTCGTAGTGCCGGCGGACGTATTCCACCGCCTCCTGTGCCGGCACGCCGTCCAGCACCGCCAGGCAGGCCAGGGCCGTGCCCGTGCGGCCGCGTCCGCCGCCGCAGGCGATCTCCACCCGCTCCCCGGCGGCCCGCTCCCACACGCCGGCCAGCACCGCGCGGGCGGCCGCCCGCTCCGCCGGGAGGCGGAAGTCGGGCCAGCGGATCCAGGCGGAGTCCCAGGGGACCTCGGGCGGCCGCCGGCCGAGCAGGTAGACGCCGTAGGAGGGCAGGGGCGCCTCGGGGTCCAGCGGATGCCGCAGGCCCCGGCCTCGTACCAGCCGGCCCGAGGGCAGTCGCAGGGTACCGGCATCACTCTCGCTCCACTGTTGGCTCACACCCCTCATCATGCTCCGCGTGCGCCCGCCCGGTGGCGGACTTTCCCTGACAGCCCGTCAACCCGTGCCGTACGCGGTGCCGGTCCGGCCTCCGGACGGTACGGCGGACGAGCGACCGGGTGATCACCTCGTACCCGGGCCGGATCGTGGAGGAGACCCCGGCCGCCGGGCGGCTGCCCGTTCCGCAGCCGCTGCCGGACGGCGGACTGGACGGGCGCGGAGCAGACGCCGGGAATCTCCGCCGCGTCGGCGCCCGCACACCGCTTCGGTGCCACCATCCTGTCCGGGAGGACGAGTCGACCCGTGACCTCGTCCACCGGCGCAACCCGATGGAGGCCCCATGACGTTCACCCCGCTGACCGGTGTCATCCCGCCCGTCTGCACGCCCCTGACACCGGACGGCGAGGTGGACGTCCCCTCGCTGATCGGGCTCGTCGACCATCTGGTGGCGGGCGGAGTGCACGGACTGTTCGTGCTCGGCTCGACCTCGGAGGCCGCGTTTCTGCCGGACCGGCAGCGCCGGCTGGTAGTCGAGTCGGTGACGGGGCATGTGGGCGGGCAGCTCCCGGTACTGGCCGGGGCGATCGACATGACGACGCCCCGGGTCCTGGACCACGTGGCGTCCGTGACGGCGGCGGGCGCGGACGCGGTCGTCGTCACCGCCCCGTTCTACACCCGCACCCACCCGGCGGAGATCGCCCGCCACTACCGCGCGGTCGCCGCGGCGAGCCCGGTCCCGGTGATCGCCTACGACCTTCCCGTCGCCGTCCACACGAAGCTGCCGGCCGACGTGGTCCTGGAGCTGGCCGCGGACGGTGTCGTGGCCGGGCTCAAGGACTCCAGCGGTGACCTCGCCGCCTTCCGCCGGGTCGTGACCGGCGCCCGGGAACTCCGGGGCATCGCCGGCTTCAGCGTGCTGACCGGATCCGAGCTGATCGTCGACGCGGCTCTCGCGATCGGCGCGGACGGCACGGTGCCGGGCCTGGGCAACGTCGATCCGCACGGCTACGTCCGCCTGGACGGCCTGTGCCGCGCCGGGGACTGGGAGGCGGCCCGGGCCGAACAGGAGCGCCTGTGCGCGCTGTTCGGCATGGTGAACGTCGGCGCCCCGGCCCGGATGGGCCCGAACTCCTCGGCGATCGGCGCCTTCAAGACCGCGCTGCACCTGCGCGGCGTGATCGACTGCCCGGCGACGGCGGAACCGCAGATCCCGCTGTCACCGGACGAGGTGGAGCAGGTCGGGAAGTACCTCGCGGCGGCCGGGCTGATCTGAAGCGCACCCTTCAGACGCTCCCCGGTGTCACCATCCCCGACTCGTAGGCGACGATGACCAGCTGAGCCCGGTCCCGTGCCGCCAGTTTGCCCATGATGCGGCTGACGTGGGTCTTCGCGGTGAGCGGGCTCAGGCCCAACGCGTCGCCGATCTCCGTGTTGTTGAGGCCGCGCGCGACCAGCGCGAGCACCTCCCGCTCCCGGCCGGACAGGCACTCGGGCCCGCCGGTCGCCGGAGCGGTGGGGCTGCGCAGGAACCGCTCGATCAGCCGTGCCGTGGGCCCGGGCGACAACAGGGAGTCCCCGGCCGCGACCGTGCGGATGGCGTCGAGGAGTTCGGCCGGCCTGGTGTCCTTGACCAGGAAGCCGGAGGCGCCGGCACGCAGCGCGTCGACGATGTTCTCGTCGGTGTCGTAGGTGGTGAGGACGAGCACCCGGACGCCCGCGAGGTCCTCGTCGGCGGCGATGAGCCGGGTCGCCTCGATGCCGTCCAGGTCGGGCATGCGGATGTCCATCACCACGAGGTCGGCGCGTGCGTCGCGGGCCAGTTCCACGGCCTGCCGCCCGGTGGCGGCCTGGCCGACGACCTCCATGTCCCGGGCGGACTCCACGAGCATCGCGAACGCCTCCCGCACCAGGGTCTGATCGTCCGCGAGCAGCACCCGTATGGTCATCCGTCCCTCTCCCCCGTCGTGGCCAGCGGCAGCACCGCGGTGACCTCGAACCCGCCCCCGGTGCGCGGTCCGGCGTCGAGTGTGCCACCGACGCTGCGGGCCCGCTCCCGCATTCCGACGAGCCCGAAGCCCGGGGTGCCGCCCGGGGCCGGGCCGGTGCCGTCGTCGCGGACCGACAGGTGCAGGACGCCCTGGCGCTCCGCCAGTTCGACGTGGACGGCCGGTTCGGGCCCCGCGTGCCGTACCGCGTTCGTCAGGGCCTCCTGCACGATGCGGTACGCGGCGGCGCCCACGGCGGGCGGTGCCTGCCGTATCCGTACGCTCTGCTCGACCCGGGCACCGGCGAGCCGCGCGGCCTCCGCCAGGTCGGGCAGGCCGTCGAGGCCGGGCAGCGGGCCGCGGGCGTCGGGGGTGTTGTGCTCGCGCAGCACCTCCAGCGTCGTGCGGAGTTCACCGCGGGCGCTGCGACAGGTCTCGGCGATGTCGTCGAGGGCCTTGGCGACCGTCTCCCGGTCGAGCCGCTCGGGGTCGGCCGACAGGACGTGGGCGGCGACGGAGGTCTGCACGCCGATGAGGGTGATGCTGTGGGCCAGCAGGTCGTGCAGGTCCCTGGCGATCCGCAGCCGCTCCTCGGCGACGCGCCGCCGGGCCTCCTCCTCGCGGGTGCGTTCGGCGCGCTCGGCGCGTTCCACGATGGAGGTGACGTACTGGCGGTAGAAGCGCACGTCGACTCCGCAGAACAGCACGGCGACGACCCAGCCGGACGCCTTCAGCAACCCCAGTGCCTCGTGGGCGCTGATGGTGAGCATCACGCTCACCGCCAGGGCGATGACACCGATGCCGACCAGGACGGTGCGCAGCGGCCGGCCGGTGACGGCGACGGTGTAGAGGGCGACGTAGGCGGCCTGGGTGGCCGCGGTGTGCGGGTAGTCGAGGAAGTGGTACGGGAAGACACAGACGATCACGGCGAGCAGGACGAGCAGCGGACGGCGGCGGCGCCACACGAGCGGCACGTGGGAGGTGAGCAGCAGGGCCCAGCCGAGCGCGTCGGGCCGGCGGCCGTCGTCGACCAGGAGCGCGAGGACGGCGGAGAAGCCGGCGACGAGGAGGGCGAGGACCGCGTCGTTGCGGAGGGCGTGCGGGGCCGTCAGCGGATCGCGGTTGATCGCGGCCATGATCCGCTCCGCGGGACGCGACCAGGTCGCCGTCGTGGTGGTGGATGCCTGCACAGGTGTCATCCTCGGTGCGGAAGGCGTCCCTCCGGGAGAGGAGGGACGCCGTGGGTCGGTCAGGGGGCGTTCGCGGTCATGGGCTTCCGCTCCGGCGGTGGGGCCGTTTGCCGCGGTGCGCGGGAGAGCCTGCCCGGCCACCACATCCGCCGCTTGAGCAGCACACTCGCCGTGGTCACCAGGTACGTACGCACCAGGAAGGTGTCCAGCAGCACTCCCACCGCGATGACGAACCCGAGTTCCACCAGCCCCACCATCGGCAGCGTCGTCAGCACCGCGAACGTCGCCGCGAGCACCACTCCCGCCGAGGCGATGACCCCGCCGGTCGTCCGCAGGGCGGTGAGCGCCGCGGCCTCCGGCTCGGCCCCGCGCACGGACTCCTCCCGCATCCGGTGCATCAGGAAGATCCCGTAGTCCACGCCGAGGGCGACCAGGAACACGAAGGACAGCAGCCCGAGTCCGGGGTCGTTCCCGCCGAACCCGAGGACGGGCTCGAACACCAGCCCCCCGATGCCGAGCGCCGCTCCCCACACCGCGACCACCGCCGTCAGCAGCAGCAACGGCGCGACGAGACTGCGCAACAGCCCGACCAGGATGACGAACACCGCACCGAGTACCAGCGGCACGATCAGCTTCCGGTCCCGTGCCTCGCTCTCGGCCAGGTCGATCAGCTGTGCGCTGGGCCCGCCGACGTACGCGCCCTCGGAGTCGACCCCGGCCCGCAGCGCCTCGATGGTGCGGGTCTCGGCCGGGGTCTCCGGCACCGCCGTGGTGAAGACGGCGATCTCGGTCCATCCCGCCCCGCTCCGCCCGGGAATCACCTCGGCGACCCCCTCGGTCGCCCGGGCCCGCTCGCCCACCGCCTCGGCCCGCTCCCCGGGCGCGATGACGGTCAGGGGCCGGCTGCTGCGCTCGGGATACTCCCGTGCCAGCGTCTGCATGGCGGTGATGGACTCGGGCCGCTCGGTGAAGGAGTCCTCCTGCTTGATGGACCCGGACAGATTCAGCGTGCCGAGCGCGAGCGCTCCGAGCAGGACGCCCCCTGTGACGAGCACGGTCACGGGCCGCCGTGTCGCCGAGGTGCCCATCGCGGCGAACAGCGACCGCCGGGCCTTCGGCTCACTCCCGAACGCCGGGATCAGCGGCCAGAACACCCGCCGTCCCAGCAGCACGAGAACGGCCGGCAGCAGGGTCGTCATGGCGACCAGCGCGGCGAGCACCCCGATGGTGCCGACCGGCCCCATGCCGCTGCTGCTGTTGAGGTCCGCGGCGAGCAGACACAGCAGCCCGGCCGCGACGGTCCCCGAGGAGGCGAGGATCGCCGGCCCGCAGCCGCGCAGGGCGGCGCGCATTGCGTCGTACGGCCGCTCGTGACGCCGCAGTTCCTCGCGGTAGCGGGAGATGAGGAGCAGCGCGTAGTCGGTGCCGGCGCCGAGGACCAGCACGGTCATCACGCCGCCGCTCTGGCCGGTGACGGTGACGTCGAACAGTTCGTGCAGCCCGTACCCGGCGGCCATCGCCACGGCGGCGGCGACCCCCGCCACGGCGAGCGGCACCAGCCACAGGAAGGGGCTGCGGTAGATGAGGATGAGCAGCACGGTGACGACGGCGAGGGTGGCGAGCAGCAGTGTGGCGTCGAGCGTCTCGAACACCTTGTTCATGTCGGTGTTCAGCGCGCCGGGCCCGCCGACCTCGACGCTCAGTCCGCCCTCGCCGTCGGCGATGTCCCGCACCCCGTCGACGAAGGCGTCGCGGGCCTTCTCGTCCTGGCCCGGCTGGGTGCTGGTGACCGGGTACATCAGGGTGGAGCCGTCCTTCGAGGGGATACCCCGCGGCTCTCCCGTCAGGTCGTAGGCGCCGCTCACCTCGGTGATCTGCTCGTCGGCGGTGCGCCGGTCGGCGTCGGTCAGGCCGCCGTCCCGGTGGTAGACGAGCACCAGGTCGGTAGCCTCACCGCCCGGCAACTCGTCCTGGATCCGCGCCACCTGGGTCGAGTCGGCGCTGTCGGGCAGGTAGTCGACGGCGCGGTTCTGCTGGATGTCGGCGAACTTGCCGGCGAGCGGCCCGACCAGCACGAGTGCGGCGAGCCACAGCCCGACCACCACCCAGGGCACGGCCCGCTTCCGCCCGGTACGCGTCCTTACGGCCCCCATGGGTCCGGCTCCCTCCGGTCGGTGTCTGGATCGGTCTCCAGACTCCCGCCGGGCGGGTGCCGGTTCGTCGGGCGTGAGGTCGAGTCGGGGCCTACTGCGAGGGGTGGTCCGGTGCGCGTGTTACTCCCCGGGGAGTAACGCCGGCACCCTACGAGGGCATGCGCGCGGCCTCAGCCAGCAGCCGGGTGACGTCGTCGGAGCAGATGGTGAGCGCCGCCCCCACCGTCGCCAGCACATCCCGCTCGGCGGGGGTGTACGGCCCGTCCGCCAGGGCGATGCGGGCACCTTGGAGCAGGATCGACTCGCGGCCGACGGTGGCGAGGTGCGGGGCGAGCGGGTCCAGCGCCTCGTGCAGCTCTATGGCCAGCCCGGCCCCGCAGGGTTCGCCGGTGATCCGGCCGGTGTCGGCCTCCAGCGCCTCGACGAGCGCGGCCAGCTGCTCCTCCGTGCAGTCGTCGAAGCCGGCCGCGCGCACGGCGAGCACGGCGGCCTCCAGTGCCGTGCGGGATCCGGCGCCGCCCGCGGCCAGCAAGGCGAGGGCGACGGTGTGTACGGCGTCGCGGAGCATCGCGGAGAAGCGGATGGTGGTCGGATGGTCGAGGACGTCCATGCCGAAGTGGCGGCGGCAGGCCGCGCACTCCACGACCGGGCCGGTCTCGCCGCGCGGCAGCACGGGCAGGCCGAGCAGGGTGAAGCGGCGCTGTCCGGTCAGCCGCTGGTAGTTGCGGTCGCCGCCGCAGCCGGGGCAGAAGAACTCGCCGTCACCGGCGGCCGTCCACGCGGTGCGGGTGCCCAGGATGTGAGAAAGCCTGGCGGCACGGCCGTTTCGTCCCCGTCCTGGCAGCACGTCGCACCTCCGTCACGCCGCACGGCAACGCCGCCGTGCTTGCGTGATGTTAGCCACATCGGAGACGTGGAGTCAGCACCCCGGAGGAGACCTTTCCGTGACCTCCACAGACAATGGCCGGTATGCGACGGGGCTCCGCCCGCCGGACGTCGGCGGACGGAGCGCCTGCGGCGGCCGCGAACGGCCCCGGGCCGCCGACCCGTACGGCTGGTCAGCGAGCCGCGCGGTTGACGGCCGAGACGACCGCCTTCAGCGAGGCCCGCGTCGTGTTCGCGTCGATTCCGATCCCCCACAGGACCTTGTCGCCGATCGCGCATTCGATGTAGGAGGCGGCCTGCGCGGAGGCGCCCTCGCTCATCGTGTGCTCCTGGTAGTCCAGCAGGCGTACGTCGATGCCGACGGACTGCAGGGCGTCGAAGAAGGCCGAGATCGGACCGTTGCCGGAACCGGTCAGGACGGTGTCCTGGCCGTCCAGTGTGGCCTCCACCTTCAGTGTGTCCACGCCGTCGGTGTCGGTCGTCGACTGGTTGTTCTTGACCTGGATCCGGCCCCACGGGTTCTCGGGGTTGGGCAGGTACTCGTCCTGGAAGACCGACCAGATGTCCTTCGGTGTGACCTCGCCGCCCTCGGCGTCCGTCTTGGCCTGGATGACCTTGGAGAACTCGACCTGCATACGGCGCGGCAGGTCCAGACTGTGGCCGTCCTTGAGGACGTAGGCGATACCGCCCTTGCCGGACTGCGAGTTGACCCGGATGACCGCCTCGTAGGAGCGGCCGACGTCCTTGGGGTCGATGGGCAGGTAGGGGACGGCCCACTCGATGTCGTCGACGGTGACGCCCTTGGCGGCGGCGTCGGCCTCCATGGCGTCGAAGCCCTTCTTGATGGCGTCCTGGTGGGAGCCGGAGAAGGACGTGTAGACCAGGTCGCCCACGTACGGGTGGCGCGGGTGGACCTCCATCTGGTTGCAGTACTCCCACGTGCGACGGATCTCGTCGATGTCGGAGAAGTCGATCTGCGGGTCGACGCCCTGCGAGAAGAGGTTCATGCCCAGGGTGACCAGGTCGACGTTGCCGGTGCGCTCGCCCTGCCCGAACAGGCAGCCCTCGACGCGGTCGGCGCCGGCCATCAGGGCCAGCTCGGCGGCTGCGACGGCGGTGCCGCGGTCGTTGTGGGGGTGGATCGACAGGCAGACGTGCTCGCGGCGGGAGAGGTTGCGGCCCATCCACTCGAAGCGGTCGGCGTGCGTGGAGGGCGTGGAGCGCTCGACGGTCGCCGGCAGATTCAGGATGATCTCGCGGCCCGGGCCGGGCTGCCAGACGTCCATCACCGCCTCGCAGACCTCCAGGGCGAAGTCCAGCTCGGTGTCGGTGAAGATCTCGGGGCTGTACTGGTAACCGAACTCGGTCTCGGGACCCAGCAGCTTCTCCGCGTACTCCATGACCAGGCGCGTGCCGTCGACGGCGATCTGCTTGATGTCGTCCTTGGAGCCGCGGAAGACGACCCGGCGGAAGACCGGCGCGGTGGCGTTGTACAGGTGGACGGTCGCGCGCTTGGCGCCCTTCAGCGACTCCACCGTGCGCTCGATCAGGTCCTCGCGGGCCTGGGTCAGTACGGAGATGGTGACGTCGTCGGGGATGGCCCCGGGCTCCTCGATGATGGAGCGCACGAAGTCGAAGTCGGTCTGGCCGGAGGCCGGGAAGCCGACCTCGATTTCCTTGTAGCCCATCTTCACCAGCAGGTCGAACATGGCGCGCTTGCGGGCGGGCGACATGGGGTCGATCAGGGCCTGGTTGCCGTCGCGCAGGTCGGTGGAGAGCCAGCGGGGGGCGGTGGTGATGCGCTGCTCCGGCCAGGTGCGGTCCGGGATGTCGACCTGCTCGTAGCGGCCGTACTTGTGGGTCGGCATGGAACTGGGCTGCTGGCGGTTCGCCATGATGCTTAGGGCTCCTCAGAGGGTGTCCGGAAGGACGGCCGACGACGCAGCACCAAGCTCCGCGGGGAGGGAGTCGGCCTCTACAGGCCCTCGCCGCGGCAGCTAAGGAGAAGCAGCCCGAAACGCATGATGCGCAGCATGCTAGTGGAGCCTCTCCCGGCGCGTGGGGTCGTATCAGTATGCGGGACCGGGCGCACATAGGGGACAAAAAGTGCGCTACGCCACTTCCCCATAGCACCCACCACGGAGCGTGAGGGCCTGTGTCCCGGTATTTCACCAATCATGGTGGCGACTAGTGACAGTTCCGTCACGCAGTGCAAGGGTGCCGGGCATGACGACCCACGGGGGCTTCGAGCCCGTCTTCTGCACCATCGTTCCGCCTCATGTCCTCGACCGGCTCGCCCAGGCCGAGGACCCCGCACTCGCCCGTCCCGCCCGCCGCACCCTGCAGCGTGACGCCTTCGAGCGCACCCAGCGCCGCCTCACCACGGTCATCGGCGCGACCGCCGCCGCCGCGGTCGCCGACGGCAGGCCGCAGCGCACCGTCCACGACGCCCGGCACGGCACCGACCTGCCCGGCCACAAGGTCCGCGGCGAGGGCGACAAGCCCGGCAAGGACGCCACCGTCAACCGCGCCTACGCCGGTCTCGGCGCCACCTTCGAGCTGTTCCTCCAGGCCTACCGGCGCGACTCGATCGACGGGAACGGCCTCCCGCTGAACGCGACGGTGCACTACGACCGCGACTACAACAACGCGTTCTGGAACGGCGAGCAGATGGTCTTCGGCGACGGGGACGGGGAGATCTTCCTCGACTTCACGATCCCGATCGACGTCATCGGCCACGAACTCGCGCACGGCGTCACGCAGTACACGGCCAACCTCACCTACTTCGGCCAGCCCGGCGCGCTCAACGAGTCCCTGTCGGATGTCTTCGGCGCCCTGATCAAGCAGTACACCCTGGGCCAGACCGCCGCCGAGGCCGACTGGCTGATCGGCGCGGGCCTGCTCGCCCCCCGGGTGACGGGCACGGCGCTGCGCTCCATGAAGGAGCCGGGCACGGCGTACGACGACGACGTCCTCGGCAAGGACCCGCAGCCGGCGACGATGGACGACTTCGTGCGCACGGGCCGCGACAACGGCGGTGTCCACATCAACTCGGGCATCCCGAACCACGCCTTCCACCTCGCGGCCACGGCCCTCGGCGGCCACGCCTGGGAGCGGGCCGGGCAGGTCTGGTACGACGTGCTGACCGGCGGCGAGCTGAGGCAGGACGCGATGTTCACCGACTTCGCCACGCTCACCGTCAAGGCCGCCCGGGAACGCTTCGGCGACGGGGAGGAACTGGACGCCGTGTCGAAGGGCTGGGAGCAGGTCGGGGTGCGGACCCTGTAGTTCCGTACTAGACAGGTGTCATGCGTATTCAGGTGCGGCGCACGGGCGGTTTCGCGGGCATCGAGCGGCATGCCGAGGTGGACACCTCGGGCCGCTCCGATGCCTCCGAGTGGCACGCGCTGGCCGAGCAGGCAGTCGCCGCCGGCCGCAGCACGCCTCCGGTCGGGGTCCCGGACGGGTTCAGCTACCAGCTCACCGTGGACGGGAGGACGGTGTACTGCGCGGATCCCCGGCTGACGGACGAGCAGCGGAAGCTGATCTCGCGGGTGCTGAAGGAAGGGGCCTGACGGCTCCTTCCCGCCCGGCCGTTGACTTCCGTTACCGCCGGTACGGATGATCCAGCGCATGGCGACTGACGCAGGCAACCCGATCCCCCGCTTCCCGGCCGGCTTCCTCTGGGGCGTGTCCACCTCGGCGCACCAGATCGAGGGCGGCGCGGACGAACGCGAGCCGTCCGTGTGGGACGCCTTCACGGCCACGCCGGGGCGGGTGAAGGACGGCTCGACGGCGGATGTGGCCTGCGACCACGTCCACCGCCACCGCGAGGACGTGGCGCTCCTGGCCGGCCTGGGCGTGAACGCCTACCGCTTCTCGGTCTCCTGGCCGCGGGTGCGCTCCGGGAAGGGCCTGGACTTCTACGACCGGCTGGTGGACGACCTGTGCGCGGCGGGCGTCCGCCCGGTGCCGACCCTGTTCCACTGGGACCTGCCGGCGGAGCTGGACTGGCTGGAGCGGGACACCGCCGAGCGCTTCGCCGAGTACGTGTCCCTGGTGGCCGGCCGCCTCGGCGACCGTGTGACGAAGTGGATCACCCTGAACGAGCCCGCCGAGCACACCCTGCTGGGCCACGCCCTGGGCGTGCACGCACCGGGGAAGCGGCTGCTGTTCGACGCGCTGCCGGTCGCCCACCACCAGCTGCTCGCCCACGGCCTGGCCGTCCGGGCCCTGCGCGCCGCGGGCGCCACGGACATCGGCGTCGCCAACTCGCACGGGCCGACCTGGGCGGCGTCGCAGGAGGCGGCGGACGTGGAGGCGGCGGACTTCTACGACCTGCTGCTGAACCGCCTGTTCGCGGACCCGCTGCTGCTGGGCCGGTACCCGGACGGCATCGGCGAGCTGATGCCCGGGGACGTCGAGGCCGACCTCAAGGTGATCGCCGAGCCGCTGGACTGGTACGGGATCAACTACTACGCCCCGACCAGGGTGGGTGCCCCCCAGGGCGCGGAGATCGAGTTCGGCGGGGTCACCATGCCCGCCGAACTCCCCTTCTCCGTCCGGGAGATCGAGGGCCGGCCGGTCACGGACTTCGGCTGGCCGGTCGTGCCCGAGGGCCTCAGCGAGCTCCTCACCACCTTCCGCGACCGCTACGGCGACCGGCTCCCGCCCGTCGTCATCACCGAGAACGGATGTTCGTACCCGGGCGTCGACGACCAGGACCGCATCGCCTACCTGGACGGCCACATCCGGGCGCTGCACCGGGCCGTGGAGGCCGGCGTCGACGTGCGCGGCTACTTCGTGTGGTCCCTGCTCGACAACTTCGAGTGGGCGGAGGGCTACGCACGCCGCTTCGGCCTGGTCCACGTCGACTTCGGCACGCTGGAGCGGACCCCGAAGGCGTCGTACCACTGGTACCGGGAGCTGCTGCGGGGGCAGACGGCTACGGCTTGATGCCCACCCCGGTCCAGAGGCTGACCTCGGCGTCCGTCGGGGCGTCGCCCTGCACGGCGTCCGGGCGCCAGCGGTGGCCGACCGCGACGCCCGGCTCCAGCAGGTCCAGGCCGTCGAAGAAGCGGGCGACGTCCTGGCGCGAGCGGAACCGCACCGGCGTACCGGCCGAGGTGTAGATGTCGGTGACCTTCTGCCAGGTAGCCGGGTCGAAGTCGGGCGTGCAGTGGCTCAGTGCCAGGGCGCTGCCCGAGGGCAGCACGTCCAGCAGGCGGCGCACGATGCCGTACGGGTCCTGGGCGTCGGTGACGAAGTGCATCAGGGCGTTCAGGGACAGCGCCACCGGGCGGTCCAGGTCCAGGATGTCGGCCAGTTGGGGCGCGTTCAGCAGCGACTGCGGGTCGTTGACGTCCGCCTCGATGTACGTGGTGCGGCCCTCGGAGGTGCTGCGCATCAGACGCTCGGCGTACTTGAGGACGAGCGGGTCGTTGTCGGCGTAGACCACCCGGGCGTCCGGGACCACGGACTGGGCGACCTGGTGCAGGTTGGGCTCGGTGGGGATGCCGGTGCCGATGTCCAGCCACTGGCGGATGCCGTGCTCCCGGGCGAGGACCCGGGTGGCGCGGTGCATGAAGGCCCGGTTCTCTCGGGCGCACACGAATATGGCGGGGTAGGCCTCGGCGACCCGCTCGGCCGCCTGCTTGTCGACGTCGAAGTGGTCCTTGCCGCCGAGGTAGTAGTCGTACATGCGGGCGGAGTGCGGCCTGCTGGTGTCGATGTCCCGCGCGGCGTGCGAGGTGCTCATGAGGGGTGCCTCTCGGTGGGGGTGGTGGTGCGAGTCGGTCCGCCAGGGCTTCAGCGGGCCGTCAGATGGTCGGCGAGGCCCTGCTTGACCCCCGTGACGAACGCGGTGATCTCCTCGGGCGTGTAGATCAGCGCGGGACCGGCGGGATCGGCCGACTGGCGCACGGCCACGCGGCCGTCGGTGAGCTGCTTCGTCTCCACGCACTGACCCCCGTTGGGGCCGCTCCACGGACGTTCCCAGCCCTGCTCGCCGAGGTCCGACGCGGGCATGCCGTTGTACACGGCACCCTCGGTGACGGTCATGAGTACTCCTTCCGCATGCGGTTCAGCAGCGCCTTGCTGTCCGCGGACGAGGTCTTCAGCGACAGCCGGTTGTGCGCCTCCAGATGGGCCACGACGTCCGCGCGCTGGTCGAGGTAGACGGACGCGGAGAGGATCTCGCTGTAGACGATGTCGGGCAGCTCCCGCTCCTCGAACCGGAAGTAGGTGAAGGGCGCGCACGCCCCGACGTGGGCACCCGCGGCGAACGGCACGATGTCGACGCTGACGTGCTCCAGCTCGGACGCCTCCAGGAGGCGGTCGATCTGGTCCCGCATCACCTCGGGACCGCCCGCCACCCGGTGCAGTACGGCCTCCTCCATCACCACCCACAGGGTGGGCGCGTCCGGCTTGGTGAGCAGGCCCTGGCGGCGCAGCCTGAGCTCCACGCGCCGGTCGAGGTCGTCCTCGCTGTCGTTCGGGAAGCCGCCGCGCAGCACGGCACGGGCGTAGCCGGGCGTCTGGAGCAGGCCCGTGACGTAGTGCGGCTCGTAGGTGCGCAGCGTTCTGGCGCCGGTCTCCAGGCTCACGTAGGCCGTGAACCAGGACGGCATCACATCGCGGTACGGGTGCCACCAGCCGGGCTCGTTGGCCCGCTCGGCCAGGGTGACGAACTCGTCGATCTCCTGCCGGCCGGCCCCGTAGGTCTCCAGCAGTTTCTCGACGTAGAGGATCTTCAGGCCGACCTCGGCCTTCTCCAGACGGCGGATGGTCAGCGGGGTGACGCGCAGGGCCTTGGCGGCGTCGTCGAGGGACAGGCCCGCGTGCTGCCGGGCCTCCTGGAGCCGGCGGCCCAGGATCATGCGCAGGACGGTGGGGGCACCGGCGCCGGTTCCTGGTCGCGGGTCGCTCACGCCGTGCCTCCTGAGGGGTCGTCACCGCCGCTGGTTTTGCGAGGACTTGAACGATTCATCGAATCGTTGGGCCTGGGCGATACCGTCCATCTGAAATTATCAGGGAGATGGTTGCAGCGTGAACTGCTCTCCGCGCATAGTTACTTGTGTGACCAGGGTTCCGGAAGCACCAACCCCCACAGCCGGCCGGTCCGTTGTCCGCTCGCCCCTTCCTTGACTTCGCCCACCCCCCACGGAAGGCGATCGCCGTGTCCCCCCACACGACATCCACTCCCCGGTTCCTGGACGCGGTGCGCCCGGACCGCACCGACTGGCTGGAGCTGCCGCCGCAGCGGACCAGTGTCAGAGTCGCCCGTCATGCCATGCGCGCGCGGCTGGCCGCGTGGCGGGTGCCCGAGGAGGCGTGCGCGAACGCGGTGCTGCTCGTGTCCGAGCTGGTGACCAACGCCGTGCTGCACACGCTCAGCGAGCGGATCCTGTGCGGGGTCCAGCTGATGACGGACGCGCGCTTCCGGCTGGAGGTGCACGACGGCGACCTCACGGGCCGCGGCATCCCCGACCGCTGCCCCGGCCCCGATGACGAGAACGGCCGCGGCCTGCTGCTCGTACGGGAGATAGCCGACAGCTGGGGCATCACCCGCTCGACCCTCACGGGCGGCAACGCGGTGTGGGCGAGCCTCGGGTCGCCGTTATAGGCGGTGAGGCCCTCAGAACCCCAGCTTGCGCAACTGCCGCGGATCCCGCTGCCAGTCCTTCGCGACCTTCACATGCAGGTCCAGGAACACGGGCGTGCCCAGCAGGGCCTCGATCTGCTTGCGGGACTTGATGCCGACCTCCTTCAGGCGTTTGCCCTTGGGGCCGATGATGATGCCCTTCTGGCTGGGGCGCTCGATGTAGACGAAGGCGTGGATGTCGAGGAGGGGCTTGTCGGCGGGGCGGTCCTCGCGCGGGAGCATCTCCTCGACGACGACCGCGATGGAGTGCGGCAGCTCGTCGCGGACGCCTTCAAGCGCGGCCTCGCGGATCAGCTCCGCGATCATGACCTGCTCCGGCTCGTCGGTCAGGTCGCCCTCGGGGTAGAGGGCCGGGCCCTCGGGCAGGAGCGGGACGATCAGGTCGGCCAGCAGGCCCACCTGCTTGTCGCCGACCGCGGAGACCGGGACGATCTCCGCCCACTCGAAGCCCAGTTCCTGACCGAGCTGGTCGATCGCGATGAGCTGCTCGGCGAGCGTCTTGCCGTCCACCAGGTCGGTCTTCGTGACGATCGCGATCTTCGGCGTCTTCTTGATGGACGCCAGTTCCTTGGCGATGAAACGGTCACCGGGGCCGAGCTTCTCGTTCGCCGGCAGACAGAAGCCGATCACGTCGACCTCGGCCCACGTCGTGCGCACGATGTCGTTGAGCCGCTCACCCAGCAGCGTGCGCGGCTTGTGCAGGCCCGGGGTGTCGACCAGGATCAGCTGGGCGTCCGGGCGGTGCACGATGCCCCGTACGGTGTGCCGCGTCGTCTGCGGCTGGTTCGCCGTGATCGCCACCTTCTGGCCGACCAGAGCATTCGTGAGGGTGGACTTGCCCGCGTTGGGACGGCCCACGAAGCAGGCGAAGCCAGCCCTGTGGACAGCTCCGGCCGGCTCTTCGGATGACTGGGTACGAACGCTCATGGCGCCCATTGTCCCTGATCCACGGAGCCGCCCCGCACCGGACGTGCCTCGTGGGTTTCCCGGTCTCCCGCTTTCGCTCCGTATCCGGCGCGCACGGACCGTGTCCGTGGTCCGGGAATGCGGCAGCGGGGTCCTCCACGCCCCGGGATACCGGATCGGACGTGGACGGTCGAACGAGGAGCGGGAGCGGACCGGCCCGGACCTTACGGCGCGCGCGGAGACGGCCTACGATCACGGGGTCCTGGGCCACGGTGCCCCGGTCTCCTCCTCCGTCGTCCCCCACGCCCGGAAGGTCACCCCCCAGGCATGAAGCTCATCACCGCGATCGTCAAGCCGTACCGCCTCGACGAGGTCAAGAACGCCCTGCGGGCACTCGGCGTGCACGGCCTGACCGTCAGCGAGGCCAGCGGCTACGGCCGGCAACGCGGCCACACCGAGGTGTACCGAGGCGCCGAGTACCAGGTCGACCTGGTGCCCAAGGTCCGGATCGAGGTCGTCGTCGAGGACGCGGAGGCCGACACCGTCATCGACGCGGTCGTGAAGGCCGCGCACACGGGCAAGATCGGGGACGGCAAGGTGTGGGCGCTGCCGGTGGACACGGTCGTGCGCGTGCGGACGGGCGAGCGCGGCCCCGACGCGCTCTGACGCCGGGGCCGCGTCGCCTTTCGTTCTCAGTCGAACACGAAGGGGCCCGGTGACTGCGGCCCGCTCGCCGTGCAGGTGATGGTGATGCCGAAGACGGTCATCCTCAGCGAGCCGCCGAAGGCATCGAGGCTGTCGCCGGAGGCCACGGTGCCGCTGAGGGGGCCGACCTCGACGGGGGCGCCGGCGGCCATCGCCGGGTTCTCCGTGCCGGTGAAGTCGACGGTGCCGCCGCCGCTCTTCACCAGGGTGAGGGCGGACGTGATCGAGTCCTCTCCCAGCGCGATGGGCGCCGTGATGGCGGAGGACTTGACGGTGAGGGTGGCGGCGGTGCCGTTCTGCGTGGCCGTGAGTGTGGCCTCGCCGCTGCCGAAGCTGCCGCAGTCCGCGCTGATCGTCGCCGTCTGGGGGGTGACGGCGAGGGCTGCGGGGGCGAAGGCGAGCCCGGTGACCGCGAGGGCCCCGGCCGCCAGTGCCGCGCCTGCTCCGATTCGCTTGCATCTCATGGGATTCCGGCTCCGTTTCCGTGTGGGGGGACCGCTCGGCAGGTGAGTGCGGGCACGCTGCGCGAGAGCCGAACCTGACGGTCCGTCGGAACTTACGGTTCCATTGATGCGCCTGGGGCAGGGGGCGGCAAGGTTGAAAACTGGCCTAATTACCGGCGGTTACAGCGAAGTTCGGCCAGTGGTGACAGTGGACCGGGCCGGCCGGCCACCGACCAGGCCGTCCGGCGCTTGAGGACGAGGCCGTCCGGCGCTTGAAGTCCAGGCCGTTCGGCACTTGAGGACCGGGCCGACCGGCGCTCGCGGTCCAGGCCGACCGGCGCTCGCGGTCCAGGCCGTCCGGCGCTTGAGGGCCGGGCCGTTCGGGCCGATGAGGGTCCGTGGGGCGCAGGCCCCGGGGCCTCAGCCCGCCCTGACCGTCAGCCGGACGACACCGTCGAACCCCGCCACCAGCACGGGCGTCTCCGCACCGCCGAGGTCACGCACCGCCGCCCGGTCCTCCGCGGACGCGGTCTGCGCCTCGGTCACGACCGCCGCCGCCTCCAGCGACCGCGCGCCCGAGGCGACCGCCATCGCCACCGCCGTCCGCAGGGCACTGAGCTTCAGGGAGTCGAGGGCCACGGTGCCCGCGACATAGGTGCGTCCGGTCTCGTCCCGTACGGCAGCGCCCTCGGGCACGCCGTTGCGGGCCCGCGCGGCACGGGCCAGGGTGACGATCTTGCGGTCCTCGGGGTCGAGCGCGCTGCTGTCGGTCATGATCCGAGCATACGGAAGCGTCATGGGCGGTCGAGGCACAGGCGGTCCGCTCGGGGCAGGCCCGCCACGACCAGGTCGTACGAGTCCTCGATGAGCTCCCGGACCAGTCCGTCCGGGAGTTCGCCGTCGACCGTGACCGTGTTCCAGTGGCGCTTGTTCATGTGCCAGCCGGGGACGATGAGGCCCTCGTGCTCGCGGCGCAGCCGGATCGCCTCCTCCGGGTCGCACTTGAGGTTGGCCCTCAGGGGGCGCGCGTCCAGGTACGACAGGGCGAAGAGCTTCCCCCGCACCTTGAAGACCGAGATCTCCGGGCTGAACGGGAAGTCCTCCACCGCCGCGTTGAAGGACAGGCAGAACGCACGCAGTTCCTGCGGGGTCACGCCGGCTTCTCCGCCTTCGAAGGCGGGGCCGCCGCGTCCACCGGCTCCGCCAGCACCGTCACGATCTTGTTCCGGCGGCCGGCGGCGGCCTCCGCGGTCAGGCGCAGCACCCGGCCGTCGGGCAGGTCCACCACGGAGGAGGCTCCCGCGATGGGGACGCGACCCAGCGCCTTGGCCAGCAGGCCGCCGACCGTCTCGACATCCTCGTCGTCGTACTCCTCCAGGCCGTACAGCTCGCCCAGGTCGCCGATGTCGAGGCGGGCCGTGACGCGGAACCGGTCCTCGCCGAGCTCCTCGACCGGCGGCAGTTCACGGTCGTACTCGTCGGTGATCTCGCCGACGATCTCTTCGAGGATGTCCTCGATGGTGACGATGCCGGCCGTGCCGCCGTACTCGTCGATGACGACGGCGACGTGGTTGCGTTCCTTCTGCATCTCGCGCAGCAGGTCACCGGCGTTCTTGGTGTCGGGGACGAAGAACGCCGGGCGCATGGCCGTGGACACCTGCTCGGACTCGGCGTCACGGCTGATGTGCGTCTTGCGGACCAGGTCCTTCAGATACACGATCCCGACTATGTCGTCCTCGCTCTCGCCGGTGACCGGGATGCGCGAGAAGCCGGAGCGCAGGGCGAGTGTGAGGGCCTGGCGGATCGTCTTGAAGCGCTCGATGACCACCAGGTCCGTGCGCGGGACCATGACCTCGCGGACGAGGGTGTCGCCCAGCTCGAAGACTGAGTGCACCATGCGGCGCTCCTCGTCCTCGATGAGGGACTCCTTCTCGGCGAGGTCGACCAGTGCGCGCAGCTCCGCCTCGGAGGCGAAGGGTCCGCGGCGGAAGCCCTTGCCGGGCGTGAGCGCGTTGCCGATGAGGATCAGCAGCGACGGGACGGGGCCCATGATCCGGGCCAGCGGCACCAGGACGTACGCCGAGAGCGTCGCCGTGTTCAGCGGGTGCTGGCGGCCGATGGTGCGCGGGGAGACGCCGACGGCGACGTAGGACACGAGGACCATGACCGCGATGGCGACCAGGAGGGCCTCGGTGGTGCCGTCGAACGCCTGGAGGCAGCCGTAGGTGATCAGCGCGGCGGCGGCCATCTCGCACGCGACGCGGACCAGCAGCGCCACGTTGAGGTAGCGGGTGGGATCGGCGGCGACCTGGGAGAGCTTGGCGCTGCCGCGGCGGCCGGAGCGCACGGCCTCCTCGGCGCGGAAGCTGGAGACGCGCGCGAGGCCCGCCTCCGCACAGGCGGCGAGCCAGGCCACTACGACCAGGGCGACGGCGCCCAGGGCGAGTTGCGGATTCATCGGCGGGCTCAGGAGACCGTCGGCGCCGGGGACGGGCCGGTCAGGCCCCGCTCCGCGCGCCAGCCGTCCACGATGGCCGCCTGGAGGCCGAACATCTCGGCCTTCTCGTCCGGTTCCTCGTGGTCGTAGCCCAGCAGGTGCAGCACGCCGTGGACGGTGAGCAACTGGAGCTCCTCGTCCATGGAGTGCTGCGTGTCGGCTTCCTCGCCCTGCTTCTGCGCGACCTCGGGGCACAGCACGATGTCGCCGAGCAGCCCCTGGGGCGGCTCGTCGTCGTCCTTGGAGGGCGGGCGCAGCTCGTCCATCGGGAAGGACATGACGTCCGTCGGACCCGGGAGGTCCATCCACTGGATGTGGAGCTGCTCCATGGCGTCGGCGTCCACGACGATCACCGAGAGCTCGGAGAGCGGGTGGATGCGCATCCGAGCGAGCGCGTAGCGGGCGATGTCGAGGACCGCCTGCTCGTCGACCTCGGTGCCTGACTCGTTGTTGACGTCGATCGACATGGTGCTGTGTGTGTCTACTTCCCCTTGTGCCCGGACTTGCCGCGGCTCTTGTGCGCGCCGTTCTGGGTGCCGTGCGTGGTGTCGTACTTCTCGTACGCGTCGACGATACGGCCCACCAGCTTGTGCCGGACGACGTCCTGGGAGGAGAGCCGGGAGAAGTGCACGTCCTCCAAGCCTTCCAGGATGTCCTGCACCTGCCGCAGCCCGCTCTTCGTCCCGTCCGGCAGGTCGACCTGCGTGACGTCACCCGTGATCACGATCTTCGACTCGAAGCCGAGGCGGGTGAGGAACATCTTCATCTGCTCGGGGCTCGTGTTCTGGGCCTCGTCCAGGATGATGAAGGCGTCGTTGAGCGTGTTGTGCGTCAGCAGGTGGTCCTGCGTGACGTACAACGAGTCCTCGGCCGCCACCTGGATACAGACGGTCTCCTCCCGGCCTGCGGGCTCGATGCTGTCGATGAACCGCATCGGGCGCCCGCCGCCTCCGGCAGCGAGGTACTTGTCGCGCTTACGGGGGAGGCGGAAGGGTTCGATGCCTTCGGGGAGGCGGATGTCGATGACATGAGCGTCGTACCGGTATCGGACCTCCCGCCCCCTGGCGAGGCCGGGCCTGCGCCCCTCGGCGGCCCTGCGGCGGGTGTACGCCACACCGCCCAGCGACTGCACCAGGGCGATGACGTCGTCGCGGAGCAGAGCCGACGTCGTCGTGTACTGGATCCGGCAGGTGCGGTGCTTCTGCGTCACCGGGCCGCCATCGGAGTCCAGCAGGCCCTGGAGGACCGCCAGCCGTACCTCAGCCGAGTTGTACAGGTAGCCGTCCGGGACGAACTTGGAGTGCGAGCGAGTACGCAGCAGGTCCAGTTCACGCAGGGCACGCGTGACGGGGTTCTCCAGGGTGATCACGTCGCCCGGGGACTTGATCCGGTTGAGAACGTAGTCCGGTCCGCGCTTGTGCCGCACGGCGACACCGGGCAGCGAGGCCTCCAGAGCGTCGGCCAGTTCCGGATCCTCGGTCGCGAAGGAGGGGGTCGTGGAGCCGGTGAGGCAGCCGTCACCGAGCAGCAGTCCCAGGGCGTACGGGTCCATGGGGACGTCTCGCTCCGGCAGCTGGACCGGCGCGGTGAGCATCGGCAGTTCGTACCGGCGAGCGTGAGCCGCCCGCAGGTTGCCGATCATCTCCCGGGTCTCCAGGACCCGCCATGGCTTGCCGCGGCGCTTGTCGGCGGCGGTGCGGACCGTCCACAGGTGCTCACCGCAGCACAGCGTCCAGGAACCGTCCTGGGCCGTGACCCGGTAGATGTCCCGCTCGCCCTGTGGATAGACGCCGAGGACCGGTGTCGGCTCGCCGTTGGACCCGATGACCAGGTCACCGACCTGAAGGTCCCCGATGGGGCGCCAGCCGTCCGGTGTGAGGACTTTGGTGAAGAGCGGTTGCGCCCTGCCCCTCATGTATGCCAGCGGCGCGACCTCGATCGTCCCCGCCGCCATCAGGCGCGGGATCGAGTCCGGGTCGAGCATGTCGTGCAGCGCGTCGTAGAGCGGGCGCAGGTAGGGGTCGATCTTCTCGTAGAGGGTGCCCGGCAGGAAGCCGAGGCGCTCTCCGGCCTCGACCGCGGGGCGGGTCAGGATGATGCGGTTGACCTGCTTGGACTGCAGGGCCTGCACGGCCTTGGCCATCGCCAGGTACGTCTTGCCGGTGCCCGCGGGGCCGATGCCGAACACGATGGTGTGCTTGTCGATGGCGTCGACGTAGCGCTTCTGGTTGAGCGTCTTGGGGCGGATCGTGCGGCCGCGCGAGGACAGGATGTTCTGCGTGAGCACCTCGGCGGGGGTCTCCTGGCCGTCGCTCTCGCCGTTGTCGCTCGCCTTGAGCATGGCGATCGAGCGTTCCACTGCGTCCTCCGTCATCGGCTGCCCGGTGCGGAGCACCAGCATCATCTCGTCGAACACGCGCGAAATGAGGGCGACGTCCTTCTGGTCGCCGACCGCGCTGATCTCGTTGCCCCGGACGTGGATGTCGGCCGCCGGGAAAGCCTTCTCGATCACGCGCAGGAGGGAGTCGCCGGACCCCAGGACGGTGACCATGGGGTGCTGGGCGGGGACAGTGAACTGTGCTCTCGCCTGCTCATGCGCGGGGGTGTGAGCTGTCGATGATTGAGTCATGGGCCGGCGCTGAAGGCCTGCGGTTCCTCCTCGTCACGGCCGCACAGCTGAGGGCGGCCTCGCGACTCCCAGGGTACGACGGGGAGTGACAAGGCCGTAGGGGTTTTGGGGCGGGGTTTGCGACCGAGGCGACAGCTTCGCAGCGACAGCGGCTCCCGGCCGACAGCTTCGGGGGCGACAGCAGCTCCTGGCCGAGTGATTCGGGTGGTGGGTGGGCATAGGC